>NZ_JADBPZ010000015.1:0-125058 GCF_014893445.1 Enterobacter cloacae complex sp. P29RS | reverse complement strand
ACTACGACCGAAAAACCCAGAGTGTGCTCCGGATAGACTGAAAAGTGTTACCTATGTTCCCGGTCTGATCTGTTACCTATGTATCCGGTCATACAGAAGCGCCACCGGGCAATTACATTACACGCCGATATTACGTAGTTTCTCCCCTCTCATCAGCTTGCGTTCAATATGCTCCAGGGTCACGCCCTTGGTTTCGGGGATCAGCCAGAAGGTCACACCGATAAACGCCACGTTCAGCACCGTATAGAGCCAGAAGGTGCCTGCCGCGCCAATCGCATCCAGCAGCGTCAGGAAGGTCGCGCCAATGATCATGTTCGACACCCAGTTGGTGGTGGTGGAACAGGTGATACCAAAGTCGCGGCATTTCAGCGGCTGTATTTCAGAGCACAGGATCCACACCACCGGCGCGGCGCTCATCGCGTAACCGGCGATACACATCATGGTCATGCCCACGGAGAGCCAGGAGAGGCCGCTTGACGCCGTGCCGTTATCGAACTGCATCAGGCAGTAGCCAAGGATTAAGGTGCCGAGCGCCATCACGCTAAAGCCAATTTTCAGGGCGGGTTTACGTCCGGCCTTATCAACGGTGAACACCGCGATAAAGGTGGCGAACATAAAGGTCAGCCCCACCACCAGCGTGGCGATCATCTGCTGTTCGGTGGTGGTAAAACCGGCCATTTTAAAAATGCGCGGGGCGTAATACATAATGATGTTCATCCCCGTAAACTGCTGCATCGCCTGTAACAGCATGCCGAGGAACACCGCGCGGCGCACGTTGCGGTTCGCCTTAAACAGGGACCAGCCGCCCTGCTTCAGCTTCAGGCTTTCGCGGATTTCGTTCAGCTCTTCACGCGCTTTTTCAGACGTGTCGCGCAACATGCGCAGCACCTCTTCCGCCTCCACGTGACGCCCTTTTTGCGCCAGCCAGCGCGGGCTGTTCGGCAGGAAAATGACTAACACAATCAGCAGCAGCGCAGGCAGCGCCAGCACGCCAAGCATTGCCCGCCAGTTGCCGCTGTAGCTGAAGTACGTATCCGACAGAAACGCCAGCACGATACCGAGCGTCACCATCAGCTGATACATACTGATCATCTTCCCGCGCACGTTCTCACTTGCCATTTCAGAGAGATAAAGCGGCGCGGTGTAGGACGCGATACCCACCGCTACGCCAAGCAGCACGCGTGAAAGCAGCAGCACTTCTATGTTTGTCGCAAACGCGGAGCCGATGGAGCCTGCGACGAACAGGATCGCCCCAACCATCAGGCTGTATTTGCGCCCGAGACGGAACGACAGCCAGCCGTTAAACAACGCGCCGATGGCCGCGCCCAGCATCATGCTGCTTACCACCCACTCTTGCAGGCGGTTGCTTAACGTAAAGTGGTCGGTAATAAAGGGCAGTGCGCCAGCGATAACGCCGATATCCAGACCAAACAGTAGACCGGCTACGGCGGCCGCAACAGAAACAAACTGGTTCATGCGTCGGGTATCGCGCAGCGCAGCGGGCATAAGGGTAGAGTCATTTATAGATGTCATAGTTTCCTGCCTCAACAGCGAAATTCGTTAAGTGAAATTACGAGATACCGGAAGAAAGTGTCAGGTCGGAACTGGTGAAGATATGGATTATTTCGCTACGACATACCGTTCTGTGATGGACATTACAATTTCAAATCAGGGTGGTTTAACCTTATTTTTTATTAATTAGTTAATATTTAAGCAATAAATGTGTGATACCCGTCATTTATTCCTTTTTGGTATGGATTTTTCATCTTTAAGGATATGGATAAAGCCAATTTTGGCGCAAAAAAAACCTCCACCCGAGGGCAGAGGTTCTTTATTAAGGCTGAATTAACGTGCCAGCCAGCCGCCGTCAACGGCGACGGTATAGCCGTTAATGTAATCCGAAGCCGGAGAAGCCAGGAACACAACCGGGCCCATCAGATCGCTCGGCAGACCCCAGCGACCCGCTGGAATACGTTCCAGAATTGCCGCGCTGCGCTCTTCATCAGCACGCAGCTGCTGGGTATTATTGGTGGCCATGTAGCCCGGCGCAATCGCGTTGACGTTGATATTGTGCTGCGCCCACTCGTTCGCCAGCAGACGGGTCACGCCCATCACGGCGCTCTTCGATGCGGTGTAAGACGGTACGCGGATGCCGCCCTGGAAAGAGAGCATGGAGGCAATATTGATGATCTTGCCGCCTTTCCCCTGCGCGATGAAGTGCTTCGCAGCCGCCTGGGACATAAAGAACACGCTCTTGATGTTCAGGTTCATCACGTCGTCCCAGTCCGTTTCGCTGAAGTTAATCGCATCTTCACGGCGAATCAGGCCCGCATTGTTGACCAGAATATCGATATGCCCGAACTCCGCCACCGCGCGATCCAGCAGTTCAGGGATCGCATCGATTTTGCGCAGGTCCGCGGTCAGGCTCAGGAAACGACGGCCCAGCGCGGTGACGCGCTCGATGGTTTCCGTTGGCTCTACGATGTTAATCCCGACGATATCACAGCCCGCTTCCGCCAGACCTAACGCCATACCCTGCCCCAGCCCGGTGTCACACCCGGAAACCACAGCCACTTTACCCTGCAGAGAAAATGCATCCAGAATCATGTTTGTTCCTTAATCGTTCAGCGCCTGTCACCAACAGGCAGATGTATGCTTAACTGCCTGCGACTAGCGCAGATCCTTAACAGCGACGTGGTCCATGTCATCGAAGACCTGGTTTTCACCGACCATACCCCAGATAAAGGTATAAGCTTTCGTTCCCACGCCAGAGTGGATGGACCAGCTTGGCGAAATGACCGCCTGCTCGTTGTGCATCACGATATGGCGAGTTTCCTGCGGCTGTCCCATCATGTGGAACACGCAGGCATCTTCATCCATGTTGAAGTAGAAATAGACTTCCATGCGGCGCTCGTGGGTATGGCACGGCATGGTGTTCCACAGGTTGCCCGGCGCAAGCTCGGTCAGCCCCATGCTGAGCTGGCAAGTTTCCAGCACATCCGGTACGAAGTATTTATTGATGGTGCGGCGGTTGCTGGTGAGGTTGTCACCAAGGGTCACCGGGGCAACGTCCGCTGGCGTGACTTTTTTGGTTGGGTAAGTCGTATGAGCCGGGGCGCAGTTGTAGTAGAACTTCGCCGGTTTGCTGCCATCGATGCTGGCGAACACCACTTCTTTCGCGCCTTTTCCGACGTACAGCGCGTCACGGTGACCAATTTCGTAGCACTGGCCATCGACGGTTATGGTGCCCGGCCCGCCAATGTTAATCACGCCCAGTTCACGGCGTTCGAGGAAGTAGCTCACGCCCAGCTGTTTGCCCACTTCACCGCCCACGGAGACGGTTTTCGCCACCGGCATAATCCCGCCCACAATAATGCGGTCAATATGGCTGTAGACCATGGTGTACTTGTCGGCTTCGAACACTTGCTCAACTAAAAACTCACTGCGCAGCCCCTGAGTATCCAGCGTTTTTGCGTGCGCACTGTGGATGCTTTGTCTGACGTCCACGTAAACCTCCAGAATTGATCGTGCCCGAAGGCAAAGATGAATAACGAAACAATGTTCCGTTTTCGTGATGAACACATATTATCCCCTGTACATGGGGTTTTCAATTACATTTAAAACAACGTTTCATTTTTTCTGTATGTTTATGCCAGAAATGGTGTTTCGATCACGATAAATCTTTAAGCCCCTCAATCTGGCTAAAGAAACTGAGAATTTGCGCTGTCAGTCACACACAATGAAACGATGTTTTGATAATTTAACACCTAGTTTTCAACCTATATTACGCGTTCAAAGGAGTGCATTATGGCTAAAGGTATGCGGGTCAAGCTGAACTACGAGGTCAGCCGCGATCCGGATACAGGCGTGGAAGTTACCCGCCTGACCCCACCGGAAGTAACCTGTCATCGCAACTACTTTTACCAGAAGTGCTTCTTTAACGATGGCAGCCACCTGCTGTTCGCCGGGGAGTTCGACGGTCACTGGAACTATTACCTGCTGGATCTGAAAAACGCCGAAGCGGTGCAGCTGACCGAAGGCGCGGGCGATAACACCTTTGGCGGGTTCCTCTCTCCGGACGATCAATCCCTCTACTATGTGAAGAACGATCGCACCCTGCTTGAGGTGGATTTAAAGACGCTGGCAGAGCGCGAAGTGTACCGCGTCCCGGAAGAGTGGGTTGGCTACGGCACCTGGGTCGCGAACAGCGACTGCACCAAACTGGTGGGTATTGAGATTGCCAGACGTGACTGGACGCCACTCAACGACTGGAAAATTTTCCACGACTTCTTCCACAAAGGGCCGCACTGCCGCCTGCTGCGCGTTGATCTAAAAACGGGTGAAAGCACCACCATCCATGACGAGAAGATCTGGCTGGGACATCCGATTTATCGCCCGTTCGATGACAATACCGTGGCCTTCTGTCATGAAGGGCCACACGACCTGGTTGACGCCCGCATGTGGCTGGTCAACGAAGATGGCAGCAACGTGCGGAAAGTGAAAACGCACGCGGAAGGGGAAAGCTGCACGCATGAATTTTGGGTGCCGGACGGGTCCGCGCTGATCTACGTCTCTTACCTGAAAGGTCAGCAAGGGCGCACCATCTCCCGCTTCAATCCGGACACCGGCGTGAATGAAGCGGTAATGAACATGCCCGCCTGTTCGCACCTGATGAGCAATGTTGACGGCACCATGCTGGTTGGCGACGGTTCCGGCACGCCTGTCGATGTGAAAGACACCGGCGGCTACACCATTGATAACGATCCTTATCTGTATGCCTTTGACGTGGCGAAGAAAGCCTATTACCGCATTGCCCGTCATGACACTTCCTGGGCTACGGTGGCGAACAGCCGCCAGGTAACCCACCCGCATCCGTCCTTCACGCCGGACGAAAAAGCGGTGCTGTACAGTTCCGATAAAGACGGCAAACCGGCCCTCTATATCGCGAAACTCCCCGAGCAACCTGAAATGTTGCATGCCTGAATGAGTTAGTGTTTCTGTAACTGGCCTTGCCCTCCGATTCGGAGGGCTTTTTTTTGGGTGATTGCGGCGCTTTTTGCCGGGTGGCGCTAACGCTTACCCGGCCTACGAAACGACTGATTGGAGAGAAAGTGTAGCCGGGTAAGCGCATCGCCATCCGGCATACGAAACGACGGAGTGGAAGGAAAGTGTAGGCCGGGTAAGCGCATCGCCATCCGGCATACGAAACGACGGAGTAGAAGGAAAGTGTAGGCCGGGTAAGCGCAGGGCCACCCGGCATACGAAACGACGGAGTGGAAGGAAAGTGTAGGCCGGGTAAGCGCAGGGCCACCCGGCATACGAAACGACGGAGTGGAAGGAAAGTGTAGGCCGGGTAAGCGCAGGGCCACCCGGCATACGAAACGACGGAGTGGAAGGAAAGTGTAGGCCGGGTAAGCGCAGGGCCACCCGGCATACGAAACGACGGAGTGGAAGGAAAGTGTAGGCCGGGTAAGCGAAGCGCCACCCGGCGGTTTTTAGCGAAGAAGCTGGATTATCAGAAGGAGTACGCCACGCCTAAACGGAAACGGGTCTGGCGTTCGTCAGTGTCTTTAACCCCCACGTTGCCCACCTCAACATACGGTGCCCAGTTTTTATCCCATTTGTAGGCCAGCTTGGCGTTATATTCATTGGAATAATCTTTATTGTTATTTCGGGCCACGCCTTCAGAGCTTTTCGCGTAAACATAGTTCAGCTCGGTACGCCAGTCACCTAATACCCAACCGACCCACGCATCACCACGGTTAACTTTATCATCGTCCTTATTTGAGCTTGACGGGTAGCGGGTATATTCATAACGGTAACGCGCGGCCACGTAGAAGCCATTATCGAAACTATATTGCACATGCAGATTCGGTTTATAAATGGTACGACTGTCTGTGCTTTCAATCGTAAACGCAGGCGTCAGGGCGATATTGTCTGTCGCTTTCCAGCGCCAGCTAATCTGATCTTCGTGACCGTTCCCCACCACATCCGCGAATGGCTGATCTGCCTTGTCCCCGCCTGATTTCCACTTCGCCTCGACTGAAAAACCGAAGCCATTGTCAAAGCGGTGCGAGACGGCAACACGGTCGGCATTCGAGCCGCTGTCAATATATTCGTGACGCAGATCGACGGTAACGGCGCTAGCCGCAAAAGAGGCACTAATAAGGGAAGCAAGGAGCAGAGATTTCTTAAACATGAAAAAACCCTCAATTAAAATAACGTTTCGTTTTTATGAAACTTGAGTTTATTTTTTATGTACCGTTATTTTAGTGACAAGGATCGAAATTATTTGTTTCATTTTTTTTGGCAAAGATCGACGTGAACCTCATCAACAAAAAAGGCGTATAACGCATAAATTCCAGGCGTGAGATCACACTAAGAACTTCACAAAGCGAATAATTCACCGCGCAATAATTATTGTGGGCTTAAGAAAGAACTCAGAAGTGTTAAAAAAGGATTCTGCGGACATAAAAAAACCTCCCGAGGGAGGCTTTCTGTGCGCAGAGGGGGAAATTACCGTTCGATAGCCAGGGCTACCCCCTGCCCTCCGCCAATGCAGAGCGTTGCGATCCCTTTTCGGGCGTTACGCTTTTTCATTTCGTGGACTAGCGACACCAGAATGCGGCAGCCGGAAGCGCCAATAGGATGACCGAGCGCGATCGCACCGCCGTTGACGTTGACCCGCAGCGGATCCCATTCCAGCATTTTCCCGACCGAGATCGCCTGTGCAGCAAAGGCTTCATTGACTTCAATCAGATCTACATCGTTCAGCTGCCAGCCCGCCCGCTCAAGACAGCGGCGCGTGGCATAGACCGGGGCGATCCCCATTAACGCAGGATCAACACCCACGCTGGCAAACGCTTTGATGCGCGCCAGCACCGGCAGCGCCAGCTCCTGGGCTTTGCTTTCACTCATCATCATCACCGCCGCCGCACCGTCGTTAATGGATGATGCGTTACCTGCCGTTACAGAACCGAGCGTTTCGAAGGCCGGATCGAGTTTTGCCAGCCCTTCTGCGCTGGCATCGGTGCGAGGCTGCTCGTCGGTATCAACGATGAGCGCTTCGCCGTTCTGGCGTTGGGTACTGACCGGGACAATTTCATCGCGAAAACGGCCGGAGTCGATCGCTGCACGCGCTTTTTGCTGCGAGCTAAGCGCATACGCATCCTGAAGCTCGCGGCTGATGCCGTATTCCCGCGCCAGGTTTTCCGCCGTTACGCCCATATGGTAGTCGTTGAAGGCGTCCCACAGCCCGTCATGAACCAGGCTGTCAAGCAGCTGACTGTTCCCGAGCTGCGCGCCGGTCCGGCTGTCGGTCAGGACATGCGGGGCGCGGCTCATGTTTTCCTGCCCTCCGGCAATGACCACGTCCGCTTCACCGCACTGGATGGCCTGCGTCGCAAGATGGAGCGCTTTCAAACCTGAACCACAGACGTCGTTGATGGTAATCGCCGAAACGGTATTAGGCAGGCCGCCCTTCAGCGCCGCCTGTCGCGCAGGGTTTTGTCCCGCGCCAGCGGTCAGCACCTGGCCGAGGATCACCTCATCAATTTCATGTGCGGCAACCCCGCTGCGTTCCACCAGCGCTCTTACCACCACGCTGCCGAGATCAACCGCAGAGTGACGCGCAAGCGCTCCCTGAAAACAGCCGATAGCCGTACGTAACGCACCCACTATAACGACATCTTTCATCACGACCTCTGTGCAAAATGACATGACGATAGTAGAGGATTGTTATCAACAATTGACGCAAATGTTTAAAATTAGTGAGTTTAGTCACAGGATTATCGTGCATCCTGCAAGTACTGGCGCAGCCAGCTTCCGGCGACGCCGGGCGGGGTTCTTTTGTTCCATACCAGATCGATGGCAATCGACCTCGGCCAACCCGGCACGTTCAGCTGCACCAGCGATTTCGATGCGGCAAATTCGTCGACCAGCGCGCAGGGTAACGCGCACCAGCCAAAGCCCTGTACCGCCATGCTTAGCAGCAGCAGGTAGTTCGGCGCAGACCAGACCGGCCCGCGCGCAAGGGGCGCTTCCCGTTCAAGATAGGTACTCAGCCGCAGCTCGCGCCAGCCATGCAGCTCGTCCGCCTGCGTCTCATGTTGCCCTGCCAGAGGATGTCCGGCAGAAACGTAAATAGCCATCCGCGTCTGCATAGGCAGGCGGGTCGCGCCAATATCGGTCGGGTAGCTGTCGCGTGCTTCCGTCAGGCCAATTTGCGCCCGCTCCTTTTGCAGCAGATCGATCACGTCCTCCTCTTCCCCAATCAGACACTCGAATTCGGTGTGCGGAAAACGCTGGTCGAACTGGCTCATCATCTCTTCCAGCACGGCCGGGTTAAGCGTATCGGAGAGAACAAAGGTAAAACGCGCCTCCGTTTGCGCCGTTAAGGATACGGCCAGCTCATCAAGGCGCGCGCTGGCGGCGAGGATTGACTGGACATAGCCCAGCACCTGTTCACCCTGGGCGGTTAACACCGGGTGACGCGCCGAGCGATCAAACAGCTCAAAGCCAAGGTCAGCTTCAAGGTTGGCGATGGAGGTGCTGATGGTGGACTGGCTTTTACGCAGCCGTCGTGCCGCAGCTGAAAACGAACCTGCGGAGACAGTTTCAACAAACGCGGTCAGTGCTTCGGGAGAATAACGCATGATGTATCTACTTTATCGATGGATACCATCTTTTATATATCACCTTAAGCGATAAGAATAGGCCGCATCAACGCCCATACTGGCGTCTATATGAGGTAAATATGCAACATCAGGATGCACTCCAACGTAAATTGCCGGAGCGGATCTTCCATGCCGTCTGTTTTGAAGGTATTGCTACGGCGATCCTCGCCCCTACGGCCGCGTGGCTAATGCAGCGCTCGGTGGTTGAAATGGGGGGTCTCACCATTATTCTGGCGACCACGGCAATGCTCTGGAACATTATCTATAACTTTGGCTTCGACCGTTTCTGGCCCGTCCAGCGGGTGAAGCGCACGGCAAAAGTGCGCGCCCTGCATGCGCTGGGTTTTGAATGCGGCTTTATTGTGATTGGCGTAACCATCGTTGCCGCCGTGCTGGGCGTGACGCTGCTCCAGGCCTTCACGCTGGAGATTGGTTTCTTCCTGTTCTTCCTGCCGTACACCATGCTCTACAACTGGGTGTATGACACCCTGCGGGAGAAAATTATCAAGCGCCGCCAGCAACGTCGCGCCCTGGCAAGCGAATGACCTTCCGGCCGGAGACCTTCTCCGGCCCAACCCCAGCGAAGCAACGGCGACCTCAACGCATAATTATGGTAAATTGCACTCCTTTTTGTTCGTTTTATAGTTGATACGTTGCTCTAATGTCGAAAATTTGGTCAAAAGAAGAGACTCTCTGGAGTTTCGCCCTCTACGGCACTGCCGTGGGCGCAGGAACCCTGTTCTTGCCCATTCAGCTCGGCTCTGCTGGCGCAATTGTCCTGCTGATCACCGCCCTTGTGGCGTATCCCTTAACCTACTGGCCGCATAAAGCGCTGGCGCAATTTATTCTGTCGTCGAAGACGAAAGGCAACGAAGGGATCACCGGTGCCGTTTCCCATTACTACGGCAAAAAGATCGGCAACCTCATCACCACGCTCTATTTCGTGGCCTTCTTTGTGGTGGTTCTGATTTACGCGGTGGCGATAACCAACTCACTTACTGAACAGCTGGCGAAACGGATGACGGTGGATACCAGCGTGCGGATGCTGGTGAGTTTTGGCGTGGTGCTGATTTTGAATCTGATCTTCCTGATGGGACGGCACATCACTATTAAGGTGATGGGATTCCTTGTCTTTCCGCTGATCGCCTATTTCCTGTTTGTCTCGCTGTATCTGACGGGCAGCTGGCAGCCGTCGCTGCTGACCAGCCAGATGGCCTTCGACCAGCATACGCTGCACCAGGTGTGGATATCGATCCCGGTGATGGTTTTCGCTTTTAGCCATACCCCGATCATCTCGACCTTCGCCGTAGATCGTCGCGAGAAATACGGTGAAGAGGCTATGGGTAAATGCAAAAAAATCATGAAAGTGGCGTACCTGATCATCTGCCTCAGCGTGCTGTTCTTTGTGTTCAGCTGCCTGCTTTCGATTCCACCGTCCTATATCGTGGCGGCAAAAGAGGAAGGGGTGACGATCCTGTCCGCGCTGTCGATGATGCCTTCGTCCCCGGCATGGCTGGGCATTTCCGGCATTATCGTGGCGATTATTGCGATGTCGAAATCGTTCCTCGGCACCTATTTTGGCGTGATTGAAGGGGCAACGGAAATTGTGAAATCGTCGCTGAATCAGGTGGGGGTGAAGAAAAGTCGTGCCTTTAACCGCGCGGTTTCGATTCTCGGCGTGTCGCTGATTACCTTTGCGGTCTGCTGCATCAACCCGAATGCGATCTCCATGATTTACGCCATCAGCGGTCCGCTTATCGCCATGATCCTGTTCATCATGCCGACGCTGTCGACGTACCTGATCCCGTCGTTAAAACCGTACCGCTCCATCGGCAACCTGCTGACGCTGATTGTGGGTGTGCTGTGTGTGTCGGTGATGTTTGTCGGTTGAGTGTGCTGCCCGGCGCAATGCCGGGCATCTGTTTTACGCCCGAATATCGTCATACTCCCGCGTATTATCAAACTCATGTTTCGCAAACGGACACAGCGGGATAATTTTACGGTTCTCCCCGCGCATCTTCTCTACCACCTTTGCCACCAGCTGTTTACCCACTCCCTGCCCTTTCAGGCTCGGATCCACATCGGTGTGCTCGATGATGCTCAGATGCTCGCCGGTCGGGACAAAGACGATCTCCGCAACCTGATTGCCTTCGGCGTCGTTGAGATAAAACTTGTTATGGCCTTCAAGAATATCCATGGTTCCTCACTTATTTTAGGCGGTACTTCAGCGCACCGCTCGGGCAGGTATCAATTACGCGCGCAACAGTTTCTGCATCCACTTCATCCGGTGCGATCCAGGGTTTACGCTTCAGGTCGAACAGCGCCGCGCTGCCGCGTACGCAGTTGCCCGAGTGTTTGCAGATCCCTGTGTTGAAGTAGACATCGATTTTCTCACCGGTATAGGCCCGGTACCCTGCATCCAGTAGCTCCTGATCCATGACATTGCCTCTGTAATTATTGTGGTGACAAATGCAGCATACCCTCACCCGATCCGCCTGACCACGTCAAAAACGACGATCGGATACACTGTTTCGGCTCGTTATTTTACTTTTCGCTTAAGACTATTCCGATTATAAAGACTCAGGTCGGCAAGATATATTTTTGCGCTACGTCAATTCTTGTAATCATTTCCGCCGCGTTCATATTAAGATTATTAGCTAAGCGGAATCCTAACGACACAAATTATTTCCCCCTAAGCAATGGATTTACTTCCGATTTTCAAAAATCGTAACGAAGCGGTATTTTCCCCGCATCTCTGGAAATGGTGCAAAACAACCCAGACAGGAAATTTGACTCTTCTCACATAACGACTAATGTTAATTTCTGAACGACAACTGATACGAATTACTTATCGTATCACCTGACATAAACGCAACATGAGGGTTGATATATGGCAGAGCAACATCGTGGTGGTTCCGGTAATTTCGCGCAAGACCGTGAAAAAGCATCAGAAGCTGGACGTAAAGGCGGCCAGCACAGCGGCGGTAATTTCAAAAACGATCCGCAACGCGCATCTGAAGCGGGTAAGAAAGGGGGACAGAACAGTCACGGCGGGGGCCGTAAATCTGATAACTCCTGATCTTATTTAAAGCTCTTATAAATATACCGAGAGCATGCTGCGGGCCTGTCGGCTCGCAGTACCTTCCCTTTATTTCACTGGAGCGAATATATGAATATGAAAACTGTTGAAGATGTATTTATTCACCTGTTATCCGATACCTACAGCGCTGAGAAGCAGCTGACCCGCGCGCTAAGCAAGTTAGCCCGTGCCGCATCAAGCGAGAAGCTGAGCGCTGCCTTCACGGCTCACCTTGAGGAGACGCAGGGACAGATCGAACGTATCGATCAGATTATTGAGCAGGAATCCGGCCTCAAGCTGAAGCGCATGAAATGCGTTGCAATGGAAGGCTTAATTGAAGAAGCCAACGAAGTTATTGAGAGCACTGAGAAAAACGAAGTGCGTGACGCTGCATTAATTGCCGCCGCACAGAAAGTCGAACACTACGAAATTGCCAGCTATGGCACCCTGGCCACCCTGGCTGAACAATTAGGCTATAAAAAAGCCGTTAAACTTCTTGCAGAAACGCTAGAAGAAGAAAAAGAAACCGATCTCAAATTAACCGATCTGGCTGTCGGCAATATTAATCAAAAAGCCCAGAAAGGATAAATAATAATTTGATGAGCATCAGCACCAACAATTAACCAGAAAATAAATCACAGGAGTTAATTATGAATCATGTAGAACACTACCATGATTGGCTACGCGATGCCCATGCGATGGAAAAGCAAGCCGAATCCATGCTGGAATCAATGGCCAGCCGTATTGATAATTATCCCGACTTACGTGCACGAATTGAACAACACGTTAATGAAACTAAACACCAAATTACCGTGCTGGAAGAAATTCTCGACCGCAATGATATTTCCCGTTCGGTCATAAAAGATTCCATGAGCAAAATGGCTGCGCTCGGCCAGTCCATTGGCGGCATGTTCCCTTCCGACGAAATTGTTAAAGGCTCCATCAGCGGCTACGTTTTTGAGCAGTTTGAAATTGCCTGCTACACCTCTCTGCTGGCCGCGGCCAAACAAGCGGGCGATACCGCCTCCATTCCAGCCATTGA
Organism: Enterobacter cloacae complex sp. P29RS; assembly: GCF_014893445.1. Taxonomy (NCBI): domain Bacteria; kingdom Pseudomonadati; phylum Pseudomonadota; class Gammaproteobacteria; order Enterobacterales; family Enterobacteriaceae; genus Enterobacter; species Enterobacter cloacae complex sp. P29RS. Next base: position 112,262 of record NZ_JADBPZ010000015.1, on the reverse strand, counting down.
ATCCATTCTGGAAGAAGAGCGCCAGATGGCGGACTGGCTGATTCAACATATTCCACAGACGACGGAACAGTTCCTGCTGCGCTCCGACGCGGACGGCGTTGAAGCGAAAAAATAACGGAAGAGGGAGAAACTATGTTTCGACACGTAAAACAGCTGCAATACACGGTACGCGTAGCCGAACCGAATCCGGGTCTGGCTAATCTTCTGCTTGAGCAGTTTGGCGGGCCACAGGGCGAACTTGCCGCGGCATGTCGTTACTTTACGCAAGGATTGAGCGACGACGATCCCGGTCGTAAAGATATGCTGATGGATATCGCGACCGAGGAGTTAAGTCACCTGGAAATTATCGGCACCCTGGTGGGTATGCTTAATAAGGGTGCGAAAGGTGAACTGGCGGAAGGCGTTGAAAATGAAGCGGAGCTGTACCGGTCCATGACCGAAAACGGCAACGACAGTCATATCACTTCCCTGCTCTACGGGGGCGGTACTCCGCTCACTAACTCCGCAGGCGTACCGTGGACGGCGGCGTACGTGGATACCATTGGCGAACCCACCGCGGATCTGCGCTCTAACATTGCGGCCGAGGCGCGCGCCAAAATTATCTACGAACGGCTTATTAACGTAACGGACGATCCAGGTGTTAAAGATGCGCTGGCGTTTTTAATGACGCGTGAGGCAGCACACCAGCTTTCGTTTGAGAAGGCGCTCCAGTCGATCCGTAACAACTTCCCACCGGGTAAATTGCCTCCAATCGAAGAGTACACCAACAAGTACTACAATATGTCTGAGGGGGGAGAAGTCCGCGGAAGCTGGAACAGCGACAAGCACTTCGACTACGTGGAATCTCCTCAGCCAGCGGTCGATGGCGGTGACGGCGGCGCAAGCGTAACGCTTACAACAGAGCAGGCTACGCTGGTCAAAGCAATGTGCGCACGTACGAAATCCGATCCTAAAGCCGATCCGCTTACCGGTGCCGAGCTTGGCGCGGGTAAGAAAAAACCGTAACCGGTTTTGCCAGGCAGCCTGAGGCTGTCTGGCAATGCCTTGTGGGCTATCAGTTCCAGAGGTACGGAGCATGTTCGAGCTTGATGCGTTTCATCTGGCCAGGATACAGTTCGCCTTTACCGTCTCTTTCCATATTCTCTTTCCGGCAATCACCATCGGGCTTGCGAGCTATCTGGTGGTTCTCGAGGGCATGTGGCTTCGCACAAAAAATGATGTCTGGCGCTCGCTTTACCATTTCTGGCTGAAAATTTTCGCCGTTAACTTTGGTATGGGCGTGGTTTCCGGGCTGGTAATGGCTTACCAGTTTGGGACTAACTGGAGCGGATTTTCCCAGTTCGCAGGCAGCATAACCGGCCCTCTGCTCACTTATGAAGTCTTAACCGCCTTCTTCCTCGAAGCCGGTTTCCTGGGCGTGATGTTGTTCGGCTGGAACAAGGTCGGCCCCGGCCTGCACTTCTTTGCCACCTGCATGGTAGCGCTGGGCACGCTGATGTCCACCTTCTGGATCCTCGCCTCCAACAGCTGGATGCACACCCCGCAGGGCTTCAGTATTCAGAACGGTCAGGTCATTCCCGAAGACTGGCTGGCCATTATTTTTAACCCCTCATTCCCTTACCGTCTGATCCATATGTCCATCGCCGCCTTCCTGTGCAGCGCCTTGTTTGTGGGCGCGTCCGGGGCATGGCATCTGCTGCGCGGCAACGACACGCCCGCTATTCGCAAAATGTTCTCCATGGCCATGTGGATGGCGCTGCTGGTCGCGCCCATACAGGCCGTGGTTGGGGATATGCACGGCCTGAATACGCTTGAGCATCAGCCTGCCAAAATCGCCGCGATTGAAGGCCACTGGGAAAATCCGCCCGGCGAGGCTACCCCGCTGCTGCTGTTCGGCGTACCGGATATGGAGGAGGAGCGCACCAAATACGGGCTTGAAATTCCGGCGCTCGGCAGCCTGATCCTGACGCACAGCCTGGATAAACAGGTCCCGGCGCTGAAAGATTTCCCGAAAGAGGACCGCCCGAACTCGCTCATCGTCTTCTGGTCCTTCCGCATTATGGTCGGCATGGGGCTGCTGATGATTACGCTTGGTGTGCTGAGCGTCTGGCTGCGCTATCGCCGCCGACTCTATCACTCGCGACCATTCCACTGGTTTGCCCTGTGCATGGGGCCAGCCGGACTGCTTGCGCTGCTCGCCGGGTGGGTCACCACCGAAGTGGGCCGCCAGCCGTGGGTCGTCTACGGCTATCTGCGCACGATAGATGCGGTGTCTCTGCACAGCACGTTGCAGATGAGCATCAGCCTGCTGGCCTTTATCGTGGTCTACTGTTCGGTATTTGGCGTGGGTTATGTGTATCTCGCCCGGTTGATAAAAAAAGGGCCGCAGCCTGTCGGCACGCTAACGTCTAATACGTCGGGCACCCCTGCCCGTCCGCTGTCCGCCGCCGAGTCTGTTCCGGAAGAGGAGAAGATCTGATGGGCGTCGATATCCCGGTCATCTGGTTTGCCATTATTGTCTTCGCCACGCTGATGTACATCATCATGGACGGTTTCGATCTCGGTATCGGCATGCTGTTCAGCTTTGTGGGCGATGCCAAAGAGCGCGACGTAATGGTGAACAGCGTCGCTCCGGTATGGGACGGAAATGAAACCTGGCTGGTTCTCGGCGGCGCAGGGTTGTTCGGCGCGTTTCCGCTGGCCTACGCGGTGATTATCGATGCCCTGACCATCCCGCTCACGGCCATGCTGATCGGGCTTATTTTCCGCGGCGTGGCATTTGAGTTTCGCTTTAAGGCGACCCCTTCCCACCGCAAATTCTGGGACTATTCTTTTGCTGGCGGTTCCCTGCTGGCAACCTTCAGCCAGGGGATCGTGGTCGGCGCGATGATCAACGGCTTTGACGTGGAAGGGCGACGCTTTGTGGGCTCCTCGCTGGACTGGTTAACCCCGTTTAACCTGTTCTGCGGGCTGGGTTTGATTGTCGCCTATACCCTGCTGGCTACCACATGGCTGATCATGAAAAGCGAAGGCGCGCTCCAAAACCGGATGCGTGAGCTGACCCGCCACGTGCTGCTGGCACTGATCGCCGTCATTGCGGTGGTGAGTATCTGGACCCCGCTCGGCTGGCAGTTTGTCGCCGAGCGCTGGTTTACACTGCCTAACTTCTTCTGGTTCCTGCCGGTTCCGGTTCTGGTGGCGGTATTCAGCCTGTGGATCTGGCGGCTGACGCGCAATCCGGACAGCCATGCCCGTCCGTTCCTGTTAACGCTGGGCCTGATTTTCCTCGGCTTTAGCGGACTGGGCATCAGCCTGTGGCCACACATTATCCCGCCGCACATCACCCTGTGGGAAGCCGCCGCGCCGCCTGCCAGCCAGCTGTTTATGCTGATCGGCACGCTGTTAATCATCCCGGTGATCCTGGTTTACACCGCCTGGAGCTACTACGTCTTCCGGGGCAAAGTGTCTGATACCGAAGGTTATCACTAAGGATTGCTATGGCAGGCTGGCATACACGCGCCATTATTTACCAGATTGATACCGCCCTGTTTTACGATCTTAACGGCGATGGTTGTGGCGACATCGCCGGGATCGCCGCGAAGTTGCGCTACATCCGCCGGATGGGCGCGACGGTTATCTGGATCACCCCGTTTTACCTCACCCCTTTTCTCGATGAAGGCTATGACGTAAGCGACCATTTGCAGGTCGATCCCCGCTTCGGCAAGCTCAACGATATCATCGCCTTTATTGAACAGGCGCGGGAGCTGGGGATGAAGGTCATTATTGAGCTGCTGATCCAGCACACCTCGGATGCGCATCCCTGGTTTCAGCAAGCCCGCCGCAACCCGCAGTCACCCTACCGTGACTATTATCTCTGGTCTGACACGGACGAGGACGATACGCCACCGATGTTCCCCGGCGTGGAAAAGAGCGTCTGGACATGGGACGACGAAGCGGGGCAATACTACCGGCATATGTTTTATCACCACGAGCCGGATCTCAATCTGGCCTCCCCGGCGGTGCTGAAGGAGGTTGAGAACATCATCATCTTCTGGCTAAAGCTCGGGGTGTCGGGCTTTCGCCTGGATGCAGCGTCGCACCTGACAAAACAGGCCGGGCGTGGAGATGAAAAACGTGGCCTGTGGATCCTGGAGCATCTGCGCCGTCTTATCGAACAGCGCAATCCGGACGCGATCCTGCTCGGCGAAGTCGACGTGGAGGTCGACGCCTACAAAGATTATTTTGGTCAGAATGACCGGCTCAACCTGGTGCTGAATTTCTGGCTCAATAAGTACTTTTACGTCAGCCTTGCAGAGAAGAGCGCACGACCGCTGCGCAACGCAGTGAAGAAGATGATCGTGCCGCCGGACTCCTGCTGCTTCGCCAACTGGCTGCGCAATCATGATGAGCTGGATCTGGAAGGGATAGGCAAAAAAGCGAAGCAGACCGTCATTGATGCCTTCGCCCCTGATGAAGAGATGAGCGTGTATCAGCGAGGGATCCGCCGCCGTCTGGCGCCGATGCTTAAGGGCGATCGAAAGCGGCTGGCCTTTTGCCATGCGGTCTTGTTTTCGCTGCCGGGCGTACCGGTCATGCGCTACGGGGATGAAATTGGAATGGGCGATAATTTAGATCTGGAGGAGCGTTACGCCGTACGCACCCCGATGCAGTGGGCCGGATCGCAGGGCGGCGGTTTCTCAGATGCCGACCCGAAAACCTTTATCGCCCCAATGATTGACCATGGTCCGTACCGCTATCAAAAAATCAACGTGGCGGATTCGCTGTTGCACCGCAACTCCCTCCTGCACTGCATTATCGATATCGCCAATACGCGCTCGGAGTTTCCTGAGATCGGCGTCGCGCCGTTTCGTCTTATTACTATCGACAACGATGCGGTACTGGGGATCTATTACGAAACCGACACGCGCAGCATTCTGACCTTCGTTAACTTCAGCGATAAGCCCGTTAATTTTACCGCCAGAGGGATCCGGCATGCGACCTGGACCGCATGCCTGGCGGACAAACGCTACGTCGACGCGCTGGTATGCGGCAAAACCGTCGCGCTTAACCTCAGCGGCTATGGCTACCGCTGGTTCTGGACCGATCGTACCGCACTGCGCTGATTATCGTCTCCGCGAGAGCAGCAGACGCGCCACGATCGCGCCCGTGACGGCGAGGGAGCCGAGCAGCACTTTCCCCGGCATGCCGGAGGTAACGCTGGTGGCGCGCTCTTTTGCTTCGTCGGTGAAGTGCCCGTGGATTTTATGCAGGTCGTTAACCGGCTGATCCAGATAGTCCTGACGGTCATCCGCATTTAGCGTATCGGTCATCTGCCCTTCCCAGGCCTTTTTAACCATCAGCCGGTCCAGAAAACCGGGGAAAAGAAACTGCCCGACAATCGACTGGACAGTGCTGCTGCCCACCCACAGCTCCCGCACCGGTTTCTGCGCCACCTTAAAAATAGCGCTGGCGGCCACTTCCGGCTGAAACACGGGAGGAACCGGGCGCATCGCCCAGGCAAATTTATTCCTCGCCCACTCGAACTGCGGCGTATTGAGGCCCGGCATCTGTACCATTGCGATCTGCACCCGGCTGTTTTCATGCATCAGCTCGGTGCGTACGGCATCGGTAAATCCGCGGATCGCGGCCTTCGCGCCACAGTAGGCTGACTGCAAGGGAATGGAACGGTAGGCCAGCGCGGAGCCAACCTGAATAATCGTTCCGCGATCGCGAGGGGTCATTAACTCCAGCGCGGCGCGGGTGCCGTTAACATAGCCCAGATAGGTCACCTCGGTGACGCGGCGAAACTCCTCCGGGGACATGGTGCGAAACGGCGCCAGCATCCCGCCCATAGCGTTATTCACCCACACATCGATGGCTCCAAGCCGGTATTCAATTTCGTTAGCAGCATCGGTCACCGCCTTGCTGTCCGCCACGTCGGCCTGAACGGCACACGCGTTGATCCCGAAACGGCGCAACTCCTCTTCTGTGGAGCGCAGGCTCTGCTCATCGCGGGCAATAATGCCTACATCGTAGCCCGCTTTAGCAAAGTGCAGCGCCGTGGCTTTCCCCACGCCCGCCGTACCGCCGGTAATAACGATAACAGCCATAGCCTTTCCCCTTGTCTCAGACGTTATCCCACCCGGAGAGTATTTCGATCAGTTCAGACAGCGAATAACGCACCGCTTTTTCCACCACATCCTGACATTCACCGGAAAACAGCACGGTGCGGGTTTCCGTCTGTCCGCGAATATTCCAGCCGAAGCAGACCGTACCGGCTGCCGTGCCATCGTCTCCGCCTTCCGGTCCCGCATAGCCGCTGATGGCAACACCAATATCCGCCTCGGCAATATCGCGAATTTTAGCAGCCATCTCAGTAACCGTTTGTTCACTGACGGCGGTGAAGCGCTCAATCGTTTCGTGCCGCACGCCGAGGATCCTCTCCTTCGCCGCATCGCTGAACACCACCATGCCAACGTCATAAAATTCCGCCGTGTTCTCTTCGGCACAAAGCGCAACCGCGAGATTACCGCCGGTGCAGGACTCCGCCGTGGTTAGACGCAGTCCTCTTTCTGTGAGCGTCGTGGCAAGCTTTTTCGTCAGCTCGCTGATGGTCGTATTATTATCGTGAATAAGGTTGCTCATGGATGTGCCCCTTAGTTAATTTTCTTCAGGAATAATTGAAATATGGCCGTTACGCTCAAGGATCGCGTACTTAATATCCTTTAATTCCGTTATGCCGTGGTTCTGGCGTGCTGAAACCAATATATCATCGCAGGATACATCGACTTTTTTCAGTTTATCCGCAATGGGAATACCATTCTCTACCAATATCACCGGGGTGCCATCAAGAACATTCTCAACAGAAGAAGAATATTTTTTAATCAGGCCAAAAATAATATCCACCACCACCAGCGTTGTTATTGTAATCATCGCACCGGTGACGGAAAAATCTTCGCCCAGTAGCGCCTGCTGTGTCGCCTCACTGATAATTAAGAGCAAAATAAGGTCAAAGCTGGTCATTTGCAGCAGGGCGCGCCGTCCGGCGACTTTAAACACGATCACCAGAAACAGGTATATTGCCAGGGCACGAAAAACCATGTCCATATTCGACTCCTAGGGGTAAATAAACTGCCAGAAGCGGATATCTGGCCCGTTGTTTACGCGGATGCTGTTTGTCCATTTCCCTGCTTTTGTCGGCGTGATGAACAGCAGGACGGTGAACTTATCGCTCTGTTTCAGATTGTCGTAAACGAGAAACAGGGTATTCCCCCGGCTATACATGCTGTCCGGCTGCGGCCAGACGCTGCCCGGCTCATATACGTCGCTGCTTTCGCTGGTCAGGCTGAGAATATATTTACCCTCAGACGTCACCGGAAACGTCAGCGTCATCCGCGATTCGGTCTGGCGGCGGCCGAAGCGCTCATAGCTCAGGTTCAGGGATTTTGCTTCGTTTGTTCTCTCCACGTCGCTAACCGCACCGCTGGAAAACAGGCCGGCTAATGCGGCCACGATAATACCTAACAGTACAATAAAACCCACCTGACGAAATGCATACTCAAACGTCAGTAAACGATAACTCTCTTTTATCCCAGGCACTTTTTCATTTTTTGGTTCCATGGCTTTTGTCACCGTTTCGCTTAATTGCCGAAATTTTTGATTTTTCTACGCAAATGCTTTTAAGACTTATCACATTTGCCACATAAAGGAATAGCAACAATACTTAATAAGTCAAGACATCCAAAATGAAGGATATCAGATGAAATTATCAGTGATTTCAGCCTTGTTAATATTAATTATCCCTTCCGCATGGGCAGATAATAACGGCGGGTTACAAAAGGGTGAAGCGCCGCCACCGCCGCATGCCCTGGACAGTGGTTATCGTGGTACCGATGATGCGCGCATTATGACCATTACTCAGGCAAAAGAGATGCATGATGGCGCCTCTATTTCATTGCGCGGCAATCTTATTGATGGCAATGGCGATAAATACGTATTCCAGGATAAAACCGGGAAAATCGACGTTATTATCCCGAAAGCCGTATTTGACGACAGAACCGTGGAACCTGACAACATGATCAGTATTAGCGGCTCGCTCGATAAAAAATCATCCCCACCCGTAGTGCGGGTCAGCCACTTGCAAAAATAATTCAGCGAAGCGTTAACGCTGTAACTATCCATCAAATCTCACCCCTAACAAGGAGTTAGCTATGAGTGATAATGAACAACGTACGAACGCTTACCCAACGCCACCTTTCCCGGAGCAGCCCCAGACGCCACCGGGCCTGGCCTCTGAAATGGACCCTGTTCCCGATCACGGCGAGACAAGCTACAAAGGGCATGGCCGGCTTACCGGTAAGAAGGCGCTAATTACCGGGGGCGATTCCGGCATCGGACGCGCGGTAGCCATTGCCTATGCCCGCGAAGGGGCAGATGTCGCCATTAACTATTTGCCGGAAGAGGAAGAAGACGCTGCGGAAGTGATCGCCCTGATTAAAGCGGAAGGACGGAATGCCGTCGCGCTACCGGGCGATGTGCGGGACGAAACTTTTTGTCAGAACCTGGTGGAACAGGCCGTCGGAAAACTGGGCGGGCTGGACATCCTGGTGAATAACGCAGGCCGCCAGCAGTATCGTGAGACGCTGGAAGAACTGACCACGGAAGATTTTGACGCGACCTTTAAAACCAACGTCTATGCGCCTTTCTGGATCACAAAGGCGGCGTTGCGCCACATGAAAGCTCCCGCTTCCATCATTAACACCTCATCTGTACAGGCGGTAAAACCGAGCGCCGTACTGCTTGACTATGCGCAGACCAAAGCCTGTCTCGCGGTGTTTACCAAAGCGCTGGCGAAACAGCTGGGTCCGAAAGGGATCCGCGTGAACGCGGTAGCGCCCGGACCTTACTGGACCGTGCTCCAGCCCAGCGGTGGGCAGCCACAGGAAAAAGTGAAACATTTTGGCGAGAGTACCCCTCTGGGACGCCCGGGACAGCCCGTGGAGATCGCACCGCTGTATGTCACTCTGGCCTCGGATGAGTGTTCATACACCTCCGGGCAGGTCTGGTGTTCTGACGGCGGCGACGGCGTCATCTAGCGCTCAAGCAGCGCAGAGTGTAGGCCGGGTAAGGCGAAGCCGCCACCCGGCAAATTGTTGTTGGCTAATGCTAAAAGGCTGCGAAAGCAGCCTTTTTTACTTTTAAGGGGTGACGACAGGAAACCAGAAACTGAAGCTCTCCATGCAGCGCAGCATTTCATCTACCTTCACGGCGTTGCCGACGATCGTCACCTCTCCTGCCTGTTGCGCCTTTTTCAGCGTGGTTTCCTTAAGGATGATTTTGTTCAGCGTTTCGCGGCTGAGCGTAATGGTTGCATCCGGATCTTCTGCCTGGATATTGGCACTGTGGTTTAGCACGCCATTCTCCAGCTCCAGCTTATACCTGCCGCCCTCGCGGCCTAAATCAACGTTAAAAATGCCTCTGGCATTCGCCGCTCTGACGCCGTTAAGGTGAACGCCGAAGTAGTCAAAAATCATCTCAGTTGACATGGCACGGACCGCATCCGGGCTGGCGGTTTTGGGCGTCGGCTTTATCTTCACGCCGTTACGCAACTCTTGCGCACCGGTGAGGTAGGCGTTACGCCACGGCCCTGACTCCGCATGGTATCCCAGCTGTTCAAACGCATCGGCTTCCAGTTCGCGCGCCGCCTTATTATTCGGATCGGCAAAAACGACTTTACTGACCACCTGAGCCACCCAGCGATAATTCCCCCGGGCATAATCGACACGGGCTTTTTCAAGGATCGCGCGGGCTCCGCCCATGTAATCGACATACTTTTTCGCCGCCTCGACCGGAGGCAGTTCATCGAGCGTCGCCGGATTGCCGTCGAACCAGCCAAGATAGTAGACATAGGTGGCTTTGACGTTGTTGCTTACCGAGCCGTAATAGCCACGGCCTGCCCAGGATTTAGCCAGCCCGTAAGGCAGGGCGAAATTAGCGGCTATTTCATCCCTCGTCAGCCCCTTATTCGCCAGTCTGAGCGTCTGGTCGTTGATATAGCGGTAGATATCACGCTGGCTTTTCATCAACTTCACCACTTTTTTGTTACCCCACGTGGGCCAGTGGTGCTGCGCGATAATGATTTCCGCTTTATCACCCCAACGATCGATGGCGTTATTGATGTACTTTGACCATGCCAGCGGATCGTGTATTTTCGTCCCGCGCAGCGAGTAGGTATTGTGCAGGGTGTGAGTGACGTTCTCTGCTGCTTCGATCAGCTTTTTCTCTTCCACATACCAGAGCATTTCAGACGGTGCTTCCGATTCCGGCGTCAGCATAAAGTCATAGGTGAGACCGTCAATGACCTCTTTCTGCTCCTCTTCGGTAATAGAGTGAGTGGGCGCGATGAGCGTGACCGTTCCGGCTGAGGTGGTAGTCCCCAGACCTGCCCCCACCTGACCCTTCACACCGGGTTTCAGCAGGTTTCCGTGGATATAGCTGGCACGGCGGCTCATGGCGTTTCCGGCCATGATATTTTCCGATACCGCCTCTTCCATAAAACCGGCTGGCGCATAGACTTTCACTTTGCCGGACATTACCCCGGCTTCATCAATTACGCCACGCACGCCGCCATAATGATCGACGTGGCTATGGGTATAAATAACGGCAACAACCGGACGTTTGCCGCGATGCTTAACGTAAAGATCCATGCCCGCTTTAGCCGTTTCCGCAGACACCAGCGGATCGATAACCGTGATCCCCTCTTTGCCCTCTATGATTGTCATATTCGACAGATCGAGGTTGCGGATCTGGTAGACGCCTTCCGTGACTTCAAACAGACCGCCGATATTATTCAGCTGCGCCTGACGCCACAGGCTCGGGTTGACGGTATCCGGCGCTTTTTGCCCTTCTTTGATAAAAGCGTATTTCTGGGGATTCCAGATAACGGCGCCTTTTTCACCTTTAATCACCGCAGGTGGCAGCGGGGCAATAAAGCCTTTATGCGCATTTCGGAAATCGGTTTTATCAAAGAAGGGCAGTTGACCATAAAGTGCATCATTCATTTGTTTCGTATGGGCAGTGACTTCCTTCACCTCCTTTTGTGCCAGGACAGGCAATGAGATCAACGAGGCCAATAGCAGACCAGCAACGGCCATCGCACTAACGAGAGTTTTAAATTTCATACATCCTCGAGGCGTCATATTCACGCTGGCGGTACATGGGGGGAAAGGAGGCTATCACCGGGATTTTCTTTTACCTATGGAAATAACGTTTATAAATAAATAAGTTTATTCTTTCGTCGCTGCGGCCTTCAAGGATAATGCTGAGTCCAATTATTTCCCCGGAGTGATTCGATGAAGAGCCTGCCGTTCTTTTTCGCTATATTAAGTCTGAGCACATTAACAGCATGTAGCTCTCCACCACCAGACAACGTTGAAAAGATTAATCATCTGCAAATTCCGCTGGTATTACCGGGGGAAAAACCGCCGCAGGCACAGATATCTCATATCGCGTCTCTTTATCAGGAAAATAAACAGCAGATCGATAACTTAACGCGCAGCGTAAAATCACAGTATCTTCAGGACACTACCGCAAAAGAAATTTTTGTTGCGGACAGCGCTGTTCAACGCGTTTACGCCTCGCTGACCAAACTGGAACAGTTAGATATGGTTAATCAGCAATACCTGAAAGACAATAATGTCACGGGCCTGCAAAATATTCATATTATGCTTGAACCGTTATTCGCCAGCTGACAACAAAAAACCCGGCAACATAGCAGCCGGGTTTTTCTTAATCGCCATATCACATGCATCAGTCGTACTGACCAAAGCGATAGCTAAGCCCTGCGGTGACGGAACTCAGGTCGCTGCTCACACCGATCTGGTTTGCATTACCCACATTGCTTACCCACTGATATTCCAGGCGACCAGCCCAGTTTTTATTGAAGGCGTATTCAGTACCCACAGCTGCAAGCGGGCGCACACCGGTTTCAAAACGATTGTGACCACTTACATCGGATTCAGCGCGATAGCCCATCGCACCGGCACGGCCGTAGATATCCCAGTCATTGGTCAAGGCATAGCTGGCCTTCAGGGACATTTGCAGACCCTGCGTCTTCATTTGCGCCCCTGCGCCATGCTGACCCTTGATCTGCATGTTGCCTAAATAATCATAACCGCCTTCTACCGCAAGCCATGGGGTAATCTGGTAACCCGTATAAACACCCCCACCGACATTATCATGGTCAAAATCGAAGTGGTCGGAATTATTGTTATCAAACGCTTTTGAACCCATATTGGTATCAAAATAGTGTGACCAGCCGAATTTCGCTCCGCCATACCAGGTGCCCGCATCAGCGGCGGCGAACGCGGAAGTGGCGGTAAACGCATTAACCATAATCAAAGCGAGAACTGTCTTTTTCATAAATATACCGTTTACTTAATAAAGATAAAACTTAGAAAGCAAACGATATAGAAAATTAACAGCCTCGTTAATTCCATTTCTGTTTAATTTTAAACTTCCCCTAGAATGATTCAGGTAAGTGTCTGACTTCAAGCAAATACCCACCGCGCTTAAAGGAAATATATTCTCCCTGTTTAAGGGCGGATAATACATTGAGTATACTACTGCGAGAAAGCAGCGTACGATCCTGAATATATTCCAGTATCGTGGTACGCAAACGCGTCTCCTCCGGGAGCAAAATCATTTCCTGAAGGTGGTTACGAATAACGGAATAGGTACGCTGCTGGAGTACCTGCGCATCACGGAATATCAAATAGGCCGTATGGTATGAGAGCAGCGCTGCGACATCCTCCCAGACGCCCTCGGCACGGAATAACTCGGCCGCCTTGTCCGCATCGAGACGTAAAATGGTCGACTCCCTTTCCGCACGGAGAAAATGGCCTTGCGTAGGCTGGATCATCTCAGCAATACCAAACAAATGCGGCTCGTAAACGGTCACGACCACCAGTCCATCTGATGTCCGCAGCAGGGACAGCTCCCCTTCCAGAAAGAGGTACATCTGCTGTTTCCCCTTCCGTAACCAGGTGAGTCGCTTACGTGGAACAACGTGCACTTTCTCCGCTATCGGCTCAAGGATAGCGGTCAGTCGTTCTATGGATTTTTCGGGTCGAACAGGCGGTAAAATATGCATGGTACAACCTTCTGACATTCAGTATCTGCCATTATAGACCATATATTTTAAGCGGTTAGCCGATCAAAACTGATAGCTGTAGTTGACGCTGGCAAACCAAAGATAAGGATGGTCGTAACTTCCGGCAAACGCCACCGGCGATTTCACATGCGACGACTGCATATGAAGATACGACACGGCAATACCAATATTGCTGGCCGGGGTGATCTGATACTGGGCTCCCGTACCAAATCGCCACTCATCGCCGGTAGGTAAGGTTAAGGCCACATCGCTCTGGCTTTCATACGGCGAGCTGTCGAACGCCACACCGGCATTCAGTCGCCACTGAGGCGTTGGACGATACTGCACGCCCACCGCACCGTGCCACGTGTCCTTCAGGCGGCTGACGTTGTTCAGCTGCTGGTCCCCGACGACGATTTGCGGCGCGCCGAACTGGCTCCAGTCCTGCCAGCCGAGATCGCCCATAACCGACCACTGCGGGTTAATGTCATGCACAAGGCTGAGCATAATTTGCTGCGGCGCGCTGATTTGTGCTGACACCGGCAGGTCGTAGGTACCGTTCTGTAGACGCGCGTTGCCGTCGATATTGAAGCTGTAGTCCGTTTCGCTGTTCCAGGTAATACCGGCTCGGGTCTGGTCAGTTAGCTGCATCAGCAGCCCAAGCCGATAACTCATGGCCAGGTCTTCATCGCGTCGCCGGTAGTCATCATCGTTAACGCTGCGAGTCAGCGAGAAGTAACCGTAGTTAACGTTGGCGGACGCGCCAATCGAAAGACGGTCGTTAAGCTTATAGGCCAGCGAGGGGCTGAGCGTCATGGCTACCATGGTACTCTTCTTAATCAGCCTGTCGCCCATCCAACTGCCGTAATCGATCCCCAGGCCGTAATTACCGTAAAGCCCGACCCCGGCATAAAGATTATCGGTCACCTTCTGGCTATAAAAGGCGCTGGCATTCGGGATGGTTTTCATCACATCGCCGGGGCTTTGATGGGCATCGTTATCCAGCTGGTTGTCGATGGAGCCATCCATAACCTGTAACCCACCGGTGACCATATGATCCGGTAAGCGCGTCATGCCAGCCGGGTTGGTCATAATTGTAGAGGCATCCTGCGCACGAGCCGCCTGCCCTGCTCCGGCAAGCGCGGTATCTTCGGTGCCAGCTTCATAAAAATAGAGGGCGCTGGCATGGGCACTGGAGGCAGCTAATAAGCCAGCGCACAGGAGGAGTCGTGTTTTCATCTGCGATCCGGGAAATAAAAAATTTGCCGACAGATATAACAGGGGCGATTGATTACGTACAAAGAAAGAGGGTTTAATTTTAAATTATGCGCGCGCGTAATTATATTTATGACACTCCAGCGACAGCCGGAACAAAGGCACCGTGATTCTGCATGCACCGGGTGAGGAATTTCTTACAATGCCGTTTGTACTCGTTCGGCTTAAGACAAGCGTTACTCACTACTGGGATCGCTCTTATCCTCTCGCATGGATTCGATAAACTCCCGTTGCTCCGGTGTGAGTTCAAGCTCATCCAGCAGGCGATCTAACTCTTCTTCAGGCGATTCCTTTTGATTCTTTCTCTTCCCGCTAGCCATACTCACCCTTGAGTTATTAGGATTAATCTCAGGGTATCCAGGGTACAGGAAATGTGCAACTTAACGTGTTATGCCATGAGTGATTCGTTGTTTAGCAAAAGCAGACTAAAAGCATATAAAATCACCTTTTACGCATAAAAATTCAGTGTTAGCATGGAGGTACATAATTTTTTTCTGGAGATGGCTATGCTGGACATAACTCATTTTGGGCTTTTCGTCCTATCTGTATTTCTCCTTTCCGTTACACCTGGGCCTGATATAGCCTACGTGGTAGGTCAAAGCGTGGTTAATGGAAGACGAGCGGGAATTATCTCTGCCGCTGGTGTAGCATTAGGTAGTTGCACACATGCAATTGCAAGCGCTGTGGGATTAACCGCGTTGATAACAGCATCTCCGATGATGTTCACCATCATTAAGTCTCTCGGTGCGGCTTATCTGGTGTATCTCGGTAGTAAGATGATTTGGGGAACGCTGACAAAGCAAACCACGAATCACAACGAAGCTGAACGCGTTAAGGCAAAAGCGACTTTGACGAGTCTACTTACTAAAGGTTTCATAACTACCTTAACCAACCCGAAGGTACTGTTATTCTTCATCTCCTTTTTCCCTCAATTCGTTGCGCCTGGAAGCGAGCACCAGACAGCTTCTTTTCTACTCCTGGGAATGACCTACGCATTGATCGCTTTTATGACTGATTTAACGTTCGCCGTACTTGCAGGTAGTGCAGCCGGAACCGTTTCGCAAAACAGAAGGTTGCAGAAAATACTGGATAGAATTGTTGGTGTAACATTCATTGGATTAGGGCTCAGGTTGGCGTTTACACGCCGTTAAGAATATGGGGCGTTCAGCCCCTTATTCTTTGGGATAAGAAAATACAGCAGTGACTAAATGTGACCCTGATTTATCAGATTGGACGTCATACGCGAAGTTATACCGCTCTCCAGGTGTAAACTTAAATCCGTACACAGGAAGACACCCGCCCTTTTGAACATACAAGGGCTTGTCATCAAAAATCTTGTGAAGAGAGTCGCTATTATCACTGTTAATTTGGATAGCAGTGATCCGTTCCTGTGGCTCCAGTGGTGACACGACACAAACTTGATTATCTTTGATTAATGCCGTTGAAGATTCACGATCTACCATTCGATCACCAGGCCCAGAGCATCCCGTTAAGATGAACACAACACCCAGCAACATTTTGTACTTCATGTTTAACGCCCCTGTACATCCCCATGCGCCCAGGCCTTTGATAATAAGACCACTTACTAATCCCATAAACCAGCAGTAACCAGTGATCAGCTAAAATAGAGGCTTGCTGTTCAAGAGAGTAATCAGTGAGCTTTTCTTTATCCAGCCTGTAGGTATATTCAGCAGCCCAGTAGGACTTGCTCGAAAGCTGGAGCCTGGAGATTATTCCGCTGGCTTTCACACGATTACTATCGCAATGTCAGCACAATCAGCACTCCTAAGTTAACAATGAAGATTGTCGGTTATGGCGTTAAAGCAAAAGTGATTTTCGACCTGTTAACAGCAGAAAATGGAACCCGTTAATCCTTTGTATTTTTTCGATAACGCCAGGATTTATAGGAAATTACCGGCGGCTGTGCGAAGGACATAATGGCAACCCCAAAGATCATCGCCAGCCCCCATGCAGCTGCTCTATCAGGTGAGCTGAAGACGAAAAGTAGCAGTAGGGTAAAGGTACACACAGCCACCACTCCCGCCAGGGTAACAAATCGTCTAGCGAGGTCATTTATGGCCTCTCCAGGCGTTCCTCCATATTTTTCATTATTGCTTTTTATCTTCTGCAATTCGGGCTGCGTAAACCCTGAACGTAACAAAGCCTCATCAGTCACTTTCATATCGTCTCGTCCCTTATTTCCCAAAAGTGTTTTTCCAATCGCTGATTATGCAAGCAATCATAATGATGAACTTTACAGCAATCCAGCCGAAACTTTTCGGCAGATTCCATCTCCCCTTTCTTACTATCTGGGTGATGCAAGGACATTACGACAATGGTTGGTTTCGCTTTGCGAAAGTCAGAAGTACTTTGTATTGATTAACACTTAGTATTGATTCATGTACAAACTTTGCTAAAACCTCCCTACCCTCTGACAGAGGAAAGCCACTTACCTTCCTTTAGTGGTTTATGTCGGAATTTTTGACAACGAAAAACCCTCCATTTCTGGGCCTGTGAGAGCCTATCAGCGGGACGCTGTGATATGGGTCTGTCAGTTTACAATTGTGAGGGGGATGACGAGCTGTAGAGTTTCTGGTGGAGCATACGGAGCTATTGGTGGTGGTGCTCGCGCTGGTGTGGATTTCAGGCAATAAAAAACCCCGCCGGAGCGAGGTCAAAGTGGGGATGTTTTAGAATTGTTCAGGCTTCGGCCTTAATGTTCATGACTGTTCTGGTGCTGACGTTGTGGCTTTCTGCGATTGCACGAATGGTTTTACCTGCTGCGAGTTCTGCTTTAATGGCTTCACGATCAATAGAGCGACCTTTGCCCCGTCCGGTGATCCTGCCTGCGGCTTTTGCTGCTTCGTAACCTTCACGCTGGCGCTCCAGCATCGTTTCACGTTCCATCTGTGCGACTGCTGCCAGTACGGTCAGCATCATATTACCTGCTGGAGAGTTCTTCCCGGTCTTAAAATCCTCTTTGTGGATCTGAACAACTACACCCCGTTCTGTTAACCGCTCAACCATTGCCAGCAAGTCAGCAGTGTTACGGCAAAGGCACAGGAAGACAGCGTTTCGCCTGTTGTAATAAAGCGAGGCAAATTGCAACGCAAGCAAAGTAGTGTAACGCAGTGATAACACCAGGATATTTCATGCAGATCCAGTGAGATTATTAGGCGGCTAATCGATCCACTCAGCGGATCTATAATAGAGCCGGGGATATTTTAAGCAGGAGGATGGAAACTGGGAGGATAAAGAGACGGGACACCTACGGGGGGCGGGTTGTGTAAGTATTTCCTGTTGTCTTCGACCTTATTGCACGTAAAATGACCAGACACATTTTGGAAAGGAGTCTTTAATGGATATTGCGTTGCTTAACAGGGGCTGGAACAGAACATGGTCAGATACCATGGTGAATCTGGAGGCCCGGAAACTCGTCGAAACTGCAAATCGGCTATCAGCATTCTATTTGCAAGATGGGATAACACGTATCAAGTTTGTCGAAGAGATAAGGCAGGTCGTAGAGAAAGAATTTGAAACTGCACGACGGGCCAAAACCGATGAAGAATGCATTGCATGCATCAAAAATCTGCGTGCCGAAACAGATAATCTGCAAGAACAAGAACGCCTGTTAAGAACCAGAGCCGCCCAACTTTATGCAAAGGTCGAGTTTGTCAGGGAAAACAATAAAATCGTCGGATACGTGATTTCGGCAATCCATATAGTGGTATCTGGAGCAGCATTATTTGGTGGGATGGTTATGATGTCCACTATGACCCCTGTTGGAGTTCTTGCAGGAGCAGTTTTATTTGTTGATGGTATTAACGGTATAACAAAAGAAGCAAGCCATCTTCGCTATGGTGAACAATCCAAATCGGAAGGAATTTTTGCTGATGGCGCAATGGAGACCGCGCAATTTATGGGGTTTAGCCCAAAAAGTGGATTAGCTCTTTATAATACGGTGACTCTAGGGGCGAGTGTCTATAGTATCTTCGGCTTAGCAAGGAAACCCGGAGCTTGGCGATTATTCCGTTGGCTGCCGCGTGATTACTACCGAAAAGTTGACACAATGAGCAAGCCTAAGCTAACGATGAAAATCGCTGGATATGGTGTCAAAGCGAAAGTCATTTTTGATCTTCTGGCTACTGATAACAGTACTAATTAAGATTTGTTCGCTCTACAGAATCGCCAAGATTTATAAGCAAGTACAGGCGGTTGTATAAAAATTGCAACCGCTGCGCCACAAGAAAGGCCAATAGCACCAGAGAAAACACTCTGCTCAGATGCGAACATCACAAGAAAAATGAATACAGCAAGGCAACCGGATACAACCCACACGGCAAGAATAAATCGCCTAGCCAGGTCCCTGATTGCATTCCCCAACGTTCCACCATAGCTTTCAACGTTGTTCTTTATCTTCTTCAAATCCGATGGTGTAAAGCCAGAACTCAACAAAGCCTCATCAGTAACATCCATATTGTCCTCTCCGCATTTCTTAACTGGCAATGGCACACATAATCATAGTGATGAACTTTACAGTAATCCACATGATGTTTGTGCAATGTATCAGCTTTCAGACAATAGAAGCCATAAAGCCCCGTTAGTGGTAGAAGCAACAAGCGGAGCATAGCGACTGCAACAGGCCAACCTAGTTGGTTTCGCTTTGCGAAAGTCACCAGTGACCAAATCAGATTGTCAGGGGGATCACACCTTATCAGGGTGCTCGTGTACCTTTCGGAGCGTGAGCAAAGCGCTGGCAGAGCCGGATCTGTAGCTACCGGGGCATTACCACTATTCACCTGTTTACGTGGCTCATAGGGCCACACATCGGGCTTAAATGCGTGTGTTCAATCTGTTCGGGAGTTATGCCAGGTATGCGGCTTTTTGTTCGTTGTTGTACTATCGCGGTAAGAACCTGGAACCACCGCCAGCGTGAGGATATGTTCCCTTGTACCACAGACCTATCACGCGACAGGTACGGGTATAGAACAGTGGGTAGTTTTAGTTGTACCTGCTAAAGCAGAGCAACGTAACTAACTGATGAAATATAACTTCTTGATTTATGAGGAGACTGGAGCGGGCGAAGGGAATCGAACCCTCGTATAGAGCTTGGGAAGCTCTCGTTCTACCATTGAACTACGCCCGCTTTGAAGTGCGTAAGGCATTATAGACCTTACGCCTCTTCATACAAGCCTTTACCCCACTAAGTGGCGATTAAATAATCACTTAGCACTTCGGTTTACTGCCCTGCGCCGGAAGATAACGCTGCGGATCGATGGCCGTGGCCTTATAGCGGATCTGGAAATGCAGCTTCACCGTATCCGTCCCGGTACTGCCCATGGTCGCAATCTTCTGCCCCGCCTTCACGTTCTGGCCATTATTCACCAACATCGTGTCGTTATGCGCATATGCCGTAATGTAGTCCTCACCATGCTTAATCATGATCAGGTTACCGTATCCACGAAGCTGGTTACCGACATAGACCACCTTTCCGGCCCCTGAAGCGTAAACCGGCGTGCCGCGTGCGGCAGCGATATCAATACCTTTATTGCCCCCTTCCGAGAGCGAGTACGGCGCAACCACTTTTCCGCTTGCAGGCCAGATCCAGCAGCGCTGACCGACCGGCGGCCAGGATGATTTAGGCACCTGATAGGATGGCGTCACTTTGGCTGTTTTACGCGTTGAGGACTTTTTCCCTGAGGAGGAACCGCCGTTAACCTTGAGCTTTTGCCCTATCTCAATGGTATACGGTGGAGAGATATTATTCAGGCGCGCCAGCTCCTTCACGCTGGTCCCCGTGGCACGTGAGATGCGGTAGAGCGTGTCCCCGCGCTTAACGGTATAGACGGCACCGGAATAACTGCCCATATCCGAAGATTTACTCCCCGAGCATCCTGCTACAAGTAGCGTCAGCGTCAGGCAGAAAACGGCAATGATCGGGTTTCTCGTCAGGCTTCCTGCAAACAAAACAGCTCCTCGGTCAGCGTGAATGGCGCACTATGATAGCAGCCCAAACTGATGCGGGTCATGCCCTTTTCCGCTCTGTGGGCCAAACCGTTTGCATAAGAATGCAGTATAATAATTCCGCTGATGGTGCTGAACCATTAAGCATTATGGCACTGGAGCATCAATGAGTATTCAAGAACACGTTATTTTGGTAAATGACCAGGGAAAGGTGATTGGCACTCAGGAGAAGTACGCCGCGCACACGTCACACACCCCGCTTCACCTGGCCTTCTCTTCATGGCTGTTTAACGCTAACGGAGAATGTCTGATTACCCGGCGCGCCTTAAGTAAAAAAGCCTGGCCCGGCGTGTGGACCAACTCCGTTTGCGGACATCCACAGGCCGACGAAGCGACAGAGCAGGCGATTATCCGCCGCTGCCGCTTTGAAGTCGGCGCCGAAATCATAGACATCACTCCCGTTGCCCCGGAGTTCCGCTACCGTGAAGCCGACCCTTCAGGGATCGTTGAAAACGAAATCTGCCCGGTCTATGCCGCCCGCGTAACGAATACCCTCGCAATCAATAGCGACGAAGTGATGGAGTATCAGTGGGTGGAGCTGGACGCGCTCTTCCGCGCGCTGGACGCCACACCGTGGGCATTTAGTCCCTGGATGGTGCAGGAAGCGAACACTGCGCGCGAAAAACTCAGCGCTTTTGCGGCGCAATAAAAAAGCCCCGGCGATAAACGCACGGGGCTTTTTTTACGTCTTAACGGCTTATTTCACCGGACGCATCGCCGGGAAAAGGATCACGTCGCGAATGGTGTGGCTGTTGGTGAACAGCATCACCATACGGTCGATACCAATACCCAGGCCAGCCGTCGGCGGCAGGCCGTGTTCCAGCGCGGTTACGTAGTCTTCGTCGAAGAACATCGCTTCGTCGTCGCCTGCCGCTTTCGCGTTAACCTGATCCTGGAAACGCTGCGCCTGATCTTCTGCATCGTTCAGCTCGCTAAAACCGTTACCGATTTCGCGGCCACCGATGAAGAATTCGAAGCGGTCAGTGATTTCCGGGTTCTCGTCATTACGACGCGCCAGCGGAGACACTTCCGCCGGGTATTCGGTGATGAAGGTCGGCTGAATCAGGTGCGCTTCGGCCACTTCTTCGAAGATCTCGGTCACGATACGGCCCAGACCCCAGCTCTTCTCAACCTTAATACCGATGCTTTCAGCGATCGCTTTCGCAGAGTCGAAGTTATCCAGATCCGCCATATTGGTTTCCGGACGGTATTTCTTGATCGCTTCGCGCATGGTCAGTTTTTCGAACGGCTTGCCGAAGTCGAACACTTCTTCACCGTAAGGGACCTGCGTGGTGCCCAGAATATCCTGCGCCAGGGTACGGAACAGGGATTCGGTCAGCTCGATCAGATCTTTGTAATCCGCATACGCCATATAGAGTTCCATCATGGTGAACTCTGGGTTATGACGTACGGAAATACCTTCGTTACGGAAGTTACGGTTGATTTCAAACACGCGGTCGAAACCTCCTACCACCAGACGCTTCAGATACAGTTCCGGCGCGATACGCAGGTACATGTCCAGGTCCAGGGCGTTGTGATGGGTGATGAACGGACGGGCAGAGGCACCGCCTGGGATCACCTGCATCATTGGGGTTTCTACTTCCATAAAGTCGCGGTTAACCATGAACTGGCGAATACCGGCCATGATCTGGGAGCGAATTTTGAAGGTCTTACGGGATTCATCATTAGAGATGAGATCCAGGTAGCGCTGACGATAGCGCGCTTCCTGATCCTGCAAACCGTGGAACTTGTCCGGCAGCGGGCGCAGGGCTTTGGTCAGCAGACGCAGTTCGGTACAGTGGATAGACAGTTCACCGGTCTTAGTTTTGAACAGTTTACCTTTTGCGCCCAGGATGTCGCCGAGGTCCCACTTCTTGAACTGCTCGTTGTAGATGCCTTCCGGCAGGTCGTCACGAGAGACGTACAGCTGAATGCGGCCACCAACGTCCTGTAAGGTCACGAAGGAGGCTTTACCCATGATACGTCGGGTCATCATGCGGCCCGCCACGGACACTTCAACGTTCAGCGCTTCAAGCTCTTCGTTCTCTTTACCGTCGAAGTCTGCGTGCAGTTGGTCTGAGGTGTGGTCACGACGAAAATCGTTCGGGAACGGCACGCCCTGCTCGCGCAGCGCTGCCAGCTTCTCGCGGCGGGTTTTCAGTTCGTTATTAAGATCGACTACCGCGTCAGCGCCCTGTGATTGTTGTTCAGACATGTTGGTTCCTCATAACCCTGCTTTCAAACTTGCTTCGATAAATTGATCCAGGCTGCCGTCCAGCACCGCCTGCGTGTTACGGGTTTCAACCCCGGTACGCAGGTCTTTGATGCGGGAGTCATCAAGGACGTAAGAACGGATCTGGCTGCCCCAGCCGATGTCGGACTTGTTGTCTTCCATCGCCTGCTTCTCAGCATTTTTCTTCTGCATCTCCAGCTCATAAAGCTTCGCTTTCATCTGCTTCATGGCCTGGTCTTTGTTCTTATGCTGGGAACGGTCGTTCTGGCACTGTGTTACCAGCCCGGTTGGAATGTGGGTAATACGCACCGCAGATTCCGTACGGTTAACGTGCTGACCGCCCGCGCCGGATGCGCGGTAAACGTCGATGCGCAGGTCCGCCGGGTTGATGTCGATATCGATATCTTCATCCACTTCCGGGTAGACAAACGCGGAGCTGAAGGAGGTGTGGCGACGGCCACCGGAATCGAACGGGCTCTTACGCACCAGGCGGTGAACGCCGGTTTCAGTACGCAGCCAACCGTAGGCGTAATCGCCAACAATCTTAATGGTGACGGACTTGATACCCGCCACTTCACCTTCGGACTCTTCGATAATCTCGGTTTTGAAACCGCGCGCTTCAGCCCAGCGCAGGTACATGCGCATCAGCATGCTGGCCCAGTCCTGCGCTTCGGTACCGCCAGAGCCTGCCTGAATATCGAGATAGCAGTCAGCGCTGTCGTATTCGCCGGAGAACATGCGACGGAATTCCAGCTGCGCCAGCTTCTCTTCCAGCACGTCGAGCTCTGCCACGGCTTCGTTAAAGGTTTCTTCGTCGTCGGCTTCGACAGCCAGCTCCAGCAGCCCAGAAACATCTTCCAGACCCTGCGCCATTTGATCCAGCGTATCTACGATGGCTTCGAGGGAGGAACGTTCTTTACCCAGCGCCTGCGCGCGTTCAGGTTCGTTCCAGACGTCCGGCTGTTCCAGCTCGGCGTTTACTTCTTCGAGACGCTCTTTCTTGGCATCGTAGTCAAAGATACCCCCTAAGAACGTCAGAGCGCTCCGTGAGGTCCTGAATGCGGTTTTTTACCGGATTAATTTCAAACATGGTCTGTTTTCTTTTATGAGCTTGTCAAAATGCGGTGATAAGAGCGGGATTGTACCGAATCCACGCCCTTTTTTATAGAGATTACTGACGCTAAATTGGCCAGATATTGTCGATGATGATCTGAAGGGTGCGGTTACCGCGGAACTCGTTAATATCCAGCTTATAGGCCAGCTCAACCTCGCGCACGCCGTTGTCCGGCCAGATGGAGGTATCAACGTTAAAGGCGATGCCGTCGAGCAGCGGCCCGCCGCCGACCGGTTCCACCATCACTTTGAGATGGCGTTCGCCCACGATGCGCTGTTGCAGCAAACGAAAACGTCCGTCGAAAAGCGGCTCCGGGAACATCTGCCCCCACGGGCCGGCATCGCGCAGCATCTGCGCCACCTCCATGGTCATTTCAGCCGGAGAAAGCTCGCCGTCAGAAACCACTTCACCCTGCAACAGAGACGGATCGATCCACTCGGTGACCAGTTCGCCAAACAGACGCTGGAACTCGTCGAACTTCGCCTCTTCCAGCGACAGGCCTGCCGCCATCGCGTGACCGCCGAACTTAATCATCAACCCCGGATGCAGCGTATCCAGACGCTCCAGCGCATCGCGCATATGCAGCCCCTGAATGGAACGACCAGAGCCTTTCAGCGTGCCGTCCCCGGCGGGGGCGAACGCGATCACCGGGCGGTGGAAACGCTCTTTAATGCGCGACGCCAGAATGCCCACCACGCCCTGGTGCCATTCGGGGTGATACATCGCCAGCCCACCCGGCAGGTTATCGCCGCTGCGCTCCAGCTTTTCGCACAGGGTCAGCGCTTCGGCCTGCATCCCCTGCTCAATCTCTTTACGGGTCTGGTTGAGTGCGTCCAGCTCACTGGCCAGCACGCGCGCTTCGCCGATGTTGTCGCACAGGAGCAGCGCAACGCCAACCGACATATCGTCCAGCCGCCCCGCCGCGTTCAGGCGCGGGCCGAGGGCAAAACCCAAATCGCTTGCCGCAAGCTTCAGCGGATCGCGGTTGGCAATTTCCAGCAGCGCCTTGATCCCCGGACGGCATTTGCCCGCCCGAATGCGGCTCAAGCCCTGCCAGGTGAGAATACGGTTATTGGTATCGAGCGGCACCACGTCCGCCACGGTTCCCAGCGCCACCAGATCGAGATACTCCGCAAGATTCGGCACGGCAATCCCGCGCGATTCGAACCAGCCCTTATCACGCAGCAACGTGCGTAACGCCAGCATCAGATAAAACGCCACCCCTACTCCGGCCAGCGATTTCGACGGGAAATCGCAGTCGCGCAGGTTCGGGTTAATGATGGCTTCGGCGTCTGGCAGGGTTTCTCCTGGCAGGTGGTGATCGGTGACCAGTACCGGGATCCCCAGCGCATGGGCATGATCGACCCCCGCATGAGAAGAGATCCCGTTATCCACGGTCATGATCATCTGTGCACCACGGGCATGGGCCTGATCGACCACTTCCGGGCTGAGGCCGTAGCCGTCTTCAAACCGGTTCGGCACCAGGTAAGCCACGTTATCGCAGCCCAGCGCACGCAGGCTGAGTACGCTCAGCGCGGTACTGGTTGCGCCGTCGGCATCGAAATCGCCCACCACGACAATCCGCGTCCCGTCACGGAACGCGTCGTAGAGCATTTCAGTCGCTTTTTCGATGCCACTCAGCGCTTGCCAGGGCAGCATGCCTTTAACGCTGCGCTCAAGATCGCTTGCCGTACGCACGCCACGGCTGGCGTACAACCGCTTTAACAGCAGCGGAAGCGTATCTGGTAAATCCGCGGTTTCAATCGCATCGCGGCGGCGCAGTTTTATCGGGGCTTTCACGCGAATTATTTACCACCCGTCTGTTTCTGGTGTTCGTCGAGGAACGCTTTCATCTCTTTTGGCCCCTGGTAGCCCGGCACCACATAGCCGTTGCTCAGCACAATGGCTGGCGTACCGCTCACGCCAAACTGTACGCCCAGCGCGTAGTGGTTAGCGATGTCGATATCGCAGGAGGCGGGCTTCACGCCTTTACCGTTCATCGCATCATCAAAGGCCTTGTTGCGGTCTTTCGCACACCAGATCGCTTTCATATCCTGCTCAGGCTGACTCTGCACGCCAGCGCGTGGGAAGGCCAGGTAACGCACGGTAATGCCCAGCGCGTTGTAGTCTTTCATCTCTTCATGCAGCTTGTGGCAGTAGCCGCAGGTGATGTCGGTGAAGACGGTAATGACGTGCTTTTCCTGCGCCGCTTTGTAGACAATCATCTCTTTTTCGAGCGCATTCAGGTTTTTCATCAGTAGCTGGTTGGTGACGTTCACCGGCTGCGCACCGCTCACGTCGTACATTGGCCCCTGAATGATGTGCTTTCCGTCTTCGGTCACGTACAGCACGCCGCTGTTGGTCAGCACCGTTTTCATGCCAGCCACCGGCGCTGGCTGGATCTCGCTGCTGGCGACGCCGAGTTTCGTCAGAGACTGTTTAATGGCGGCATCATCCGCATGGGCAAAACCGGAAACCGAAGCTGCCAGCAGGGTGAACAGCGCTAAAGACTTTTTCATATATGATCCTGTAACAATTCGTCGGCACTCACGCGCGAGGGTGGTGCTGTTGGTGTAGCTGCCGCAGGCGTTCCGTCGCGACATGGGTGTATATTTGCGTCGTTGAAAGATCGCTGTGTCCAAGCAACATCTGCACCACGCGTAAATCCGCGCCGTGGTTTAACAGATGCGTCGCGAAGGCGTGACGCAAAACGTGCGGCGACAGCTTCTCACTGTCAATACCCGCCAGTGTGGCGTAATGTTTAATGCGATGCCAGAACGTTTGTCGCGTCATCTGCTGCGCGCGCTGGCTCGGGAATAATACATCTATGGAGACGCCGTTCAGCAGCCACGGACGCCCGTGTTCCAGATACGTCTCCAGCCAGTAGACCGCCTCTTCACCCAGCGGCACCAGCCGTTCTTTGTTCCCTTTACCGATAACGCGCACCACGCCCTGACGCAGGCTGATATCGCTCATCGTCAGGCCCACCAGCTCAGAAACGCGCAAGCCCGTGGCATACAATAGTTCAAGCATGGCTTTATCGCGTAACTCCAGCGGAAGGTCAACTGCGGGCGACTGTAATAATCTCTCAACTTGCGCTTCGCTGAGATCTTTTGGCAGCCGCTGAGGCAGTTTAGGCGATGCCAGCAGTGCGCTGGGATCATCCGCGCGGCTCTTCTCGCGGTAAAGGTGCTGGAACAGGCGGCGCATGGCGCTCAGCAGACGTGCGGAGCTGGTGGCTTTGTACCCCCCTTCCATCCGCTCAGCCAGTAACCCTTGCAGGTCATCACTTTGTGCGCTTTCAAGCGTCAGCCCCCGGTGCGCCAGCCACTCGACCAGCAAAGTGAGATCCCGACGATAGGCGCTAAGCGTATTTTCAGCGAGGTTTTTCTCCAGCCACAGCGCGTCGAGAAACTGTTCGATGAGTGCGAGATCCTTTTCCACATCAACCCCTATGGTTCTGCAATCTGGCCATTATGCCTGATTGCCATCGGTTTCTGGTACACTACGCGCAAAGTCATAGCAAGAATTGAGATAGTTACGCGATGAATATTGGTCTGTTCTATGGTTCCAGCACCTGCTACACCGAAATGGCGGCGGAGAAAATTCGCGACATTATTGGCCCGGAACTGGTGACGTTGCATAACCTGAAAGATGACGCGGTTGCCTTGATGGAGCAGTACGATGTGCTGATTCTGGGTATCCCTACCTGGGACTTTGGTGAGATTCAGGAAGACTGGGAAGCCATCTGGGATCAGCTCGATTCAGTCAATTTTGAAGGCAAAATCATTGCGATGTACGGCATGGGCGACCAGTTGGGCTACGGGGAGTGGTTCCTTGACGCACTCGGCATGCTGCACGACAAACTGGCGCCAAAGGGCGCGACCTTTATCGGCTACTGGCCTACGGAAGGCTATGAGTTCACCAGTCAAAAACCGATTATTGCCGACGGTCAGCTGTTTGTCGGGCTCGCGCTGGATGAAACCAACCAGTACGATCTTAGCGACGAGCGCCTCCAGAGCTGGTGCGAGCAGATTCTGGGTGAGATGGCCGAGCAGTTCAGCTGATTTACTCCTGCGTCGGCTGTTGCACGATCAACCGGCGCAGATCTCGCCACTCCGCAGGATCCATACTGTCTGCTGCCAGCCACAGGTGCTGGCGACGATTGTCCTCGACCCGACGCAGCCGTAGCATCATCCCGGTGTTGAGCATCCACGGCGTCCCTATCATTTCCCACTCTTTTCCCTGCCAGCGCAGGCGAGAATCCATCAGCAGCTTAATTTCCCCCTGACGGGCGTTGATTCGACGCTGGCTGCGCACGCTGTCAAACACTACAAACGACAGCAAAAGCAGCCACAGAGGGGTATAGCTTAGCGGCCACGGCACCAATAACACCATTGCCGCGACCAGACCGTGGAGCAGTAAGGACATCCACTGTGAGCGCCACGAGACGCGAAGATCAGATTGCCACAGGACCACGTTCCTGATTCCGTGTTTGAATTAATTGCACCATCCGTTGCAACTCGGTGTCGGCGGGCTTGCCGTGATTCATCAGCCAGTTGAATAAATCCGGATCGTCGGACTCAAGCAGACGGACAAACAGGCGCTTATCGTCATCGCTTAAGCTGTCGTACTCATACTCGAAGAAAGGCATGATGGAGATATCAAGTTCACGCATGCCGCGACGGCACGCCCAGTGAATACGGGCCTTGTTGTTAATATCCATGTTCTGTTTCCTGCATTACGTTTGGCACAGTCGGTATCCCGTTCGGTATTCATTATTGCTCTTCGGGAACACCTGCTAGTGTAACGTGTTTTTGACCGTTTCTTTACTGGAATATTGCGAACCTCGAGCAAGCTTCCTGAATAATCCTTATAAAGACAGCGGATTACACTATTTTGCGTAGCGCCACGCATAACCGCGTAATGGCACGAATGGCCTGCTGAAAGCGCTTGCATTGAATACAGTCTCTTTTACCATTAGGTATTATCAAAGCGTTAAGCAATTCAGGACATCACTATGGCATTTACACCATTTTCTCCTCGCCAGCCCGCCGCCTCTGCGCGTCTGCCGCTGACGCTGATTACTCTTGATGACTGGGCACTGGCGACACTGACCGGTGCGGACAGCGAAAAATACCTGCAAGGCCAGGTCACGGCGGACGTGGCGCAGTTGACTGAGCACCAGCATCTGTTGGCCGCGCATTGCGATCCAAAAGGCAAAATGTGGAGCAACCTGCGTCTGTTCCGCCGTCAGGACGGATTCGCCTTGATTGAGCGTCGCAGCCTGCGTGACGCCCAGCTTAAAGAGCTGAAAAAATACGCGGTCTTTTCTAAAGTCACCATCGCCCCGGACGATGAACACGTTCTGCTGGGGGTCGCGGGTTTCCAGGCGCGTGCAGCGCTGAAAAACCTGTTTGCCGAGCTACCGGATGCCGGAAAACAGCTGATCAGCGAGGGAGAAACCTCCATTCTGTGGTTCGAACACCCTGCGGAGCGCTTCCTGCTGGTAACCGACGAAGCAACGGCGGAACGCGTCACTGACGCCCTGCGCGGTGAAGCACAGCTCAACAACAGCCAGCAGTGGCTGGCGCTGAACATCGAAGCGGGCCTGCCAGTTATTGACGCGGCAAACAGCGCGCAGTTTATCCCGCAGGCGACAAACATCCAGGCGCTGGGTGGTATCAGCTTTAAGAAGGGCTGCTACACCGGACAGGAAATGGTGGCGCGTGCGAAATTCCGCGGCGCGAACAAACGTGCCCTGTGGACGCTGGCTGGTCACGCCAGCCGTGTGCCGGAAGCGGGTGAAGATCTCGAGATGAAGATGGGCGAAAACTGGCGCCGTACCGGCACCGTGTTAGCCGCCGTCCAGCTCGATGATGGCCGCCTGCTGGTGCAGGTTGTCATGAATAATGATATGGAGCCCGACAGCGTGTTCCGCGTGCGGGACGATGCAAACACGCTCAGCATTGAGCCGCTGCCGTATTCACTGGAAGATTGATGCTGTATCGCCCGGTGTTGATATTCTCCCTCTCCCTGTGGGCTGAGGGATCCCCAGTAATTTGAAAGCAAAAGCGATAACGTTGCCTCAGAATAACTGAGGGCTTTCAGCGATGCCTCGGTCCGGCTGTAAATCGCTGAGGCGTTTCCTGTAGGCCGGGGCGAGGCGCAGGGATGCGCCGAGAGGGCGGGCTTTACAGGGATGTTACCTCCGCCCGTCCCCGATAAGCCGGAAGGAATAAGCCGAAGGCACCGCGAAGCGGCGATTTTCCGCCGGAAGCCCGGGTCGCCAGGGTGGTGGCGACTGAGCCACCCTGGCACGTTCACCGGTCATGTCGTGACAGAGTAGCAAGGAACATAAAGTGAACGGAATGACCACCAGAGCCGTATGTTCCCCCTCACCCCAGCCCTCTCCCTCAAGGGAGAGGGGGCCATCTGTGCAGGCATTATTTTGTGGGGAACCCTCAGCCCTGTGGGAGAGGGTTAGGGTGAGGGCACCAGACCGCACGGAATCAATTAAACGGCGCCTCCCCCTCCAGCACCATATCAATCACGTCCAGCACCCCTTCGTCATTATTATTTGGCGCTTCATAGCGGGCCACAGCCTTTATATGCGGTCTGGCGTTGGCCATCGCGAAGCCAAACCCAGCCTGGCGCAGCATCTCCACGTCGTTACCGCTGTCGCCAAAGGCCACCACTTCACTGTCCTCAATGCCCCAGCGCGCTTGCAGGATCCGCAGGCCGTTAGCTTTGTGCACGCCAGGGATTATCAGGTCGATACTGCCGTGACCCGTGGTCACCGGCACCATGATGTCGCCAAGCTTCTCATGCAGCAGCGCCTGAATGCGCGGTATTTCGTCGTCAGAGACGTTAAGCCCGAACTTGAAGAAAATATCGTTGAGGTTGTCAAAGCTGCTGACGCTTTCAAGGCGGTGATAGTATTTCGCCGCAATCTCTTTGAAGAGGTCGTTATACGTTTTCAGCGTGTAGGCGCTGTTTTTTCCGCAGGCAATTATCTCAATGCCGGGCACGTCGTTTAACAGGGTGGCGACGGTCAGAAAATGCTCTTTCGACAGTTCGCCGTTAAACACGTCTTCGCCCGCATCCACCACCCAGCCGCCGTTTTCGGCGACGAAGGCGATTTCATGGGCGATCTCGGGGAAAAATGAGATCAGCTGGTAGTACTGGTTTCCGCTGGCGACCACAAAACGGATGCCTTGCGCTTTCATGCGCGCGTACTGCGCCAGAAAACGCGCGCGATTATAGGTTTTCGCATCGCTCAGGAAGGAGCCATCCATGTCGACTGCAATCAGTTTAACGCTCATATCCCTTCTCCATTGTCGTTTGTTCTGCTTCCGGTTTTGCCACCGCACGCGCCACCAGGGCGGCAATAATCACTAACCCTAACACCACCAGCATGGCGCTGCGCAACCCGTAGTGCTCACCGAGGAATCCAAGCAACGGTGGCCCCACCAGGAAGGCAAGGTAGCCCGTGGTCGCCACAACGCTCACGCGCGTCGGCGCATCGGGACCGGTATCGCTGGCAGCGGAAATGGTCAGCGGGAAGCCAAGGGAGGCGCCCAGCCCCCACAGGATCACCGACACACCGGCAATCCAGTCCACATCCACAAAGATGATCATCGCGATGCCCAGCCCACCCAGCAGGGCGCTGGCACGGACGACCGCCACGCGGCTGTAACGGTCGATAAACCAGCCGCCGGTAAAGCGTCCGACGGTCATGCCGAGCGTAAATCCAGCGTAGATCAGCGAGCCGGAGGTGGGGCTAAATCCGTGCCCGTCCACCATCAGCAACGGTAGCCAGTCGTTGGCGGAGCCTTCAGCAAATGCCATCGCCAGCACCACCACGCCAATCAGCATTAGCTGGAAATCACGATAGAAGGGCAACCCTTTTGCCGCAGACTTCTGTTCGTCCGAGGCGTGTTGTCCTGTGCCTGCGGGAATAGCCCTGATGCCGGTGAGGATCGGGATAATACAGACCAGCGCCGCCAGCAAAATGTGCACATTGGCCGCAATGCCCAGCGCCGTCAGCGCCATCCCCACGCCCGCGCCCGCCAGCGTGCCGAGACTGTAAAAGCCATGCATCATGGGCAGCACCGTTTTGTTCATCGCCTGTTCGACGGCGGCCCCCTCGACGTTAATGGCCACTTCAGCCGCACCAAAGCTGCCGCCAAATACCATCAGCCCAAGGGCAAACATCAGCGGCGAGGCGAACCACAGCGCCACGCTCAAAGCGAACATTCCCACCACGGCGCAGCACATGGTGGTACGGATCACCGCGCGCGTGCCAAAGCGCTTCACCAGCCAGGCCGAGCAGAGGATGCCGCTCATCGAGCCAATCGACAGGCCAAACAGTACGATCCCCATCTCCGCCGTCGAGACGGACAGCGTATCGCGGATTGCCGGGGTGCGCGTTGCCCAGGAAGCCATCAGCAGCCCGGGGATGAAGAAGAACATAAACAGCGCCCACATGCGTAGATGCAGGGCTTTGCGAGGAGAAGTTAGCGTCATTGGGATCAGCACCAGAAGTACAACAATAGCGACAACACTAGCAACTTTGTGTACATTTGTACACAAACTGGATGAGGATTTTATGAGCAGACCACCGAACGACCCTAACCGCCGCGAGAAGATACTCCAGGCGACGCTGGACACCATTGCTGAGCACGGTATTCATGCCGTCACGCACCGCAAAATTGCCACCTGCGCAGGCGTACCGCTGGGGTCGATGACCTACTATTTCGACGGGATGGAGTCGCTTCTGGAGGAGGCGTTCACGTGGTTTACGCAGCAGATGTCTCAGCAGTACCGGGATTTCTTCGCGGGGGTGACCGGGCGGGAGAGGGCGTGCGAGGCCATTACCACGCTGATCCACAGTTCAGCCGTGACCACGCCACACAATATGGCGCTGATGTATCAGCTGTACGCTTTTATGCACCGCAGCGCCGCGCTGAAAACGGTGATGCAGGACTGGATGAAGATGAGCCAGACTACGCTTAAGCAGTGGTTTGATCCAGCCACCGCCCGTGCGCTGGATGCGTTTATCGAGGGGATGACGCTGCATTTTGTAACCGACCGGTCGCCGTTAACCCGGGAGGAGATCCGGGCGATAGTGGGACGGATTGCAGGCGAGGATACCGTCTGATAGCGCTCGCCCTGGCCACGCCTGATGTCAGGAGATTTTTTTCCCGCTGGCGTCAACGACGACTTCGCCATCTTCCTTTGTAAATGCCCCTTTTTGCGCGTCCGGAAGGATGTCGAGAACGACTTCAGAAGGGCGGCACAGACGTGTACCCAGCGGCGTCACCACAATCGGACGGTTAATCAGAATGGGGTATAGCAGCATGAAATCAATAAGCTGGTCATCGGTGAAATTTCCCCCGGCAAGGCCCAGTTGCTCGTAAGGCTCGACGTTTTTGCGCAGCAGATCGCACACGGGAATCCCCATGTCTGCAATCAGCCTGGTCAGTTCATCACGCGACGGTGGGTTCTCAAGATAGAGAATAATTTCGGGTTCCGTACCGCTGTTGCGGATCATCTCCAGCGTATTGCGCGACGTGCCGCAGGCCGGGTTGTGGTAGATAGTGATGTTGCTCATATCCGTTACTCATTACAGTGTGAAGGAGAGACGTAGCGCCAGCGCGGCGAGCGTCACAAACAGAACCGGCAGCGTCATTATGATGCCCGTCCTGAAATAGTAGCCCCAGGTAATGGTCATGTTTTTCTGTGCCAGCACATGAAGCCATAGCAGGGTAGCCAGGCTACCAATGGGGGTGATTTTCGGCCCCAGATCGCAGCCAATCACGTTAGCGTAAATCATCGCCTCCTTAATCAAGCCTGTTGCCGCACTACCCTCAATGGAGAGCGCGCCGATCAATACCGTTGGCATATTGTTCATTATGGATGACAGAAAGGCGGTGATAAATCCGGTTCCCAGCGTAGTGGCCCAGAGTCCGTGTCCGGCTAAGCGATCAAGAACGCCTGAAAGAGACTCCGTCAGCCCGGCATTACGCAGGCCATACACCACCAGATACATCCCCAGCGAAAAGATAACGATCTGCCAGGGTGCGCCGCGCAGCACTTTCCCGGTGTTAATGGCGTGCCCGCGTTTCGCAACGGCAAATAAAATCAGCGCGCCAGTTGTTGCGATAGCGCTGACCGGGATACCCAGAGGTTCAAGCACAAAGAAACCGACGAGCAGTAGCAGCAGCACGATCCAGCCCGTTCTGAACGTCGGCAGGTCATGAATGGCCCGTGCGGGCTCGCGGAGTTTTGCCAGGTCATATTCCGGCGGTATTTCCTTGCGGAAGAACAGATGCAGCATCACCAGCGTCGCGGCAATTGCGGCGATATCAACCGGGATCATCACCGAGGCGTATTCGCTAAAGCCCAGCTTAAAGAAGTCCGCTGAGACGATGTTGACCAGGTTGGAGACAATCAGCGGCAGGCTGGCGGTATCGGCGATAAATCCCGCCGCCATCACGAACGCCAGCGTGGCCTGCTTGCTGAACCCCAGCGCCAGCAGCATGGCGATAACGATAGGTGTCAGGATCAATGCCGCACCGTCATTGGCGAACAGCGCCGCCACGGCCGCACCCAGCAGCACGATCCAGGTAAACAGCAACCGCCCGCGACCGTTTCCCCAGCGAGCAACGTGCAGCGCCGCCCACTCGAAAAAACCGGACTCATCCAGCAGCAAACTGATAACGATTACCGCGATAAACGTGGCCGTCGCATTCCAGACGATGTTCCAGACCACCGGAATATCGTTAACGTGGATCACACCGCTCGCCAGCGCCAGCGCGGCGCCAATGGTGGCACTCCAGCCGATACTGAGCCCTTTGGGCTGCCAGATAACCAGTACCAGCGTAAACAGAAAAATAGCCCCTGCCAGAAACATCTTTTACTCCGTTATATCTGTTTTTGTGAATGTGTTGTGGTCAGCACGAGCCCGGGAGGCGGTTTTTCAGCTTCATACGTGTCTCTTCTCGCAGGCAGTTCCAGCTGTTATCGATAACGGTTGCCGCCCACGCGGGCATGTTGGGAGAGAGACGGTAGTAGATCCATTTACCCTCACGACGATCGATGACCAGCCCGGCCTCACGCAGCAATGCCATATGGCGGGAGACTTTCGGCTGCGGCTCGTTGGTAGCGGAGCAGAGATCGCAGACGCACAGCTCGCCCGCTTCACGCAGAAGCATGAGGATGGAGAGGCGCGTTTCGTCGGAGAGGGTTTTGAAGAGCTGAACGGGGTGAAGCATCTGGCGATCCTGCGTGGTTTTTGTCATATACACTAAATCATATATGTTTGTGGCGAGTGAGTGAAGGGCAATAAGGGCAAATAAATGTCCTCAGTGAAGTACCATTACGTTGAGCCGTCGTCTTTGAGCCACAGACAGGGCGGGATTAGAAGATTAATGATTCCTGGTTTTGTTGAATATCTTCAATGTTATGAGACAGACGATCGTTGCAGATGTTAACAGAATTAAAATATCAATATTTGTATATGTTTCGTACATTGTCTCCGCATTAATATCACCATAGATAAATCCGCAAATAGCAGTTGCAACGTCGTGGTTAATATAAGCTGTTGAAGGACCCAGCATACGTCCTGCCAGAAAGCTAAGTAACACAAACCAGACGGCCTTAAGTAGTGTTGAGCCCCATTTACAGGCAAGGGTAGTGATATCCACCGTCAATAACCTCAATACAGCCGCGAGCCATATGTGAACGCATACATGGGACCTAAATAAATTCCGGTTTCAGAAGAGCGATTCCGAAATTGGAGTGGTGAGCGAGCTTTATGTAGACTTCTGTCGCTATCCCCGGATGAAGCCTTCATTCCTTTTCCTGTCATCAGGTGGATTAATTCGTTCCAGCTTATGCCAGCTGCCTGTATCGAAGTTCAAACCCGATCATATCTACGCTCAATCGTTGTTCTTTTAAGATATTGACCAGGCAAAATTTAACCGCGCAAGAAGATCAGCTATACCGCCCTGGAAAATAAGGTAGTGTTATAAGTAATTGATAGGGAAGGGTATTAATTTCAGGAAACAAAAAACCCATCAACCTTGAACCAAAAATGGCGGGGTTGATGGGCTCCACAAATTGGGGACATCAAAGAAAAGCAGTGGCACTAGTTATGACTGCACCCTGCGTAAAAAGTTCTGCGCGTAACGAAAATTTTTTCAGCCACACGCAATCTTGAGATTTATCCGAGTCCTGGCCAAATAATGATGATCAGCGTACCTGCCAGCGTCAGCAGCACGTTTGCGATGGCGTAGGTGCCTGCATAGCCCAGCGCCGGGATGTTGCTGCGCGCGGTGTCGCTGATGATCTCCATTGCCGGTGCGCAGGTGCGCGCGCCCATCATCGCGCCGAAGAGCAGGGCGCGGTTCATGCGGAGCACGTAGGCGCCGAACAGGAAGCAGATGACTACCGGTACCAGGCTGACTATAAGTCCGGAAACCAACATTTGCCAGCCGACCGCACCCAGGCCATTGCCAATGCCGCTCCCGGCGCTTAAGCCGACACCCGCCATAAAGACCATCAGACCGAACTCTTTCACCATGTTCAGCGCTCCCTGAGGGATGTAGCCGAAGGTGGGATGGTTCGCTCGCAGGAAGCCCAGCATGATCCCGGCGAACAGCAGACCGGCAGCGTTACCGATGCCGAAGCTAAAGTTACTGAACTGGAAGGTGATCATTCCGATCATCAGGCCAACAATGAAGAAGGCGCAGAAGGCTAACAGGTCCGTCACCTGACTGTGAATCGAGATAAAGCCGATACGGTCGGCAACGGTTTTAACACGTCGGGCATCGCCGCTGACCTGCAACACATCGCCTTTATTAAGCACCACGTTATCGTCGATAGGCATTTCAATCTGGCTGCGGATCACGCGGTTGAGGAAACAGCCGTGGTCGGTCAGCTTCAACTGCGCCAGACGGCGGCCCACGGCGTTGTGGTTCTTCACCACAATCTCTTCGGTGACGATACGCATGTCCAGCAGGTCGCGGTCGAACACTTCTTTCCCGTTGCGGAAGCTCGGATCGAGACGCGCGTGGGCGTCCGGGTAGCCAACAAGAGCGATGTCATCGCCCATCTGGAGCACCGCGTCACCGTCCGGGTTTGCCAGAATGCCGTTACGACGGATACGTTCGATGTAGCAGCCGGTCTGACGGTAAATCCCCAGCTCGCGCAGGTTTTTCCCGTCGGTCCAGGCAACCAGTTCCGGACCGACGCGGTATGCGCGGATCACCGGCAGGTATACTTTACGTTTGGAGTCCGTATCCAGACCACGCTCTCGGGCAATGGTTTGGGCGCTGGTCTGGAGATCCTGATGCTGAAGTTTTGGCAGATAGCGCGCGCCAACAATCAGGCTCACCAGACCAATCAGATAGGTCAGGGCATAGCCCAGGCTCAGGTTATCCAGCGCGGCGGAAAGCTGCGTGCCTGCCATGCCAGAATGACGAAGCGTATCCCCCGCGCCAACAAGCACCGGCGTGGAGGTCATCGAGCCTGCCAGCATACCGGCCGTTAAGCCGATGTCCCAGCCAAACAGTTTGCCCAGCCCTAACGCAATCAGCAGGGCGCTGCCGACCATCACCAGCGCCAGCATCAGATAATTTTTGCCGTCTCGGAAGAAAATGGAAAAAAAGTTCGGACCGGCTTCCACGCCAACGCAGAAAATAAACAGCATGAAACCTAAGTTAAGCGCGTCCGTGTTAATACTGAAATGTTGCTGACCTAATAACAGGGAGACGACTAAAACGCCAATGGAATTACCAAGTTGAACTGAACCCAGGCGCAATTTACCCAGACAAAGGCCCAGTGCCAGTACCACAAATAATAACAGGATGTAATTCCCATTTAACAAGTCTGCGACGTTTATATTCACGGAGGCTAACTTCTTGTTTACCAGTAAGTTGTTGAATGAAAGGACTATTTGGGCTACTGTTTTCAGAGTCAGGGAATCACTTTGCACCTCCCTGCTTCCTGATAAATACCCTAAACACTAGCAGGCGGTTAGTTTAATCGTAATAGCTACCGACAGCCACCTATTATCGCACGACTTGTGTGCGTGTTTTGGCAAGGATTGCCGCAATGCTTTATCTGACTGGGCGTCCACCGGACGATTTTTGTATTTGATAGAGATAAGTCAGGAGGATAGTTTGAACTTTAAACGAAACTGGGTTGGCGTAATCAGCTGCTTTTTGCTGTTTACGGTCGTTTGCATGTCGCTTGCTTTTAATGTGAAGGGCGCCTTCAGAGCGTCCGGTCATCCCGAGCTGGGCCTGTTGTTCTTCATCCTGCCGGGGGTAGTGGCTAGTTTTCTCTCGCGCAAAGGCGAGGTGGTAATGCCGCTGCTGGGGGCCATCCTTGCGGCGCCCCTCTGCCTGCTTCTGATGCGCGTGCTGTTTCTCTCGTCGAGAAGCGTCTGGCAGGAAGTGGCGTGGCTACTAAGTGGCGTTTTCTGGTGTGCGCTGGGGGCGCTCTGTTTCTTATTTATGCGCAGCCTGCTGCAACAGCGGAAGCACCATAAATAAAAACGCCCTCAGGGTGAGGGCGTCTTAGCATTACTGAGCGGCAAACAGGCCCAGGTGTTCTTTGGCGTAGGCTTCAAAATCGGTGCAGCCGCCAATGTGTTTCTGATCGAGGAAGATCTGCGGCACGGTTTCAACCGGTTTACCCACGGTTTTTTCCAGATCGGCTTTAGTGATGCCTTCGGCGTGGATATCCACATAACGGAAGTTGAAATCATCACGCTCTTCAGTCAGTTTCTCTGCCAGCTCTTTCGCGCGCACACAGTAAGGGCATCCTGGACGACCAAAAATTACTGCAAACATTTCTCTCTCCTCAAAAAACAAGCCTGACGGCGAATAGCGCCTATAGTGCACGATAACCTGCCGTCATGGAAAGAAG
Organism: Enterobacter cloacae complex sp. P29RS; assembly: GCF_014893445.1. NCBI lineage: Bacteria > Pseudomonadati > Pseudomonadota > Gammaproteobacteria > Enterobacterales > Enterobacteriaceae > Enterobacter > Enterobacter cloacae complex sp. P29RS. Next base: position 73,526 of record NZ_JADBPZ010000015.1, on the reverse strand, counting down.
GTTTCACCTGTCACTTTGATACAGTTAGGCTATGTTTCGCCAATTACATCAGGTGGATCATTGCCTATACTGGCTGCCATACGTTTTACGCAACACAAAGAGAGACAAAATGACGCCAACCATTGACCTGCTTCGTTCCCACCGTTCCATTCGCCATTTCACCGATGAGCCAATTACCCAGGCGCAGCGGGACGCGATCATCGACAGCGCAAGAGGCACCTCCAGCTCCAGCTTTTTGCAGTGCAGCTCCATTATCCGCATTACCGATCCGGCGATGCGTGAACAGCTGGTAACGCTGACGGGCGGACAAAAGCACGTTGCCCAGGCGGCTGAGTTCTGGGTGTTCTGCGCCGATTTTAACCGTCACCTGCAAATCTGTCCTGAGGCGGAGCTGGGGCTGGCGGAACAGCTGCTGCTGGGCGTGGTGGATACGGCATTGATGGCGCAAAACGCGTTCACGGCGGCGGAATCGCTGGGGCTTGGCGGCGTCTATATCGGCGGGCTGCGTAATAACATCGAAAGCGTGACGCAACTGCTGAAGCTGCCGAAACACGTGCTGCCGCTGTTTGGTCTGTGCCTCGGCTGGCCGGCGGATAACCCGGATCTGAAGCCGCGTATTCCTGCTGCGATGCTGGTGCATGAAAACCACTACCAGCCGGTCGATCAGGACGTTCTGCATCAATACGATGAAGAGCTGGCGAACTATTATCTGACGCGCGACAGCAACAACCGCCGCGACACCTGGAGCGACCATATTCGTCGCACCATCATCAAAGAAAACCGCCCGTTCATTCTTGATTACCTGCACAAACAGGGCTGGGCAACGCGATAGTCCCTTCCTCCTGCGCCTCGTGTATGATAGGCAGGCTTTTCCCATGTCTTTAGAGAGGTGCAGGGTGAAAATTGCCATATTGTCCCGGGATGGAACGCTCTATTCATGTAAACGCCTGCGAGAAGCGGCGGCGAAACGCGGACATCAGGTTGAGATCCTCGATCCGATGTCCTGCTATATGAACATCGACCCTGCGGCGTCGTCGATTCATTACAAAGGCCGCAAACTCCCGCATTTTGATGCGGTAATTCCCCGCATTGGCTCCCAGATCACCTATTACGGCACGGCCGCGCTGCGCCAGTTTGAAATGCTGGGAAGCTATCCGCTCAATGAATCCGTGGCGATCTCACGCGCCCGCGATAAGCTGCGCTCGCTGCAGCTGCTGGCGCGCCAGGGGATCGATCTGCCCGTCACCGGGATTGCTCACTCCCCGGACGACACCAGCGATTTAATCGACATGGTGGGTGGTGCGCCGTTGGTCATTAAGCTGGTGGAAGGCACGCAGGGTATTGGGGTGGTACTGGCGGAGACGCGTCAGGCGGCGGAAAGCGTGATTGACGCCTTTCGCGGTCTGAATGCCCATATTCTGGTTCAGGAGTATATTAAAGAGGCCAAAGGGTGCGACATCCGCTGCTTTGTGGTGGGCGATGAAGTGGTGGCCGCCATAGAGCGGCAGGCGAAAGAGGGCGACTTCCGCTCTAACCTGCACCGCGGCGGTATCGCGCGGGTGGCCCTTATCAGCGAGCGCGAGCGCGAGATTGCGGTGAAAGCGGCGCAGACGCTGGGCCTGGACGTGGCGGGGGTCGATCTGCTGCGTGCCGACCGCGGGCCGCTGGTGATGGAAGTTAACGCCTCGCCGGGGCTGGAAGGGGTGGAAAAAACCACAGGCGTCGATATTGCAGGTAAAATGATCGCATGGATTGAACGCCATGCGACGCCGGGATTTTGCCTGAAAACGGGCGGTTAAATGGATCGGCGCGCACTTTTTGCGTAAGCTGGACAACGTTTTTATTTAAGAGGCTGCACAGCGATGGATTTACAGGTCGTACCTACACTGGATACGTTACGTCAATGGCTCGATGATGCCGGTATTACTTTTTTCGAATGCGACTCCTGCCAGGCGCTGCATCTGCCTCACATGCAAAATTTCGATGGTATTTTTGATGCCAAAATCGATCTGATTAACGACGTGATCCTGTTCTCGGCGCTGGCTGAAGTGAAGCCTTCAGCGCTGCTTGCACTGGCATCCGATCTGTCAGCGATTAACGCCAGTTCTTTGACCGTGAAAGCGTTTCTCGACATACAGGATGATAATCTGCCGAAGCTGGTGGTTTGCCAGTCTTTATTCTCCGGCGCGGGGCTCTCCTTCAAACAGTTCGCCTGGTTTATGCGCCTGAGCGAAGAGCAAATTTCCATGGTAATGATGGAAGCCAACGCACATCACCTGCTGTATAGCGCGGAAGATGATGCCGAGAATAATGATGCATCTTCCAATTTTCTCCACTAAGCCTGTCTGACTTTTGCGCAGTCGCTACCAGAGCGGCTGCATAACACCGCTTTTTCTGCTGCTTTTAACCTTTCTTTAAAGAATTTTTCACCTCCTCTCGGGCCGTTTCGGCTTATCACGTAGACATAATCTGCATAAAAAATTGATAAAAGGCGTTTTTTCGTCTGGGCTATAGCCGGAGACACGGGCTACAGTTATTCTTGCGGTGCTTAAAAAAGCGAGCGGAACCTGCCGGGAAGAGGGGTGTATTTTATTTCGGGCAGAGCGACAAACTATGCATGAATATTGCATATCTTCAGGCTGCACAGTTTTGGTTCGTTTGTTAACGAGCTTTCAGAAGGAATAACAATATGATCGCCTTGAATAAAAAATGGTTATCGGGTCTGGTTGCGGGTGCTCTGATGGCCGTCTCTGCCGGCACGCTCGCTGCGGAACAAAAAACGCTGCACGTCTATAACTGGTCTGACTATATTGCGCCGGACACCGTCGCGAATTTTGAAAAAGAGACCGGCATTAAGGTTGTCTACGACGTATTCGATTCCAACGAAGTACTGGAAGGCAAACTGATGGCGGGCAGTACCGGTTTCGACCTGGTGGTGCCCTCTGCAAGCTTCCTGGAGCGTCAGCTGACCGCCGGTGTCTTCCAGCCGCTGGACAAGAACAAGTTATCGAACTGGAAAAACCTCGATCCGGAAGTGCTGAAGCTGGTGGCGAAGCATGATCCGGACAACAAATACGCCATGCCTTACCTGTGGGCGACCACTGGTATTGGCTTTAACGTGGATAAAGTCAAAGCGGCGCTGGGCCCGGACGTCAAACTGGACAGCTGGGACGTCGTGCTGAAGCCGGAAAATCTCGAGAAGCTGAAAAGCTGCGGCGTCTCTTTCCTCGATGCGCCGGAAGAGATTTTCGCCACCGTGCTTAACTATCTCGGCAAAGATCCAAACAGCAGCAAGGCCGACGACTACACCGGTCCGGCGACCGACCTGCTATTGAAGCTGCGTCCGAATATTCGCTACTTCCACTCCTCTCAGTACATCAACGACCTGGCTAACGGGGATATCTGCGTGGCCATCGGCTGGGCGGGTGACGTCTGGCAGGCAGCGAACCGTGCGAAAGAGGCGAAAAACGGCGTGAATGTTTCCTACTTCATTCCGAAGGAGGGGGCGCTGGCGTTCTTCGACGTCTTCGCGATGCCGGCTGATGCGAAAAACAAAGAGGAAGCGTATCAGTTCCTCAACTACCTGATGCGTCCGGAAGTGATTGCCCACATCAGCGACCACGTCTACTACGCCAACGGTAACAAGGCCTCCGTGCCGCTGGTGAGCGAAGAAATCCGCAATAATCCGGCGATCTACCCGCCAGCCGATGTGTTTGCCAAGCTCTTCACCCTGAAAGTGCAGGAACCGAAAATTGACCGTGTGCGTACCCGCGCGTGGACGAAGGTGAAAAGCGGTAAGTAACGGCGTTTGATATCGTTGCCCGGTGGCGCTGTCGCTTACCGGGCCGACAAATCCCGTAGGCCGGGCAAGCGTTAGCGCCGCCCGGCGATACGCACCCTGACGGTGCGTTTGCACCAGTGTTGATCTATGCCGGAGAGCACCCCGTGAATGACGCGATCCCCCGCCCGCAGGCGAAAGTCCGTAAAGCGCTGACCCCGCTTCTTGAAATTCGTAACCTCACCAAATCCTTCGACGGCCAGCATGCCGTGGACGATGTCAGCCTGACGATCTACAAAGGTGAAATTTTTGCTTTGCTCGGCGCATCCGGCTGCGGTAAATCGACCCTGCTGCGTATGCTGGCCGGGTTTGAACAACCTACCGCCGGGCAGATCGTGCTGGATGGGGTAGACCTCTCCAGCGTGCCGCCGTACCAGCGGCCCATTAACATGATGTTCCAGTCCTATGCCCTGTTCCCGCACATGACCGTCGAGCAGAACATTGCCTTCGGCCTGAAGCAGGACAAACTGCCGAAAGCCGAAATCACCGCGCGCGTGGCGGAGATGCTGAGCCTGGTGCACATGCAGGAGTTCGCGAAGCGTAAGCCGCATCAGCTTTCCGGCGGCCAGCGTCAGCGCGTGGCGCTGGCAAGAAGTCTGGCCAAACGGCCGAAATTACTCCTGCTCGACGAGCCGATGGGCGCGCTGGATAAAAAGCTGCGCGACCGGATGCAGCTGGAAGTGGTGGATATCCTTGAGCGCGTAGGGGTGACCTGCGTGATGGTGACGCACGACCAGGAAGAGGCGATGACCATGGCCGGGCGCATTGCGATCATGAATCGCGGTAAGTTCGTGCAGATCGGCGAGCCGGAGGAGATTTACGAACACCCGACAACCCGCTACAGCGCGGAGTTCATCGGCTCGGTAAACGTCTTCGAAGGGCTGCTGAAGGAACGCCAGGAAGACGGTCTGGTGATTGAATCGCCGGGGCTGGTGCACCCGCTTAAGGTTGATTCTGATAATTCCGTGGTGGACAACGTGCCGGTTTACGTTGCCCTGCGCCCGGAAAAAATCATGCTTTGCGATGAGCCGCCCGCCGATGGCTATAACTTTGCCGTGGGCGAAGTGGTACACATTGCCTATCTCGGCGATCTGTCGATTTACCATGTCCGCCTGAAAAGCGGCCAGATGCTCAGCGCCCAGTTACAGAACGAACACCGGTATCGCAAGGGACAGCCAACCTGGGGCGACGAAGTGAGCCTGTGCTGGGATGCGGACAGTTGCGTAGTCCTGACGGTATAAGGAGCGGTCATGAGCACACTTGAACCTCCAGCCCGCGTCAAAAAACCGGGCGGTTTCTCGCACTGGCTGGCGCGCGTGCAGATGGCGCATGGCCGCAAGCTGGTCATCGCCATGCCCTATATCTGGCTGATCCTGCTGTTTCTGCTGCCGTTCCTGATCGTCTTTAAGATCAGCCTGGCGGAGATGGCGCGGGCGATCCCGCCGTATACCGATTTGTGGGAGTGGGCCGACGGGCAACTGACGCTGACCTTAAACCTTGGGAATTTCCTGCAACTGACTGAGGATCCGCTCTATTTCGAAGCCTATTTACAGTCGTTACAGGTTGCGGCGATCTCAACGATCTGCTGCTTGTTGATGGGCTACCCGCTGGCGTGGGCAGTGGCGCACAGCAAGCCGTCGACGCGAAATATTTTACTGCTGTTGGTCATTTTACCGTCGTGGACATCTTTCCTGATCCGCGTGTACGCGTGGATGGGGATCCTGAAGAATAACGGCATACTGAATAACTTCCTGCTGTGGCTTGGGGTGATCGACCAGCCGCTGACGATCCTGCATACCAACCTTGCGGTGTATATCGGGATTGTCTATGCCTATCTGCCGTTTATGGTGCTGCCAATCTATACGGCGCTGACGCGAATCGATTACTCGCTGGTGGAAGCCTCGCTGGATCTCGGCGCACGCCCCTTGAAGACGTTCTTCAGCGTCATTGTGCCGCTCACAAAAGGCGGGATCATCGCCGGATCGATGCTGGTGTTTATCCCGGCGGTCGGGGAGTTTGTGATCCCCGAACTGCTCGGCGGGCCGGACAGCATCATGATTGGCCGCGTGCTGTGGCAGGAGTTTTTCAATAACCGCGACTGGCCGGTGGCCTCGGCGGTGGCGATTGTCATGTTACTGCTGCTGATCGTGCCGATCATGTGGTTCCACAAACATCAGCAGAAACAGATGGGAGACCACGGATGAACAACTTACCGGTAGTACGCTCCCCGTGGCGAATTCTGATCCTGATTATCGGCTTTACCTTCCTGTACGCGCCGATGCTGATGCTGGTGATCTACTCGTTCAACAGCTCTAAGCTGGTCACCGTCTGGGCGGGCTGGTCGACGCGCTGGTACAGCGAGCTGTTCCACGATGATGCGATGATGAGTGCGGTGGGGCTGAGCCTGACCATTGCGGCGCTGGCGGCGACGATGGCCTGCGTGCTGGGCACGATTGCCGCGCTGGTGATGGTGCGCTTCGGCCGTTTTCGCGGAGCAAATGGTTTTGCGTTTATGATCACCGCCCCGCTGGTCATGCCGGACGTCATCACCGGTCTGTCGCTGCTCCTGCTGTTTGTCGCGCTGGCGCACGCCATCGGCTGGCCAGCGGATCGCGGGATGCTCACCATCTGGCTGGCGCACGTCACCTTCTGTACGGCGTATGTGGCGGTGGTCATCTCCTCGCGGCTGCGCGAGCTGGATCGCTCCATTGAAGAGGCGGCGATGGATCTCGGCGCCACGCCGCTGAAGGTCTTTTTCATCATTACGCTGCCGATGATTATGCCGGCGGTGATCTCCGGCTGGCTGCTGGCGTTCACGCTCTCGCTCGACGATCTGGTTATTGCCAGTTTTGTCTCGGGCCCAGGCGCGACGACGCTGCCGATGCTGGTCTTCTCCAGCGTGCGCATGGGGGTGAATCCGGAGATTAATGCCCTGGCCTCCATCATCCTCGGCGTGGTCGGAATTGTCGGATTTATCGCCTGGTATTTGATGGCGCGCGCGGAAAAGCAGCGCGTGCGCGATATCCAGCGTGCAAGACGCGGCTGAAGGAATTATTATTTCCAGTGATGTGCCGCGTATGACGCGGCACTGTTTTTCAGGGAAGTAAAAACATTGGGATTCTTGCAAAAAACACGTCATTCGCACGCCCGTCCGAACGTCCCTGCGCTGGTGCAGGTGGCGGCGCTCGCCATTATTATGATCCGCTGCCTGGATGTGCTGATGATTATGAACACGCTGGGCCCGCGAGGCATGGGGGAGTTCATTCACCGCAGTGCGCAGACGTGGAATCTGACGCTGGTGTTTCTCAGCAGCCTGATGCTGGTGTTTATTGAGATCTACTGTGCGTTCTCGCTGGTAAAGGGGCGCAACTGGGCGCGCTGGGTATATTTTCTTACGCAGATCACCGCCGCCAGCTATCTGTGGGCCGCCTCGCTGGGCTATGGCTATCCGGAGCTATTCAGCATTCCCGGCGGCTCCCGCCGCGAGATTTTCCATTCCTTAGTGATGCAAAAATTGCCGGACATGCTGGTGCTCTGCCTGCTCTATATTCCCGCCTCCAGTCGGCGGTTCTTCCGCCTGCAATAATGTGTATAATCGCAGCCCTCGTGATTCTTAAGGTTTTCATATGCAGTGCGCACTCTATGACGCCGGACGCTGCCGCTCCTGTCAGTGGATAGAACAGCCGGTCTCTCAACAACTCACCGCCAAAATGGCCGACCTGCAACAGCTGCTGGCAGCACACGCGGTGGGCGAGTGGTGCGCACCCGTCAGCGGGCCGGAGCAGGGCTTTCGTAATAAAGCCAAAATGGTGGTCAGCGGCAGCGTCGAAAAGCCGCTGCTGGGCATGCTGCACCGTGACGGCACGCCCGTCGATCTCACCGGCTGTCCGCTGTATCCCGCCTCGTTTGAGCCGGTGTTTACCGCCCTGAAACCCTTTATCGCCCGCGCGGGGTTAACGCCCTATAACGTTGCCCGCAGGCGCGGCGAGCTTAAGTACCTTCTGCTGACCGAAAGCCAAATCGACGGCGGGATGATGCTGCGCTTTGTGCTGCGTTCGGAAACCAAACTGGAGCAGCTTCGCGCGGTGTTGCCGTGGCTGCAGGAACAGCTTCCGCAGCTCAAGGTCATTACCGCTAATATTCAGCCGGTGCATATGGCGATCATGGAAGGAGAGAAAGAGATTTTCTTCACCGAACAGCATGCGCTAGCGGAGAATTTCAACGGCGTGCCGCTGTGGATCCGTCCGCAAAGCTTCTTCCAGACTAACCCCACCGTCGCCAGCGCGCTGTACGCGACCGCGCGCGACTGGGTGCGTGCGTTACAGGTTCATCACATGTGGGATCTGTTCTGCGGCGTCGGCGGCTTTGGCCTGCACTGTGCCACGCCAGACATGCCGCTCACCGGGATTGAAATTTCTGCGGAGGCCATCGCCTGCGCGAAACAGTCCGCCGCGGAGCTGGGGCTGACGAATCTGCACTTTCAGGCGCTGGACTCGACCCGGTTCGCCACCGGCCAGGGCAACGTGCCGGAGCTGGTGCTGGTGAACCCGCCGCGCCGGGGCATCGGCCAGGCGCTCTGCGACTACCTGAGCCAGATGGCGCCGGAGTACATCGTCTACTCCAGCTGTAACGCGCAGACCATGGCGAAGGATATCGCCAGCCTGCCGGGCTACCGCATTGCGCGCGTTCAGCTCTTTGATATGTTCCCGCACACTGCGCATTACGAAGTGCTGACGTTGCTCGTGAAATCTTAAACAAAATGTGAACTCTTCCCCCGCTCGAAATCAGGTAAGCTTACGTCATAACAAATGATTGAAGGCTTACCCATGAAGCAGATCCTGCTGGTAGAAGACGACCACGATATCGCTGCACTCCTGCGTCTTAACCTGGAAGATGAAGGCTACGCCATTACCCACGAGCCGGACGGGGGAAAGGCGTTACCGCTTCTGGAAAAACAGCCGTGGGACGCGGTGATCCTCGATCTGATGCTGCCGAATGTTGATGGTCTGGAGATTTGCCGCCGTATCCGCCAGATGACCCGCTACCTGCCCATTATCATCATTAGCGCCCGCAGCAGTGAAACTGACCGTATTACCGGCCTGGAAACCGGGGCGGATGATTATCTGGCAAAACCTTTCTCGGTGCAGGAGCTGATTGCCCGCATTAAGGCGCTGTTCCGCCGACAGCAGGCGATGGGCCAGGCGCAGACGGACGGCATTATTCAGGCGCACGGTCTGACTATCGATCCGCTGGCGCGCACCGTGCGTCTTAACGGTCAACACGTCGATCTCACCCCGCGTGAATTTGAACTGCTCTATTTTTTTGCCCGCCATCCCGGAGAGGTCTTTTCACGGCTGGCATTGCTGGAGCAGGTGTGGGGGTATCAGCACGAAGGCTACGAACACACCGTCAACACTCATATTAACCGCCTGCGCATCAAAATAGAGAAAGATGCCGCCGAGCCGGAGATCGTTCGCACCGTCTGGGGCAAAGGCTACAAATTTGCGGAGCAGAATCATGATGCGTCGCTTTAGCCTGAGCCAGCGCCTGACGCTGCTGTTTACGGTGTTACTGCTGCTCTGCGCCACCGTCGCCTGTGCGGTACAGCTCTACGTTAGCATGCAGTACGGCAATGCGATGGTGCAGCGTCTCTCCGGCGGGCTGGCGCAGCAGATTGCGCAGCGGGAAGCGATTCTGGATACGCAGGGCAGGGTGGATCGCAGCGCCTTAAAGCCGCTGTTCGACCGGCTGATGACCTTTAATCCGAGCGTCGAGCTGTATGTTGTCTCGCCTGATGGCGATATCCTGGCCGATGCCGCCCCGCCGGGGCACATTCAGCGGCAAAAAATTGACCTCGCGCCGATACAGAATTTCCTGAGCGGGACGGTGATGCCGGTGTTTGGCGACGATCCCCGAAGCCAGAATAAGAAAGTCTTCAGCGCCACCCCGCTGCGGCAGGACGGTGAGCTGAAGGGGTATCTGTACATTATTTTGCAGGGGGAGGAGTCCAACGCGCTGGCGGAGATGGCCTGGCACAAAGCGCTCTGGAGTACGGCGCTGTGGTCGATGCTGCTGGTGGCGCTGTTTGGTCTGCTGGCGGGGCTGCTGCTCTGGTACTGGGTGACGCGCCCGGTTAAACAGCTCACGCTGGACGTGGCCGGGCTGGAGCAGGACAGCATCAGCGCGATTAAGCAGCTGGCGGCCCAGCCGCTCGAGCCTGCCGGCCAGGATGAAGTGGCGATCCTGCGCAATACCTTTATCGAGCTCGCGCGCAAAATCACCTCTCAGTGGGATCGGCTGGCCGACAGCGACCGCCAGCGCCGGGAGTTTATCGCCAACATTTCGCACGACTTACGCACCCCGTTGACGTCGCTGCTGGGTTATCTGGAAACGCTGTCGCTGAAATCCGCCACGCTGTCGCCGCAGGAGCATCAGCAGTACCTCGCTACCGCGCTGCGTCAGGGGCAAAAGGTACGCCATCTGTCGCAGCAGCTGTTCGAGCTGGCGCGTCTTGAGCACGGCGGCATCAAGCCCCAGCGCGAGCGTTTTGCCATGGCTGAACTGATTTCCGACGTGGCGCAGAAGTTTGAACTTACCGCCCGCACGCGCGAGGTGAACCTGCGCATTGATGTGCCGGGGCGATTGCCGCTGGTGAACGCCGACGTGTCGATGATCGAGCGCGTGGTCACTAATCTTCTGGATAACGCCATCCGTCATACGCCGAGCGGCGGAGAAATTCGTCTGGCGGTCTGGCAGGAGAATGAACGACTTCAGGTCGAAGTGGCAGACAATGGTACGGGCGTAGATGCCTCGCTGCGCGACGATTTGTTCCAGCGGCCTTCAGCGTTAAATCCTCAGGCGTCGCGGGAGAACCGTGGGGGATTAGGGCTGTTAATCGTGAAGAGAATGCTGGAGCTGCACGGTGGCGGGATCAGGCTGATGGAGTCCGTGAGTGGGGCGCGGTTCAGGTTCTTTGTGCCGCTATGAGAAATTGCCGGGTGGCGCTGCGCTTTCCCGGCCTACAGACCACCCCCGTAGGCCAGACCACCCGGCAAAAAGAGATTACTGCGGGAACCACTGCTCGCTGATTTTCTGGTATGTGCCGTCAGCTTTGATCGCTTTTAGCGCGCCGTTCAGTTTTTCCAGCAGGGCTTTGTTATCCGGACGTACCGCGATGCCGAGGCCGGTACCAAAGTACTGCGGATCGGTCACTTTCTCCGTCGCTGTACCCAGCTGCGGGTTGGTTTTCAGCCACTCATTCACGACCGCGGTGTCGCCAAATACGCCATCGATACGGCCATTTTTCAGGTCGATAATTGCGTTCTGGTAGCTGTCATAGGCCACGGTTTTCACTTCAGGATGCTTGTCCTGGAGATATTTCTGGTGCGTGGTGCCGTTTTCCATGCCGATGCGCTTGCCTTTCAGCTCGTCGAAAGACTTATAAGCCCCTTTCTTCGCAATCACTACCGCAGAGTTCGCGTAGTACGGGTCGGTGAACGCGACCTGCTTGCTGCGCTCTGGGGTGATATCCATGCCGGAGATCACCGCATCGTATTTTTTAAATTTCAGGGACGGGATCAGGCTGTCAAACGCGTGGTTAGTAAAGGTGCAGTCGGCCTGCATCTGCTTGCACAGCGCTTTCGCCAGGTCAATGTCAAAGCCGACGATCTGGTTGCTGGCATCCAGCGATTCAAACGGCGGATAGGTGGCAGAAACGCCAAAATTGATTTTATCTGCGGCGGATGCGCCTGCGGCGAAGGTTGCGAGTAATGCGGCCAGAACTAACTTTTTCATTGTAATGCTCCCGTCTGTCTTATTTATGCGCCGTGTCTGCGGCCTGGATATACAATGCCATTTACTGAATTTATATGCAATAAAAATGATTAAATATTACCTTTGTTGCAAAAAAAAGCGGATAACCCATCAGGTTACCCGCTCAATGAATACCGTTTTATGCATTGGCGTGATTAATTCCTGCGCTCAAACGCCAGCGCCTTACGCTCGATAAGACGCATCATCAGCGTCAGCAGACCGTTGACCACCAGATAGACCAGACCCGCCGCACCGAACACCATCACGTCGTAGGTACGTCCGTACAGCAGCTGCCCGTGGCCCATCACTTCCATCAGGGTGATGGTGTAGGCCAGAGAGGTGCTTTTGAACACCAGAACGACTTCATTGGAATAGGAAGAGAGCGCACGCTTAAAGGCGTATGGCAGCAGGATCGCCAGCGTGTCCTTCTTGCTCATGCCCAGCGCACCGCAGGACTGCCACTGGCCTTCCGGGATCGCGCGGATCGCGCCGTAAAACAGCTGCGTGGTATAGGCCGCGCTGTTCAGTGAGAGAGCTATCAGGGCGCAGAGCCATGGCTCAGAGAGCAAATGCCAGATAACCGGATATTCCTGTAACGACGGGAACTGCCCTGGACCGTAGTAAATCAGGAAGATCTGCACCAGCAGCGGCGTACCGGTAAAGAGCGTAATGTAGCCACGGACAATCCACACCAGCACCGGCGTTTTCAGCGTCAGGACGATGGTGAAGAACAGCGCCAGGATCAGCGCTACGATGATAGACGCAACGGTCAGCGTCAGGCTGGTGTACAGCCCTTTCATCAGTTCGGGTAAATAATCCAGCATCAGCCTGGTCTCCGTTCAAAACGCGTTGCGCGCAGATCAATACGCTTCAGAACGTACTGGCTCAGCAACGTGATCACCAGGTAGATAGCCGCCGCGACGATGTACCAGGTAAATGGCTCCTGCGTACGGGTGGCGATACTTTTGGTTTGCAGCATTAAATCGTTCACGCTGATCAGGCTCACCAGCGCGGTATCTTTCAGCAGTACCAGCCACTGGTTGCCCAGCCCTGGCAGGGCATGACGCCACATCTGCGGCATCACCAGGCGGAAGAAGATCGCCGCTTTCGACAGGCCCAGCGCCTGACCGGATTCCCACTGTCCCTGCGGTACCGCTTTCAGCGCGCCGCGCAGCGTTTGTGACGCATAGGCCGAATAGAGCAGGGAGAGCGCAATTACGCCGCACAGGAACGGGCTGACGTCGAAGTTCTCAATCTGCATTTGCACCGGGATCTGCGCAAAGCCGAGATTAATCGTAAAGCCGTCCGACAGCGTTAACAGCAGCTGTGAGGAGCCGAAATAGATAAACAGGACCACCAGAATTTCCGGCAGTCCACGCAGCACAGTCACCAGCGCTGAACCGAGCCATGCGACAGGGCGCCACTTAACGGACTCCCACACCGCAAAGAACATCGCCAGTACGAGGCCGATAATCAGTGCACAAACGGCAAGGCCGACGGTCATCCCGGCGGCGCTTGCTAAAGGAAAAATTTCATTCATCAGGAATTACTTCTGGAACCATTTTTTGTAGATGGTTTCGTAGGTGCCGTCTTTCTTCACTTTTTCCAGCGCAGCGTTGAATTTCTGCTGCAGCTCGGTGTTGCCCTGACGTACGGCAATACCCAGACCTGTACCGAAGTAGTCTTTATCTGTCACCTTGTCACCCACGGCGGCCAGCTTGTCGTTCGCTTTCAGCCATTCAGTCACGACAGCCGTGTCCCCGAACACCGCATCGATACGGCCGTTTTGCAGGTCCAGCTTCGCATTCTGGTAGCTGTCATACGGCACGGTGGTGATTTCCGGGTGCTTATCCATGATGAATTTCTGGTGCGTGGTGCCGTTCTGCACGCCGACTTTCTTGCCTTTCAACAGGTCAACGGAGGCGTATTTACCTTTCTGGCCAATGAACAGCGCCGAGTTGTCGTAGTAAGGGGTGGTGAACAGAACCTGCTTTTCACGCTCCGGAGTGATGTCCATACCGGCCATCACGGCGTCGATACGGCGGAACTTCAGGCTGGGGATCAGGCTGTCGAACGCCTGGTTGCTGAAGGTACAGGTCGCGTCGATCTCTTTACACAGGGCATTTGCCAGGTCCACGTCGAAGCCAACAATCTTGTTGTTCGCATCAATGGATTCAAACGGAGGGTAGGACGCTTCAGTGGCGAAACGGATGGTCTGGGCTGCGGTAGCGGAAAGGCTGACGCTAGCAAGCAGCGCGGCAATCAATACTTTTTTCATTATAATTTCCCTAACACATCAGTGTGATAAGTAGTTTTTGAAGGCATCGGTTTGCGGGTTGGTGAAGCAGCTTGCATCACCTTGCTCAACGATATACCCGTTTTCCATGTAGACCACGCGGCTGGCGGTTTTGCGCGCCACTTCCACCTCGTGGGTCACGATGACCTGGGTAATGTTGGTTTCCGCCAGTTCACGAATGATACTCACGATCTGGGCAGTAATTTCCGGGTCCAGCGCTGCGGTTGGTTCGTCGAACAGCAGCACCGCTGGCTCCATCATCAGCGCACGGGCGATCGCCACACGCTGTTGCTGACCACCAGAGAGATGCAGAGGATAACGGTCGCTGTACGGTTTCAGACGCAGACGTTCCAGCAGCTTTTCAGCTCGCGCCATCGCCTGGTCTTTGCTTAAGCCAAGCACGCGGCACGGGGCTTCAATCAGGTTTTGCACCACCGTCAGATGCGGCCAGAGATTATATTGCTGGAAAACCATGCCCACGTTTTGACGCAGTTCACGAATCGCTTTATCAGAAGGGGTTTTCGCGAAGTCAAAATGGTTACCGGCGATGGCCAGCGTTCCCGAACGGGGCATTTCAAGCAGATTTAAAACACGCAGAAGGGAGCTTTTTCCCGCGCCGCTTGGGCCGAGCAAAACCAGCGTTTCGCCCTCCGGGCAGCTCAGCGTAATGTCGAACAGCGCCTGGTGTGCGCCGTAGAAGCAGTTAATGCCGTTTAGTTTAATACTCATCGGGGCAGTCTTTACTCATCCAGGCAATCTATAGCAATTGAGGCCGCAGATAGTACCGTTGACAGAATAGTTATGCAATATTTCTGCGTTAAAAGTTAAATATAACCCGTGTTTCCTCTTAAACATAGCACAAAATAGCGACGGGAAAGGGGGGCGAGAATAAATGTCGGCATTCCGCATGAAATGCCGGACATTTTACGGGGTTAACGTTTATTTAACGTATGCGTTAGCGGTTCTCAATCGACTGGCGAAGGGTGCCCGCCGGAGCATGAACGCTGCCGCCAATGTAGCGCACATCATCTATTGCCCAGCACTGGCCTTCACGGATCATCAGTACCTCATCCTGCCAGGTTTGTGTCCCCTGGGTTAGCTTCACGCGCAGAGGAATATTCCGTGCGTCGGTATTCGGAATGGTGGACGCGCTGGCGACGTCGGCGCTGTCCGGCAGCGTGGCGCGGCTGGAGAACGGATCGGATGAAAGCAGCGCGTTTTGCTGCGGATCGCGCGAGGCGTCATTAAGCAGTTTCGCCAGATTATCGCTCAGGTACGGGCGCAGGGCGGTGAGGTCATTACCGCGATGCTGAATGCGATAATCATAGAACTGTTGCGCCACGGCGTCCGGGCCGCCCTCAATGCAGGGGCCGCTGCGGGAACCGATATCCTTAAAGGCTGGCGTGACCGGCGTAGTGCAGGCGCTGAGCACCAGCGCGCAGGGCACTAAAAGCGTTAAAGCAGAGTAGCGCATGTTGATTTCCTTATTTATTAACTATCCTTTCAATCATAGCGTAACGAACCGATAATGCAGTTGCTAACGCATTGAACGCTAAAGACGGAGAGGAAGTATGCAATTTTCAACAACACCAACCCTGGAAGGTCAACCCATTACCGAGTACTGCGGCGTGGTCACCGGTGAGGCGATTCTGGGCGCCAACATCTTCCGGGACTTCTTTGCCGGCATTCGGGATATCGTCGGCGGGCGCTCCGGTGCCTACGAGAAAGAACTGCGTAAAGCGCGTGACATTGCGTTTAAGGAGCTGGGCGAGCAGGCCAAAGCGCTGGGCGCGGATGCGGTGGTGGGCATTGATATCGACTACGAAACGGTCGGGAAAGATGCCAGCATGCTGATGGTGAGCGTAAGCGGCACGGCGGTGAAAACCCGTCGATGAAGCGTTCGCTCTCAACCCTCCTGCTGGCATTGTTGCTGGCAGGATGCGCCTCGGAAGAGGGCGTTGTTGATAAAGGCGCGTACGAACTTGATACGCGCCATCAGGCGCAGGCGGCCTACCCGCGCATAAAGGTGCTGGTGATCCATTACACCGCCGATGATTTCGACACCTCGCTTGCGACCTTAACCGATAAAAACGTCAGCTCTCACTATCTCATCCCCGCAAAGCCCCCAGCTCCGCAGGGCAAACCGCGTATCTGGCAGCTGGTGCCGGAGAGCGAGCTGGCCTGGCATGCAGGTATTAGCTTTTGGCGTGGGACCAACCGCATAAATGATACCTCCGTCGGCATTGAGCTGGAAAACCGCGGCTGGCGGAAAACCGATGGCGTGAAAATCTTTACCCCCTTCGAACCGGGGCAAATTGCGGCGCTGATCCCGCTTGCCAGAGACATCATCGCCCGCTACGACATTAAACCGCAGAACGTTGTGGCCCATTCGGATATCGCCCCGCAGCGTAAAGACGACCCTGGCCCGCTGTTTCCGTGGCGCGAGCTGGCGCAGCAGGGCATCGGAGCCTGGCCCGAACCGGCGCGGGTAAATTTTTATATCAACGGGCGACCGCATTATCAGCAGGTTGATACCGCAGCACTGCTCGATCTGCTGGCGCGCTACGGTTACGAGGTGCCAGAAAACAGCACGCCTGCACAGCAAAAACGCATCATCATGGTGTTCCAGATGCATTTCCGTCCGCAGTTATGGAATGGCGTAGCGGATGTTGAAACCATGGCGATTGCCGAAGCACTTTTAGAGAAATACGGGCAGGGGTAAACCTTTGGCTTACCCCCAAATGAGTATATTTCCGCAAGTTTCTATTAGATTAATCCTAAGTACAATCTCATTTCATTTTTAGTTAATTGACTTAAAATTATTCGGATTTAAGATGGACACATAGCACGCTAAGCAATTTAGCGAATAAAAAACTTTACTCTTTTTTTTATTCTTGAGTTTTTCATCAGGAAAATATTTATGGTTCGGTATGAATGCCGTTGCCATGTTTTTTTAAAATCACATCTTAAAACGGGTATAACAATGTTAAGCATCTATGGAAAAAAATTACGTCCGCAACATGAAATGGAAAAGATTATTTCTGCAACCTCATGCGTTGAAGAAAGAACGTTGAAAAAATGGCAGAAGATTTCCACTGCTGATTCCGGTTTAATTCATATTATTGTCAGCGGCGAAGTCGAATTTCGACGTGACTCTGACGAACTGTGCTTGTTCACCGTTACCGGGCAATGCATTTTCGGCCTGTCGTCGATGTATTACAACGCCACCCATATGTACGGCCTTGTTCGGTCGAATACGGTTGTTCGCTCGATCAAGAAAGAGGTCTTCGCCCAGCTGATGACCGAGAAAAACCTGTGGCCTGAACTGACAAAAGTGCTTTCCTGGTACATATGCCTGATGAGCAAGCGCGATGATATTCTGGTCGCTCGCAGCGCATATTCTGTTGTTCGCGAATTTTTATATGAGATCAACGACCTGATTGTACAGCATCAGCGTGATATTAACGTTTATGATTACATTCAGGAATACACTAACCTGGCACGTAGCACCATTATTAAAATCCTCTCCGATCTGAAAAAAGGTCAATATATTGTGGTGGAAAAAGGTCGACTGCTTAACCTCACCGCACTGCCTGAAAAATATTAATGCCTACTCCCGCCGGTCTCCTTTATCACTGAAAGGGGAACGGCTGTTTTCACTGTTTTTAACACTTGCTTGTGAATTATCCTGCGTTTCGTCAACCGGCGGTGCGGGAATTTTTCCTTGAGAATAATCCTGCTCCTGCTCTTTTAATGCCTGTTTAAATAATTCCGTTAATGATGACTCTTCACTGCTCGTGCTGGCGGGGGCGGTATCGTGCTCATGCGCCTCAGTTCCGGGTAGGGTATCCCGCGAGGGGCCTTGCGGCACCGCGCCGTCGGGCGCCTGCTGCCAGTCGGCATCATCACTGATGATCGGCAGATCCTGCATCGGTGGAACATCAACAGGCACTGGCGCAGCTTTAGGCTGCGGATGCGGGAACGGTTTACTCACATACACGTAGTGCATCTCCGAAAGCTGGGTTTCCGGTTTGGCAACGCTGGCGTTGACCGGTTCAGGCGCCGGGTGGCGCATGTTCCAGTAGACATGCATATACAGGCCGACAACCAGCATGGCGCAAAGGCCGACCATCCATAATGCTGTTTTGCCGAATACGTTTTTCAGGCTGGGGAGGCGGTACGAAAACCAGACCGCTTCCCCGGTTGTATAGCTGCGCTGGGCCGCAAGGCAGATGGTCGACATTAGGCTTTCTTCTCCTGCATTTTTGCGTCCGGGGTAGTGCGGGTGGCCTGAATCAGTACGCTCGGCGTGCTGTTGGTTACGCGCATCAGCTGCATCAGCGTTTCTTCGCCGGGGATGCCATCCACGTGCAGATGCATTTTTTGCTGAAACTCACGGGTGCGTTTCATCATCTCTGCGGTCCAGATCCGGGCATGCGTTTCGGGCTGGTTCAGCGCGATGCTTAACTGCTGATCGAGCCAGGCCATGTCTTTGCTGTCGCTGGCCGCGCCGATCGCGTCTTTTCCTTCCGGTGTCAGGCGGTGCAACTGGGTGAAGTTGCCGGTCGCATGCCGGTTAAACCAGCTGCGGCTCACCTGCCAGGTCCGGTTATTCATTAACAGGTCAATTGATGTATCTCCGACCCTGGCGACCACCGCATAGTTAAGGTGACCGCTGGTTTTCAGCTCACTGACCCACGGATACCCTTCCTGCGCCAGCGTCTCCGGCGACGCGTTCCCCTGTTTACACATCAGGTTCACTTTAGCGGCGTTCTGGCACAGCGCATCTTCGGCCGAGGCGTCATATCCCCACATCAGATAGAGCTGGTGCATCGCATCCGGCTGATTAACCATTTCATTGTCGATAACCGGCACCACGGGCGCCTCCGTTTTTCGCGTCGGCTGTTTCCAGCTGACGGGGACCGGCAGCTGGATGGGAAGATGCCCGCTGATGGATGAGGTTAAATACCAGCCGCAGGCGGCAAACAGCACCGATGCGAACAGCCCCACGGTTGCCAGACGCTTACCGTGTTTTTTCGCGGGCAGGATCTCTCCCGCCGCCAGGCGTAAATGACGCGGGCTGACCTGCGACGCGCGTTCCGTCCAGGCAGCGAGCATTGACAGGTGCGCCAGTTCGTTAAGTTTGCTGATGTTGCCTTTGGTCAACGTGTGCATTTTGCGCACGCGGGCCGGCGTTAACGGCGAATTTTCACAGCCGTGTTCTTCGCATTGCGCCTGCACATAGCCCAGGAATTCGCGGCAGGTCAGGGGGCGCAGGACATGACGAGTGTGTGTATATTCGCGCAGTTCAGGTTGCTTAAGCAGGATTTCCTGATCCGCAGTGCCCGTCAGCACCACGGAGAGCCGGAAGTTCAGCTCCTGGGCTCGCGTGAGCAGCGTACCCAGGACTTCACGGCAGCTCTCTTTCATGGCTTCGGCGTGTGAAATCACCAGCACTCTGGTTTTCGCTTTTCCCTCGTGCCACTGGCGCAGGATGGCATCCACCGCCTGCAGGCGATTCTTGCTCTCTTTCGTTACCGGATTGAGCTTGTACAGCAGGCTACTGGCACTCAGTTTGGGAAACGCATTGATAACAAGGACGTTACTGTGGCGGGTTTTTAGCGCATCGCTGAAGTGACCCAGAAGCGGGGCGTCGTCGCAAAAGAGCCCGATAACTCCCGCCTGCTGGGTTTTCTCTTTCAACAGGTTGAACACATCCTGATGATAAGGCACCAGAAAATCCCCGGATAAACGGGCGATCGATCTGAATGGCGGATTTTTAAAATTAAAGTGGCTCTGATACATAACGACTTACCGTCTCTGATTAGGAATAGCAACAGCATCAGAAAGTAAGGTAACGCCCCTGAACGGTCAATTTGCAAACAGGGTAAAAATATCCTGCTGGCAGCGTCTAACATTTGGATTTTATACGGTCAATATTTTTCTTTATGAAAGTTAGCGGCGAAGTCAGTGGTCGCATTTGCACCAGCTTATTACTATTTTCATCCATATTGGCGCAGTATGACGCTGCTTATTTTTGCTTTGCTATAGGCCGGATAAAAAATGAGGTTCTCATTTCTTTCACGGTGGATAACGCCTTGTATTATGTTTGTGCTGCTGATCTTTTGCGGCCAGCAAGGGTATCTCACCTTTAAAGATTATAAAAAAGTTATGAATAAGTTGGCTAATGCCGATCAACAGCCGCTGAAAAAAACGCGCGAAGAGAAATCCTTTACGCTTTTTACGGCAGCCGTGCGTCAGGAAATCTTACCGGGTGCGGTGAAAGCCCCGCTGGCAGCTGAAATCGAAGGTATTGTGAACAGCGATGACGCCTGGCTCTCCTTTGCTGTCATTAAAACGCCAGGCGGTCAGAGAAGCTACCGTGAGGGTGAACCTCTCTCTGGATTTAACGACGCATTTATTCAGGAAATAAACAAAGATAATGTGGTGGTTAATTATGAAGGTACTACGCAGATTCTGGCATTAAATAAACCGGACTATTTTAAGGGTGGCGTGGATAGCGGCCCGGTAACGAAATCGACAAAAGATGTTGGCGCAGAGAGTGTGCATCTTGATGATTATCTGGTGTTAAAACCCATAACTGAAAAGGGCCGACTGGAAGGCTACAGGATAAACCCAAGGAATGCCTCCGCCTTTTACAGCCAGTCAGGTCTGGAAAAAGGCGATGTGGCGGTTCAGGTTAACTCTGTCGATATGACCGATGAAGCAAAAGCGAAAAGCATTATTGCCAACTGGTCAAAAATGAAAGAAGCGGAGGTCATCGTACGACGTCACGCTCACCTTGAAAATATTCGGATTAATGTTCTAAACAATTAAAAAGTGTGCAGACATGAAAAAAATTCCCTGGGCGTGCGTGGCGCTGACCGCATTGTCGTTATATTCCAGTTCGCTGCTTGCAGCTAACTTTAGCGCGAGTTTTAAAAATACTGATATTCGCGAGTTTATCGATACGGTAGGCCGCAATCTCAATAAAACCATTCTGGTCGATCCGTCCGTCCAGGGAACCGTCTCGGTCCGAACCTACAACGTGCTGACGGAAGATGAGTACTATCAATTCTTTCTGAGCGTGCTGGATCTCTACGGCCTGTCGGTGATCCCGATGGACAACGGCATGGTCAAAGTGGTGCGCTCAAGCGTGGCGCGTACCGCCGGTGCGCCGCTGGCAGACAGCAAAAATCCGGGCAAAGGTGACGAGATCATCACCCGCGTGGTGCGCATGGAAAACGTGCCTGTTCGTGAGCTGGCCCCGCTGCTGCGTCAGCTCAACGATGCCACCGGTATCGGGAACGTGGTCCACTTTGAGCCGTCCAACGTCCTGCTGTTAACCGGTAAAGCCTCGGTGGTGAACCGGCTGGTGGATCTGGTGCAGCGCGTCGATAAAGACGGCATCCAGCGTCGCGAAATCATCCCGCTGCGCTTTGCGTCCGCCAAAGAACTCTCGGAGATGTTGAATAACCTCAACAATGAAGAACAGAAAGGGCAGAACGCGCCGCAGCTGGCGACTAAAGTCGTCGCGGATGACGAAACCAACAGCCTGGTGATCAGCGGCGCGGAAGATGCGCGGGCGCGCACCCGTTCCCTTATTCATCAGCTGGATCGTGAGCAGAATAACGAGGGCAATACCCGCGTCTTCTACCTCAAGTATGCCAGCGCCACCAAAGTGGTGCCGGTTCTCACCGGGATTGGTGAGCAGCTGAAAGACAAGCCGGGTGCGGCCAAAGCGAAATCCGCGAGCGCCTCAACCGATCTGAATATTACCGCCGACGAGTCAACCAACTCCCTGGTGATCACCGCACAGCCTAACGTGATGAACTCCCTCGAGAAAGTGATCGACAAGCTGGATATTCGCCGTCCGCAGGTGCTGGTGGAAGCGATCATTGCCGAAGTGCAGGACGGTAACGGCCTGGATCTTGGCGTGCAGTGGACCAGCAAGCACGGCGGGGTGCAGTTTGGCTCCACCGGCCTGCCAATCAGCCAGATTAAAAATGGCACCATGAAAGGGGCAAGTTTCACTGGCCTTGCGACCGGCTTCTTTAACGGTGACTTCGGTGCGCTGGTGACCGCGCTTTCCACTGACGGCAAAAATGACATCCTCTCCACGCCAAGCGTGGTCACGCTGGATAACAAAGAAGCGTCGTTCAACGTCGGTCAGGATGTGCCGGTGCTTTCCGGTTCGCAAACCACCAGCGGCGACAACGTCTTTAACTCGGTTGAGCGTAAAACCGTAGGGACCAAGCTGAAGATTGTGCCGCAGATTAACGATGGCGACATGATCCATCTGAAGATTGAGCAGGAAGTGTCGAGTGTCGACAACAGCGCGACGGAAGACTCCAGCCTCGGCCCAACCTTCAACACGCGCACGATTAATAACGAAGTGATGGTCCACAGTGGTCAGACGGTGGTGCTCGGCGGTCTGATGGAAAATGTGACCAAACAGTCCGTGTCCAAAGTGCCCCTGCTCGGCGATATCCCGCTGGTCGGTCAGCTGTTCCGCTACACCTCGCAGGATACTTCCAAACGCAACCTGATGGTGTTTATTCATACCACCGTCCTGCGTGACGACGACAACTACAGCGCGGCCTCGAAAGAGAAATATGACCAGATCCGGGTGCGCCAGATGCAGCGAGTGGAGGAGAAAAAGCTCGGTATTGTTGAGCCGACTGACAACGCCGTCCTGCCCGCGTTTCCCTCTGCAAGCACTGGCGCCGCACCGGTGAAAACCAGCGCCACGCGCAATCCGTTTAAAGAATAGCGCGGAGGGGTAACGTGGACGAACTGAGTAAAACACTGAGTAGCAGCAACTACGCAAAAGATAACGGCGTTCTGTTTTACAACAATGATGTCTATATCCGGGACGACACTCCTGCGCATGCTCTGCTGGAGGTGCGCCGGGTGCTGGGCCGTGCTTTCATCCCCGTCACTGTGACGCCGGAAGCGTTTGACGAGATGCTGGCCAAAATCTGGCAGCAGAGCAGCGGCGTGTCGCAGCAACTGGTGGACGACATGGACGCGGATATCGATCTGATGGCCTTAACCGAGGAGATCCCGGATAACGAAGATCTGCTCGATAACGACGAAAACTCACCGGTGATCCGCCTGATCAACGCCATTCTCGGCGAGGCGGTGAAGGACGGCGCGTCGGATATTCATATCGAAACCTTCGAGCGCACGCTGAGCATCCGCTTTCGTGTTGACGGCGTGCTGCGCCCGGTGTTGCAACCGGCGCGTAAGCTCGCGCCGCTGCTGGTGTCGCGTATTAAGGTGATGTCGAAACTCGACATCGCCGAGAAACGTCTCCCCCAGGATGGACGTATCTCCCTGCGCATCGGCCGCAAGTCCATCGATGTGCGTGTGTCGACCATTCCGTCCCAGTACGGCGAGCGCGTGGTCATGCGCCTGCTCGATAAAAGCAATCTCAAGCCCGACATCAACAAGCTTGGGCTGATTGATGAAGAGCTGGAGAAGCTGAAAGGGCTGATTGACCGCCCGCATGGGATCATCCTCGTTACCGGCCCGACGGGTTCCGGTAAAAGTACCACGCTGTACGCCATTCTTTCGGCGCTGAACGGTCACGAGCGCAACATTCTGACCGTGGAAGACCCGATCGAATACGAGCTGGAAGGCGTGGGGCAGACGCAGGTTAACCCGCGCGTGGACATGACCTTTGCCCGCGGGCTGCGCGCGATTCTGCGTCAGGACCCGGACGTGGTGATGATCGGGGAAATTCGCGACGGTGAAACCGCCCAGATCGCGGTGCAGGCGTCGCTGACCGGTCACCTGGTGATGTCGACGCTGCACACCAACAGTGCCGCAGGGGCGATAACCCGTCTGCGGGATATGGGGCTGGAGTCGTTTTTAATCGGTTCATCGCTGCTCGGTGTCATTGCCCAGCGTCTGGTGCGTCGGCTGTGTACGCACTGCCGGACCACCAGTCCGCTGGATGCCAATGAAAAAGCGTTGTTCAGCTTTATGGACGCGCCACCAAAAGCGATTTATCGCGCGGTGGGGTGTGAACACTGCCGTCAGAGCGGCTATCAGGGCCGCGCCGGTATTCATGAGTTTCTGGTGGTGGACAGTACCATGCGCCGCGCCATCCATGAAGATAAGGACGAAATGTCCATAGAAACGCAGCTCTTTAAGCAGGCCTACAGCCTGCGTGAAAACGGGCTGCTGAAGGTGATCTGCGGCGTGACGTCTCTGGAAGAAGTCATGCGCGTCACCGCCGAGCGTGGGGGGGATGCGTAATGGCCTTCTACGCCTGGACGGCGACGAGTGCCGCGGGAAAAACCCAGCGCGGGACGTTACAGGCCGAGGGGCAAAAGCAGGTTCGCCAGTGGCTTCGCGAGCAAAAGCTGATGCCCGTGAGCATCACCGAAACCCGCGAAACGGCGACAGGCGGGAAAGCGAAAACCGGGGCAAAGCTCTCTACCCCGGTGCTGTCGATGTTTACCCGTCAGCTTTCGACGCTGGTGAACGCCGCGCTGCCGCTGGAAAGTGCGCTGAAGGCGATCTCTAAGCAGACGGAAGATAAAAAGCTGGCGGCGATGGTGATGGAGATCCGCGAGAAGGTGGTCGAGGGGCATACGCTGTTCGACGCCTTTAGCCAGTTTCCACGCACCTTCGACAAACTCTACTGCACGCTGGTGATGGCCGGTGAGAAGACCGGCCATCTGGGCGACGTGCTGGAGAAGCTGGCGGAGTACAACGAACAGCGCCAGAAGATGAAAAGCAAGCTGACGCAGGCGATGGTCTACCCGATTACCCTCACCGTGGTCGCTATCGCGGTGATCGGCATTCTGCTGGTGGCGGTGGTGCCGCAGGTGATTGAGCAGTTTACCCACATGAAACAGCAACTGCCGATCACCACCCGGACGCTGATTGCGGTAAGTGATTTCCTGCAAGCCTGGGGTATCTATATTGTCGGCAGCCTGGCGGGGGCGTTCGTCGGCTTCAAAACCTGGGTGCGAAACGTGAAAAACCGTTTTCGCTGGCACAGCTGGCTGGTGAACGGCTCGCCGATTAAAAAGCTGGTGTGCGCCATCAACAGCGCCCGCTATATCCGTACCCTGAGCATTTTGCAGGCCAGCAGCGTGCCGCTGCTGGAGGGAATGTATATCGCGATGGACGGTATTGAAAATCTCTATGCCCGTCAGGTGCTTGAGCAGGCCGCCGATACCGTACGTCAGGGGGCGTCGCTGTATGCGGCGCTGGAACAGGCGAAATTATTCCCGCCAACCATGCTGTATATGATTGCCTCCGGTGAAGAGAGCGGGGAATTAGGTAATTTAATGGATCGCGCGGCAGAAAATCAGGAATCGGCATTACAGCATCGAATTACATTAACGCTGTCGGTATTTGAACCGGCGCTGGTGGTATCCATGGCGACGATTGTTTTATTCATCGTTCTTTCAATATTACAACCGCTTCTGCAACTTAATAATATGGTAGGTTAAATCATGGCTCTAAAACGTAAAAACCTGGCTCGCCAGGCGGGCTTCACATTGCTCGAATTAATGGTGGTGATTGTTATTCTTGGCGTTCTGGCGAGTATGGTAGTGCCAAACTTAATGGGTAATAAAGAAAAAGCGGATACGCAAAAGGCGACCAGCGATATTGTCGCGCTCGAAGGCTCGCTGGATATGTATAAGCTGGACAACCACCGCTACCCGACCACAGAGCAGGGTTTGCAGGCGCTGGTGACGAAGCCGGAAATCGCACCAATCCCGAACGGCTATCGCGCGGATGGCTATATTCGCCGCCTGCCGCAGGATCCATGGGGCAGCGATTATATTCTGGTCAGCCCAGGTGAACACGGTGCGGTGGACATTTTCTCTGCGGGTCCGGACGGCGAAGCGAATACTGCCGATGACATTACCAACTGGTCTCTGGATAAGAACGAGAAGTAATGAAAAATCAACGCGGCTTTACGTTGCTGGAAATTATTCTGGCGCTGGTGATATTTGCCAGCTGCGCCATGATGGTGGTGTCCACCATTCCTTCGCGCAGCGGCGCGGATATATTTGGCCAGCAATTAAAAGCGCTCGTTGATTATGGTTCAGACCGTGCAGTGATGGACGGAAATATTGTCGGGCTGGTGATCGCCACCGATAAATATCAGCTGGTGACGATCGCGGATAAAAATGGCGAGCGTCACTGGGTGCCATTATCTGCCGGACGTATTACCACCAAAGGTGATTTTCCGGAAGAGATGCACGTGTCGCTCTCGCCGCAGCGCCTGGCCGCGACGGTGGCGTCCGAGCCACAGGTGATCTTTTTACCGGACGGTGAAATCAGCCGCTTTACGCTGACGCTGCAAAGTTACGACAAACAGCACCATTTCCGCGTGGTGTCGCAGGGTGCGGCGCCGGTATCGGTAGAAAACGATGGCTAACGACAACACAAAGCAAAAGGGGATGACGCTGCTGGAGGTGATGGTCGCGCTGGTGATTTTCTCCACCTCCGCGCTGGCGCTAATGAACTCGGTCTCCCTGAACGTGCGTTTTACCCATGGCCTGGCCGATACCTTGCAGGCCAGTTGGGTGGCGGAAAATCAGCTGGCGGAAGCGCAGCTCACCAAAACCGACTTCCCGGATGCTGAGCAGCAGGGGACGGAAATCATGGGCGGGCGCAGCTGGAACTGGCGTAAGCAGCGGGTGAAAGCCGCCGACAACGGCTGGGCGAACTCCATTCGCGTCTATGCGGAAGGCGATGAGAGCCAGCCGGTTATTTCCCTGCACATCATTCCGCCGGGAGAGAGCAAGTGAAGAAAACGCGACGCCAGCGCGGATTTACCCTGCTGGAGATCATGATTGCGCTGACTATTTTCGCGGTAATCAGCACCCTGGCCTGGCAAATTCTGGACGGCGCGATGCGTACCAGCTCGGCCACCGATGCCAGCGCCGCTAAGCTCAACCAGCTTCAGCGCGGCTGGAGTCTGATGGAGCGCGACTTTTTCCAGCTACAGGCGCGAGCGCCGCGTAATGAGCCAGAGCGGTTCCGTCAGGAGGGCGATGCCCTTGAACTGACCACCCTGAATGGCGTGAGCGGAACGGTCCAGCTGGAGCGCGTGCGCTGGCGGCTGGAAGAGGGGCGTTTGTACCGCGACGTCTGGCCGGTCATTGATGGCCCGGTGGACGTTAAGCCTGACGAAGTGCCGATTGTCAGCGGCGTAAAAGCATTGCAGTGGCGGTTTTATCGTCAGGGCTGGCAGACAGCCTGGCACGACGCCGCCCATCTGCCGGACGGCGTGGAGGTTACGTTGACGATGGAAAACGGGGATACCTGGCGCTGGGTGTTCACCACGCCGGGGGATATGCCGGAGGTGGCCGCTGCCGCGGCCCCAGAGAAAGCCGCCGACGCGCCTGCGACGACTCCGGACGCAGCCCCTGCGCCTTCGCCGGAGACCAGACCATGAACCGAATCCGTCAACAAAAGGGCGTCGCCCTGCTGGTGGTGCTGATTTTGCTGGTGATGATGTCGGCGCTGGCCGCCAAAATCAGCCAGCAGTTCTGCCGTAATTTGCAGAAAACGCATTATCAGATAAGCCAGCAGCAGCTGCGCTGGGCGATGCAGGCCCAGGAAAAAGTGGTGAAGGACAGGTTACAGACCGATGCCAGCGGCGAGAGCAAGCCGCTGGCGCTGGACGGCGACTGGCATCAGCCGCTGGAGACGCAGGGAGAAGACTACACGGTCGTGAGCCAGGTGGAAGACGCTCAGGACTGCTTTAACGTCAATAACCTGTTGACCGCCGACGTCGCGCCCCAGGGGCAAAGCGCTCCCGCGGTGGCGGAAAAACCGCGTAAAGAGCGGATTGTTGAACAACTCCTGACGGAAAGCGGGCTCAGTCCGGGCACGGCGGAGGCGGTCTATTTCCAGCTGGTGGATTATCTCGATGGTGACAGCACCACGGCGAAAGAGGGTGCCGAAAGCGATGCGTGGGCTGGCGTCGTGCCCGCCCGGCAACCGGCAAACCAGATGATGCGCAGCATCGCGGAGATCAAACTGCTGCCAGCGTTCCCGGTTACGGCATATCCGAAGGTGAGCAAGCTGTTATGCGCGCTGCCGGACGCCGCCAGCAAGGTGGACGTTAACACCCTGCAACCGGAACAGGCCGCTGTGCTGGCGGCCATGTTTCCGGGAAAATTCACGCAGGATGACGCGGTTCGTCTGCTGGATACACGTCCGGAATCGGGCTGGGAAAATATGGACGCGTTCAGCAAAGCGCTGGAGCAGACCTTCCCGCAGTTAAAAGACGATCTCCCGCAGGTGGCAGATCAATTTTCTATAAACAGCCGGTACTTCCGCGTGAATTACAGCGGCAATACCGATGAATTAACGCTTCGCGTGGTCAGCCAGCTTAAGATGAATAACGAAGCCGGTGAGATCGTGACGTGGCAGCGTCGTTACCGAATGATTGAATAAGAAAAGTAGAACGTTATGAAACAGGTACTTTTTGTTCGCCCCGACAGCCGCGAGGGCGGGAAAATAATGTGCTGTGAGTCCGGCAGCGAGCGCGTCGAGGTGCTCGACAGCCTGGAGATGCTGGCCGAACACCCGCTGGCTACACGCGTTTGTCTCCTGCTGCCCGCCAGCGACATGATTTTCCGCCATTTCACGCTGCCGAAAAAGGTTGCTTCTCAGGCGATGGCCTTCTCGTGGATGGCGGAAGAGACGCTGATTGGCGACGTGGACAACCTCCACTGGACGGTGCTCTACAAAAAAGGCGCTGACGTCGACGCCGTTGCCATTGACGCCGACCGCCTGCGTGCGGCATTGACCCGCTGTCACGAGGCCGGATTAAACGTGATTCAGGCCCTGCCTGATGCCTGGCTGCTGCCCGTGGCGGCAGGGGGCAGCACGCTGGTCGCACAGGATAAAGGCTACTGGCTGCGTTTATCTCCCCACGTGGCGGGTGAAATGGAGGGAACCCTGCTGCCGCTGTTGATGCAGAAAGCCGGAGACGGGGAAGTGTGTTGCTACGGCGACGCGCCTGCGGACGTTCACGTTGACGTACAGCATGCCTGGCAGCATCCGCTGGTGCTGATCCAGCCGCAGTGGAAAACCTGTCGTGTGAATCTGCTTCACGGTGAATTCAGCCTTAAGGCCGGTCATGGCCAGGCCGCAAAAAGCATGAAAGCAGCGATGATAGCGGCGGGCCTGCTGTCCGTTGGTCTGCTGCTGGGGCCGCGCATTGCGATGGCCTGGATGCTGGTGCAGCAGGAAAATCGGGTTCAGCAGGAGATCGTTCAGGTTTATCAGCACCATTTCCCCAGCATGCGCCAGCAGACCAATATCAAATATCACTTTGGGCAAAGCCTGAAAAAACAGAGCAAGGGGTTCTTTCTTCAGCTTGAGGAGCTGGAGAAAGCCCGGCAGTCAGTCCCTGCGATGGAGATCGATCTGCTGGAATACGATGCGCAGCAAAACACCCTGACGCTGAGCGTAAGCGCGCAAAGCCAGCCCGCGTTGCAGGCGTTTGTGAACCAGACCAGTGAGAATTTTGATTTTACCTTACAACCTGTTTCAACAACCGAACCGTATACCGCCATGATCGCAGGGAAACATAAATGAAAGAGCGAATCGCGCAGCTGAAATCACGCTATCAGAATTACAGCGCCCGGGAAAAAATCATTTTAAAAATATGTGCCGTTGCCATTGTGGCGGCTGCGGTGTATTACACAGGAGTAATTCCCCTGGATAATATGATCCAAAATAGTAAATCGACGCTTAAAAGACAAAAAGAGACGCTTAACTGGATGCGCAGTGAAATTGATAAAAATCATCTTCAGGTCCAGTTAGTTAAAACGAATAATCCGCGTACGGTGGTCGAGAACAGCGCTCATGAAATTAATCTTTCACTGACGGATGTGCGCCAGGAGGGGCAAACTTTATCGTTCGTGGTGAATCGGGTAAATGTATATGAATTAAAAAGCTGGCTGCGTGAAATTAATCAGACCTCCGGCGTGACATTGCAAAAAATAAACCTCACGCCGGTTGACCACCTCAGCGATGTGAAAGCACAGGTGCAGCTTACCTGGTCAAAAAGCGCATGAATACCTTTACGCTGATGCGGGAGGCCTGTCCGCTCGGTTTCCCGATGATGAGTGCTATCCTGGGCGGGATGATGGGCAGTTTTCTCGGCGTTGTTGCCGAGCGCGTACCGGGAATGGTGATGGATGAGGAGGGGAGCGGCAATCTGCTCTTTCCTGCCTCGCACTGCCCGGTGTGTCAGCACACGCTTGCTGCATGGGAAAATATCCCGCTGCTCAGTTGGCTGTTATTACGGGGGCGCTGCCACCAGTGCGGCAGCGCGATCCCGCTGCGACTCTTTTTGGTGGAACTGTTCTCCGCGCTGTTTTTTGGCATCACGGCCTGGTGCATGCCGGACGTTCAGGCGCTGTTCTCTTTGTGGTTACTGGCGGCTTTTTTACTGCCGCTGGCCATGATCGACTGGCAGCATCAGTTGTTGCCGGACTGCCTGACCCAGCCGCTGCTGTGGGCGGGGTTAGTGCTCCATGCTATTGACCACACATTGCCGCTACGCGATGCGCTGTTTGGCGCGGTGGCGGGCTATCTGTCGCTCTGGCTGCTCTACTGGGCTTTTCGTCTGATCGCCGGACGAGAAGGGCTGGGTTACGGGGATTTTAAGCTACTGGCGGCGCTGGGCGCCTGGTGCGGCTGGCAGGCATTACCCTCCATTGAACTGGCGGCAGCGTTAAGCGGTATTGTCGGTTATTTCGCCGTCAATAATTTAAATAAAAATAACCTCACTATTTCTTTTGGTCCTTATCTCGCCTTTTCTGGAATCGTGGTGTTTATTAGTCAGCAGTTTGCTTTCACATTTTAAATATACTGGTCAAGGTTTTTTATAAATCTTTTTGATGCTGGGAGAGAAGGACGACTCTTTACGCTCGGTGTATCGTAGGAGATATAAGCTACACGGGATTTGGCTTGTATCTTTTTATGGAGGAATACAGCGCAGCAACAATTTTTTGTTCACGGCACTCACGTTGGTTAAATACGCATTACGCGAAACGCATCCATGATCTCACGGAAGGCATGGGTTATTACGTTATAAATAAATTTATCAGGAAATAAAAATGAAATTTATGAAACCAAAATATCTGGCGCTCTTTATTGCGGCGGCCACCAGCTCCGCATTTGCAGCTGCGCCGGGTACGCCTTCTATTACATCGGGCAATGATAAATTTGCGCTGGTAGAAGTGGATCAGGCGGCACAGGATTACAACAACCTCATCAAAGTGCATAAAGAGGGTGTTGATGTAAAAGTGGAATGGAACGTCTGGAGCGGTGACGCCCCAACGTCTGCAAAAGTGCTGCTGGACGGCAAGACCGTCTGGACCGGCGCGGGCAGCGCGGCGGGTTCTGCGACCTTCAAAGTCAAAAAAGGGGGCCGCTATCAGGAACAGGTCGAACTGTGTAACGACAGCGGCTGTACCAAAAGCGCAAGCAAACTGATTATCGTGGCGGATACCGACGGAAGTCATTTGCTGCCGCTGAATACGCCGCTGCTGGAAAATAACAAAGCTTTCGCTCAGCATACCGATAAAGTCGTCGGTGCCTATTTCCCTGAGTGGGGCGTTTACGATCGAAACTTCTCTGCGGATAAGATCCCGGTCGCGAACATTAACCACCTGCTGTACGGCTTTATTCCAATTTGCGGCGGTGACGGTATTAATGACAGCGCCAAATCTTCAGGTGCACTGGAATCCCTGAAACGCGCCTGTGCTGGCCGTCAGGACTACACCGTGGCCATTCACGATCCATGGGCTGCGTTGCAGAAACCGCAGAAAGGCGTAAGCAACTGGGACGATCCCTACAAAGGTAACTATGGGCAGCTGATGGCGATGAAAAAAGCCCATCCTGACCTGAAAATTCTGCCATCCATTGGTGGCTGGACCCTGTCCGATCCGTTTTATCAGATGGATAACAAAGTACTGCGTGACCGTTTCGTGGCGTCGGTAAAAGACTTCCTGACCACCTGGAAAGTGTTTGACGGCGTGGATATTGACTGGGAATTCCCGGGCGGCGGCGGTGAAAACGCCAAACTCGGCAATCCTCAGACCGATAAAGCCACCTACACCGCGCTGATGCACGACCTGCGTCAGATGCTGAATGAACTGTCTGCGGAAACCGGTCGTACCTACGAGCTGACTACTGCAATCGGTGCCGGTAAAGATAAGATCGAAGACGTGGACTATAACACCACGCAGCAGTACCTCGACCATATCTTCCTGATGAGCTACGACTTCTACGGTGCCTGGAGCAATACCGATCTGGGCCACCAGACCGCCCTGTACGGTGCTTCCTGGAAACCAGACACTAACTACACCACCGATAACGCGGTGAAAGCGATGCTGGAGCAGGGCGTTAAGCCAGGCAAGATCGTGGTAGGCGCAGGTATGTATGGCCGCGGCTGGACCGGCGTTCATGGTTATACCGGCGATAATCCATTTACCGGCACCGCAACCGGACCAATTAAAGGGACATGGGAAAACGGTATCGTTGACTATCGTCAAATCGTCAACCAGATGCTGGGCAAACCGGGCTGGGAATACAAATATGACGAAGCGGCTGAAGCGCCGTACGTGTTCAACAAGTCCACCGGTGAGCTGGTGACGTACGATAACGCCCGTTCCGTTATGGCGAAAGGCAAATACGTACTGAACAAAAACCTGGGCGGACTGTTCGCATGGTCTATCGAGTCTGATAACGGCGATATCCTGAACGCCATGAACGAAAGCCTGCTGGGCGGAAGTTCCATCCCGGATCTGCCTGTTGAGACTAACCATGCGCCAGTGGCTTCAGCTGCCGATCAAAATGTCACCGGTCCTGCAACCGTGACCCTGGATGGCTCTGCTTCTAGCGACCAGGACGACGATGCGCTGACCTATAAATGGACGCAGGTTTCAGGCCCTTCTGTGACCATCGCCAATAGCACCAAAGCAAAAGCCAGCTTTAGCGTTCCGGCTGTGACAAGCGACCAGAACCTGGTCTTCCGTTTGACCGTAACCGACGCTAAAGGGCTGAGCAATGCTGTTGACGTCCAGGTTGTGAATAAAGCGCCTAAAGCCAACCAGGCGCCGGTAATCAATGCTATGGAAGCCGTTACCGTTCAGTCCGGTGAAGCAATTTCTCTGCACGCACAGGCATCCGATCCTGATGGTGACGCGCTGACCTACAGCTGGAGCGTACCGGCTGATATGAACGCGACCGGCACTGATTCGGCCAACGTTCGCATCACTGCGCCAGAAGTGCACAATACTTCTTCCTACACCCTGAGCGTTATTGTGACGGACGGTAAAACCAGCGTGCAGTCTGACGTGCAGGTGACGGTGGAGCCTAAGCCAGCTGACGAGGTAACGCCTCCTGCCGATGACGTCACACCACCGGCTGACGACGTAACCCCGCCAGCTGATGATACCACCGGCAGCTGCGACGCACCTGTCGATGCCAACGCCAGCAAATACGCTGCGTGGGACGCGAGCAAAATCTATAACAACGGCGATACCGTAAGCTTCGACCACCTCGTGTGGAAAGCGAAATACTGGACTCAGGGCAATCAGCCTGGCTTCGGTATGGACGCGTGGGAGCTGGTAAGTAACGTGAAGATGAACTGGCGTTCTGACCTGGTCTACAACGGCGGCGACACCACCACCTATGAAGGTAACGTTTACCGTGCGAAATGGTGGACCCGTGGTGATAACCCAGCAAATAGCGACGTATGGGTAAAAGAAGGCGCATCAACAGATTGCAAATAATCTAACCCATTAATTACTCCCCCCTTCTGAGGGGGAGTAATTAAAAATTCATTTTACAGGATGTTTCTAAGGAGAAATAACCAATAAAGTCAGCAGGTAAAAATGAAAAAGCTCATTTTGTTGTTATTAATAATAAGCCAGGGTGCTCTGGCAAACTGTTGGGATAAAGCGGCGCGTTATTATCATGTCGACCCTTATTTACTGTACGCGATAGCGAATGTGGAATCCGGTATGAATCCGTACGCGGTTGGGAAAAACCGCGATGGCACGCGGGATGTCGGGCTGATGCAAATCAACAGCTCGCATTTTACCGCGCTGGAAAGCAGAGGCATCGATGAGTATCGCTTAATGACCGAGCCGTGTACCTCCATCATGGTGGGTGCCTCCATTCTCTCCGGAATGATAAGAGTATATGGCTATAACTGGGAAGCGGTAGGCGCTTATAACGCCGGGTTGAAGAAAGAGAATTATCCGCAGCGGATGAAATATGCCCATAAGGTCTGGGCTAAATATCAGCAATTAAAATTAGCAGCACGCGATTAACGTTTTTTATTTTTGAAGAATTCCTGAAGGTGTTCTTCGAAAAGTGAAAACAGCTGAATGTGGTTTATGTATTAACGGAATAATACCTAAGCCGGGATATTAACATTTAATTTGAAACGAACAGGAAAACTGAAATGAACAAAAGGACGTTACTGAGTGTACTTGTTGCTGGTGCTTGCGTTGCACCTTTTATGGCGCAGGCCGCCTCTTTGCAGGCGACCACCGGCGAGCCGTACACCATGAAAGCCAGCGATCTGGCGAAGAAAGAGCATGAGCTCACTAACTTCCCGCTGATGGCCTCCGTTAAAGAGACTATTCAGACCCTGGACAACGCGCAGGTCGAACTGATTGAGCCAGGCCGCGCGGCGAACCCGGACAACGTCAAACGCGTTGAAGGGATTGTGAAAGCCAGCGACTGGGAATATCTCTTTCCGCTGCGTGCACAGGCTTATACCTACAGCAACTTCCTGAAAGCCGTGGGTAAATTCCCGGCGCTGTGTAAGACCTACAACGACGGTCGTGACAGCGACGCTATCTGCCGCAAAGAGCTGGCGACCATGTTTGCCCACTTTGCCCAGGAAACCGGCGGCCACGAAAGCTGGCGTCCGGAAGCCGAATGGCGTCAGGCGCTGGTCCACGTGCGTGAAATGGGCTGGAGCGAAGGGCAGAAGGGCGGCTATAACGGCGAATGTAACCCGGACGTCTGGCAGGGACAGACCTGGCCTTGCGGTAAAGACAAAGACGGCGATTTCCTGAGCTATTTCGGACGCGGTGCGAAACAGTTGTCCTACAACTACAACTACGGTCCATTCTCTGAAGCGATGTACGGCGACGTGCGTACCCTGCTCGATAAACCTGAGTTGGTGGCGGACACCTGGCTGAACCTGGCCAGTGCTATCTTCTTCTTCGCCTATCCACAGCCGCCAAAACCAAGCATGTTGCAGGTGATCGACGGTACATGGCAGCCGAACGATCACGATAAAGCCAACGGCCTGGTCCCGGGCTTCGGTGTAACAACCCAGATCATCAACGGTGGCGTTGAGTGCGGCGGCCCGACTGAAATTGCGCAGTCTCAGAACCGTATCAAGTATTACAAAGAATTTGCGAACTACCTGAAAGTACCTGTTCCGGCGAACGAAGTGTTGGGTTGCGCCAACATGAAGCAGTTCGACGAAGGTGGCGCAGGCGCCCTGAAGATTTACTGGGAACAGGACTGGGGATGGAGCGCGGATACCCCGGACGGCAAGACTTACTCTTGCCAGCTGGTGGGTTATCAGACACCGTTCAGCGCGTTCAAAGAGGGCGACTACAGCAAGTGCGTGCAGAAGTTCTATAACGTGAATATCGTGAATGACGACGGTTCCTCGGTGACGCCGGACGAAACCCCGGTCACGCCAACGCCAACACCTTCTGAAGATGTTACGCCGGCCCCAACGCCAGCGCCAGTTCCGGATGAAACTCCGGTTGAACCTGTCGCGGTGAACCACGCGCCGGTTGCGCAGATTGCGGGCCCAATCGGTGCCGTAGAAGCGGGCGCGCAGGTTTCTCTGAGCGCGGAAGGCTCTACCGACGCAGACGGCAACAAGCTGACCTACACCTGGCGTTCTCAGGATGGCCAGACCGTGACCGGCGAAGATAAAGCGGTGGTGACCTTTAAGGCACCTGAGTCTGCAACGGCGCAGCAGTATGAAGTGAGCCTGACCGTCAGCGATGGCGAGCTGAGCAGCACCACGTCTTACCTGCTCAACGTGAAAGCGAAAGCGGCAACGCCATCCGGAGAAGATACGTCTTACCCGGCATGGAGCGCGAACAGCAAGTACAACGCCGGTGATATCGTGAACAACCACGGTAAATTGTTCCAGTGCAAACCGTTCCCGTACAGCGGCTGGTGTAACAGTGCGCCGACGTACTATGAGCCGGGTGCAGGCCTGGCATGGGCTGAAGCCTGGACGGCTCTGTAAAAGCAAACGGCAACCCTCGGGTTGCCGTTTTAATGTTTGCACCCTCTACCTGTGGGAGAGAGCCGGGGTGAGGGCATCAGTCCGCACTCTCTGTTTTTTGCCGGGTGGCGCTGCGCTTACCCGGCCTACATGAGGCTGGAACGCTTACCGGTGCAACTTCCCGTGATCCCGTAACCACGCCGCCGTACGCACGATCCCTTCATCGAGCGAGATAATCGGTTTATACCCCAGCTCGTTCTCCGCCCGAGAAATATCCAGCGTAAAATCGAAGTTGAGCTTCGACACACCGTAATGCGTCAGCGCAGGCTCTTTCGCCGATTTACTGCCAAAGCGCTCCATGCTGCGGGCAATCATGTCCAGCATCGGGTAGGGAACGGAACGGATCCGGCAGTCGATTTTTAACTCATCAATCAGCCTTTGCACAATGCTGCGCAGGGTACATGGTTCGCCGTTGGTAATGTTATAGGCGCGGCCCGACACCAGCTTATCGCACTCCGGCTGGCTCGCCAGCCACATGGCGTGAACGGCATTTTCGTAATAGGTCATGTCTACCAGCGCATCGCCGCCGCGCGGTAACAGCACGCTGCCGTAATGGTGCATCATCTGGGCCAGTCGAGGGATAAAGACTTTGTCGTGCGGCCCAAACAGGCTCTGTGGTCGCAGCACGGTAAAGCGGGTGTGCGGATTTGACTGGGCCAGCAGGTCGATCACCTCTTCGCCAGCCGCTTTACTGCGGGCAAATTCACAGGCAAAGCGCGCAGGGCGGAAATCTTCCTGAATATCACGATGATGGTGATAATCAAAATAGAGCGACGGGGAAGAGATATGAATAAAGTTACGCACGCCCCAGGCGACGGCCCATTCGCCCAGACGGCGCGTGGCGCGCACGTTGGCGAGATCGAAGGCTTCCTGGGTACCCCACGGGGAGGTAAAACTGGAGCAGTGCCACAGCGTATCGATACCGGCGAGCATCACCTTGGCCTGAGAGGAGACCAGCTCCGTCAGGTCGGCATGGACAAACTCAGCGCCCATTTTTTGCAAGAGCTTGCCCATCGCCTCGTTGCGACCGGTGGCCCTCACGCTGATGCCTTTGTTGCGCAGAAATTCGACCGCATTTCGGCCTAAGCCGCTGGTCGCCCCGGTAACCAGTACCTTCATAACAATCCACTGTGTTGAAAAGAATTTCGTGCGCATTCTTTCGTGAATTACGATGTGTTGCAATGGGAAAGGTGAAAGAAAAAGGGTTTT
Source organism: Enterobacter cloacae complex sp. P29RS (assembly GCF_014893445.1). Classification (NCBI taxonomy): domain Bacteria; kingdom Pseudomonadati; phylum Pseudomonadota; class Gammaproteobacteria; order Enterobacterales; family Enterobacteriaceae; genus Enterobacter; species Enterobacter cloacae complex sp. P29RS. The sequence continues at coordinate 36,026 of NZ_JADBPZ010000015.1, read as the reverse complement.
ATTTAATTACTTTCCCGCTTTTCTTCTGCCAGTTGCGCAATCCTTTTCGCCATTCCGCGGAAGATAAACAGGTGTGCCGGGATCATCAGCAGCCAGTAGAACAGCCCGGGCATTCCGTGCGGGTGCCACCACGCCCGAACGTCCAGCTCGCGGTGATCGCCTTTGTCTTTAAGGGTGAAGCAGAGCCGCCCCAGCCCCGGTGCCTTCATGCCAAACAGCAGCGCCAGCTGTTTTTCCGGCTCAACGATGATCACCTTCCAGCTGTCGACCGTATCGCCCACGTTCAGATACGGGGCGGCAGGACGGCCTTTTGCCAGCCGGTGACCCACCAGCAGATCCAGCGTGCCGCGCGTTTGCCAGAGGATATTGCCGAAGAAATAGCGCTCTTTGCCGCCGATCTGGTTCACAACGTCCCACAGCGCTGTGAGGCTGGCAGTGGTTTTTACCGTACAGCCCGCCTGTTTTGGGTAATAGCCGTACTCGGGCCGCCAGCGGGCGAACGCCTGCGCATCGTAGCCCCAGTCGCTGGAGTTCACCAGCTTCTCTTCTTCTTTCAGCGTATTGCGTACGGCATCGTCGAAGGGGATCAATTCCTGAGGGATCAAGGCACGCAGTTCACGATCGTCCGCCAGCAGATCGTGTTTCAGTCCCTGTATAAGCGCTTTGGCAGTCGTCGGCGGCACGGAGGTGATCACATTCAAAAACCACACCGAAATCCAGCGGGTCGGGAAGGGGACGGGCACCAGCCAGCGGCGGCGGCCACTCACCCGCATAAAATGTTCGAACTGCGCCTGATAGCTCAACACTTCCGGGCCAGCCGCCTCCAGCACACGATGCGCCGCCGCCGGATGATCCAGCAATGCCACCAGATAGTGGAGTAAATTCTCCAGCGCAATGGGCGTGGTGCGCGAGCGTACCCAGCGCGGCGGTGTCAGCACAGGCAGGTTGTAGACCATATCGCGCATCACTTCGAACGCGGCGGAACCCGCGCCGACGATGATCCCTGCCCGCAGTTCGGTGACGGGGATACGGGCGCTTCGCAATGTCTCTGCCGTCAGTTGCCGCGCGCGCAGATGGTCTGACTGCTCGTTCTCAGGCGCCTGAAGCGAGCTTAGAAAGATCACCTGCTTTACCGGCGTTTGCAGCAGCGTATCACGTACGTTCATCGCCACCTGACGCTCGTGGGCGATAAAATCGCCGCCTTCGCCCATGCTGTGAACAAGGTAGTAAAGCGTATCGACCCCTTCCAGCAGCGCAGGAAGCGCTTTCGGCCAGTTAAGGTCAACGTTGTGACACGTCACGCCAGGCAAATGTAGCTTTTGCAGGCGTTCCGTGTTGCGTGCCACTGCCAGCACCTGGTGCCCCTGCTGGCTTAACGCAGTGGTCAGATGCTGACCGATATACCCGCTGGCACCGAGCACCAGAATACGTTGCGGCACGGTATGCTCCTTAACGCTGTAAAAACGCCTGCCAGTGTTTCACCACCTCGGTCAACTGCTCGCGGTTAACGTCAAGATGCATCACCAGTCGCACGACCGGGGAGGCGTTGATCAGCACGCCTCGGGCTTTCATAAATTCTCCCAGCGCGGCAGCATGCTCATTGCCGACGCGGACAAACAGCATGTTGGTGTCATGACGCATGACATCAGCGCCGATTTCACGCAGCTGCGCTGCCATCCACGCCGCATTGTCGTGATCGTCTTTCAGGCGTGACACGTTATTTTTCAGGGCGTACAGTCCGGCAGCCGCCAGAATACCCGCCTGACGCATCCCGCCGCCGGTCATTTTACGCCAGCGGTTGGCGCGTCTGATGTAGTCTGCACTGCCAACCAGCAGGGAACCCACCGGCGTACCCAGCCCTTTAGAGAGGCAAATGGTGAACGAGTCGCAATATTGGGTGATCTCTTTCAGCTCGCAGCCGTACTCCACCACGGCGTTGAAGATACGTGCGCCGTCAACGTGCAGGCCGAGCTTGCGCTCGCGGGTAAAATCCCATGCCGCTTTCAGGTATTCGCGCGGCAGGACTTTACCGTTATGGGTGTTTTCGAGGCTCAGCAGTTTAGTGCGGGCGAAGTGAATATCGTCGGCTTTGATTTTTGCCGCGACTTTGTCCAGCGGCAGCGTACCGTCCGGCGCGGCATCGATCGGCTGCGGCTGAATGCTGCCAAGCACCGCCGCGCCGCCGGCTTCGTACAGGTAGTTATGCGCCCCCTGGCCGACGATATACTCTTCGCCGCGCTCGCAGTGGCTCAGCAGCGCCACCAGGTTAGCCTGCGTGCCGGTGGGCAGGAACAGGGCAGCCTCTTTACCGCTCAGCTCGGCCGCATAGCGCTGGAGTTCGTTGACCGTCGGGTCATCGCCGTAGACGTCGTCCCCGACCGGGGCGGCCATCATCTCTTCGAGCATGGCGCGGCCCGGACGGGTAACGGTATCACTACGTAAATCAATCATTTCACATCCCTTTCATTTAAGAGGTCTTGTGAAATGTTTTACCTGAGCCAGTTGGTTTTTGCCAGTTCGATCACTTCGTCACCGCGCCCGCTGATGATGGCGCGCAGCATGTAGAGGCTAAAACCTTTAGCCTGTTCCAGCTTGATTTGAGGCGGGATTGCCAGCTCTTCTTTGGCGACCACCACATCCACCAGCACCGGGCCGTCGATGGAGAAGGCACGTTGCAGGGCTTCGTCCACCTCTGAGGCTTTCTCCACCCGAATACCGGTGATACCGCAGGCTTCGGCGATGCGGGCGAAGTTGGTGTCGTGCAGCTCGGTGCCGTCCGTGAGGTAGCCTCCGGCCTTCATCTCCATCGCCACAAAGCCCAGCACGCTGTTGTTAAAGACCACGATTTTCAGCGGAAGCTTCATCTGCGCCACCGACAGGAAATCCCCCATCAGCATACTGAACCCGCCGTCGCCGCACATCGCCACCACCTGCCGTTCCGGTGCCGTCGCTTTTGCGCCCAGCGCCTGCGGCATGGCGTTGGCCATTGAGCCATGGTTGAACGACCCAAGCAGGCGTCGTTTGCCGTTCATTTTCAGATACCGTGCGGCCCAGACGGTGGGCGTACCCACGTCGCAGGTGAAGATGGCATCGTCGTCGGCGAAGTGGCTGATCTGCTGCGCCAGATACTGCGGGTGGATCGCTTTTTCGCTCGGTTTGGCCAGATCGTCCAGCCCCTTACGCGCATCGCGATAGTCGCTCAGGGCTTTATCGAGGAATTTGCGGTCCGTTTTTTCTTCCAGCAGCGGCAGGAGGGCGGCGAGGGTGGATTTAATATCGCCGATAAGCGCCATATCCACCTTGCTGTGCGCGCCGATGCTACCGGGATTAATGTCGATCTGGATAATTTTCGCATCCGTCGGGTAGAACGCGCGGTACGGGAACTGGGTGCCGAGCAGGATCAGCGTATCGGCGTTCATCATGGTATGGAAGCCGCTGGAAAAACCGATCAGCCCGGTCATGCCCACATCGTACGGGTTATCGTATTCAACGTGCTCTTTCCCGCGCAGGGCGTGCACAACTGGCGCCTTCAGCTTAGCGGCAAATTCCACAAGCTCTTTATGCGCGCCGGCACAGCCGCTGCCGCACATCAGGGCGATATTGCTGGAGTATCGCAGCAGTTGCGCCAGCTTTTTAAGCTCTTCATCCGCAGGGGTAATGGTTGGCTGTGGCGCAGAGTACCAGTGGGTGGTGGCGGTTTCAGGTGCGGCCTTCAGCGCCACGTCCCCCGGCAGCACAACCACCGAAACCCCGCGATTCAGGATCGCCTTACGCATGGCTATCGCCAGCACCTGTGGGATCTGCTCCGGCGACGAGACCAGCTCGCAGTAGTGGCTGCATTCACGGAACAGCTCCTGAGGATGCGTCTCCTGAAAATAGCCGCTGCCGATTTCGGATGACGGTATATGTGCGGCAATCGCCAGCACCGGAACATGGTTGCGGTGACAGTCGAAAAGACCGTTGATAAGGTGCAGGTTTCCCGGTCCGCAGGAACCTGCACAGACGGCGAGTTCGCCCGTGAGCTGCGCTTCGGCACCCGCGGCAAAGGCGGCGACCTCTTCATGGCGGGTGGGCATCCATTCAATGGTCTTCATCTTGTTGAGGCTGTCGCTGAGTCCGTTCAGCGAATCGCCGGTGACGCCCCAGATACGCTTTACGCCAGCCTGCTCCAGGGTTTTCGCTATGTATGCAGCCACGGTTTGTTTCATGGTGGTCCTTCTCCTTTATGTGATATCGCTTACAAGCTTAGAAGAAAGTCACTGTATTGGCTGCCTGGTATTCCATACGCACAGGCAGTAGGCACAACGTAAGCCGGGTAAACGCAGTGCCACCCGGCAAAAAGCCCGGTGGCGCTAACGCTTACCGGGCCTACGAAGAGCCAACATGTACAAAGTAGGCCGGGTAAACGCAGTGCCACCCGGCAACAAATGGAGGCACTGCGCCAGATTATGCCAGCACCAGGTCCCCCTGCGGATGGCATGAACACGCCAACACGTAACCCTCTGCAATTTCCGCATCGGTCAGCGTCATGGTGCTGGTGACGGTGTATTCACCGGAAACCACCTTCGTCTTACAGCAGCCGCACACACCCGCGCGACAGGCTGCCGCTACCGGCACGTTATTGCTTTCGAGCGCTTCAAGCAGCGTGGTGCCCACGCGACCAAAGAAGGTCTGCGCCGGTTGCAGCTTCGTGAACTTCATCCCGCTGGTCGCCGCTGCCGCTACAGGCGTGAAGAACTGCTCTTTAAAGAAGCGGGTCACGCCGAGCGCTTTCACTTCTTTCTCCACGATCTCCATGTACGGCGCCGGGCCGCAGGTCATCACGGTACGATCCGCAATGTCCGGCACGCTTTGCAACATTTCGCGGCTCAGACGCCCCGCGACAAAACCGTGCGTCGCGTTGTGCTCAGCCACCAGGGTCACCGGATAATTTCGCCATTCCTCGGCAAAAATCACATCTTCCGGGGAACGCACGCTAAAGATCACCTGCACGTCGGCCTGAGGACGGTATTTCGCCAGCCAGCGGCGCATCGACATAATCGGCGTTACGCCACAGCCTGCCGCCAGAAGCAGGAATTTGTCTTCCTTCTTGTCGTCACAGGTGAACTCGCCCTGCGCGTCAGACAGCCAGATGTAATCCCCGCGCTTCACGTCACGGGTCAGCCACCGGGAGCCTGCGCCGTCATCAATACGACGGACGGTGAGCGTTATGTATTCGCTCACGCCCGGCGTGGAGGAGATCGTGTAGGCGCGCAGGGTATCCACCGAATTACGCACGCTCACCAGCGCATACTGACCTGCGCGGTACGGGTAGTAGTCATGGCACAGCAGCGACAGTGTCCACACATCCGGCGTCTCCTGTTGGATGTGATGAACCTGCATCCGCCACGGACATTGTGAGGTTGGCATGGTCATGAGTTACTCCTTACGCGCTCAGCAGTTGCTTCATATCATCTTCAACGTTGGTCACGGAACGCAGACCAAATTTCTCGTTCAGGATGGCCAGCAGGTCCGGCGTCAGGAAGCCTGGCGCGGTCGGCCCGGTGACGATGTTGGTCACGCCGAGAGAGAGCAGGGTCAACAGAATAACGATCGCTTTCTGCTCGAACCAGGAGAGCACCAGCGACAGCGGCAGATCGTTCACGCCGCAGCCCAGTTTCTCTGCCAGCGTGACCGCCAGAATGATGGCTGAATATGCATCGTTACACTGACCAGCATCCACCAGGCGTGGCAGACCTTCGATGTTGCCGAAGTCCAGCTTGTTGAAACGGTACTTACCGCAGGCCAGGGTCAGGATCAGACAGTCTTCCGGAACGCGGGTGGCGAAATCGGTGAAATAGTTACGTTCCCCGCGCGCGCCGTCACAGCCGCCGATCAGGAAGATGTGACGTAGTTTTTCACGGCTGACGAGGTCAATCAGGGAATCCGCCGCACCCAGCAGGGTTTCACGGCCAAAACCGACGGTGATGAGGTGCGGAATTTCGCTGTACGGGAAGCCTGCCATCTGCTGCGCCTGTGCGATAACCGGACCGAAATCATCGCCTTCAAGGTGGCTCACGCCCGGCCAGCCGACGATGCTGCGGGTCCAGATACGGTCGTCATACGCGCCCACGGTAGGGTCGATGATGCAGTTAGAGGTCATGACGATTGGGCCAGGGAAGCGGGCGAACTCCACCTGCTGGTTCTGCCAGCCGCTGCCGTAGTTACCGATCAGATGCTTAAATTTACGCAGTTCCGGGTAGCCGTGCGCGGGCAACATTTCGCCGTGGGTATAGACGTTAACGCCGGTGCCTTCGGTCTGCTTCAGCAGGTTGTAGAGATCTTTCAGGTCGTGGCCGGAGATCAGGATGCATTTACCTTCGGTCGCTTTGACGTTGACCTGCGTCGGCGTTGGGTGGCCGTAGGTGCTGGTTTCACCGGCATCCAGAATGCTCATCACTTTGAAGTTCATCTGGCCGATTTCCATCGAGCATTCCAGCAGGGCGTTCATGTCGGAAGGCCAGGTGCCCAGCCATGCCATGATTTTGTGGTACTGGGCATAAATGTCGTTGTCGTACTGGCCGAGTACGTGCGCGTGCTCCATATACGCCGCAGCACCTTTCAGACCGTACAGGCACAGCAGGCGCAGGCCGAGGATGTTCTCGCCAATCGCCGCTTTGTCTTTATTGGGAGTAAATTCGGCGGCCTGACGCTGTAGCTCGCCCAGGTCGTCGCTCACCAGCTGTAGTTCCGCCATCGGGTTGTCCACGCGGGCGCTGGCGTCGGCATTCAGGCATTGCGCTTTCAGGGCTTCACGCAGGGCAATCGCTTCGCGGGCATAGCCCACAATGCGTGGAGAATCGAAGTTAACGTTAGTCAGCGTGGAGAAAAATGCGCGCGGCGCAAAGCTGTCGACATAGTGATCGACAAGGCCATATTCACGGGCCTTGAAGGCCCAGGCGGATAAGCCTTGCAGCGCCGCAATCAGCAGGTCCTGGAGATCGGACGTTTCTGCGGTTTTGCCGCACATACCCTGCGCGTAAGAGCAGCCGTTGCCTGCCGGGGTACGGATGGTTTGTTCACATTGCACACAAAACATAATCACACCTGTTAAAGTTATATTTGAGATACATGTTTAAGGTTATGCCTGTGCCACAACGGAGAAAAGTGCTTTCTTATACTAAGTGGAGGGTTATTGATTTAGCGCAATTTTGGCGGCAGGTTCACTACCGCCAAAGCAGTATCAGGCTGAGAAGAACGCCATCAGGATGGGGACCAGCAGGCTCAGAATAAAGCCGTGTACAATAGCGGCAGGAACCATCTCCAGACCTCCCGAGCGCTGTAACACCGGCAGAGTAAAGTCCATTGAGGTGGCCCCGCACAGGCCCAGCGCGGTAGAGCGGCTGCGGCGTACCAGGCCGGGGATCAGCATGATGGCTATCAGCTCGCGCGCCAGATCGTTAAAGAAGGCGGCGCTGCCGATCACCGGACCAAACGATTCGGTCAGCAGAATACCGGACAGCGAATACCAGCCAAAACCGGATGCCATCGCCAGGCTGGTTTTCAGCGGAAGATCGAGAATAAAGGCGTTAATCACTCCCCCCGCCATTGAGCTGGCTACAACGATAACGGCAACCATCATGCCCCGGCGGTTCAGGACAATCTGCTTCAGCGTCATGCCATTATTTCGCAACTGAATACCGATCAGGAAGAGCAGGAAAATCAGCGTATATTCGCTGGCTTCCGTAGCGTGCTGTAAAAAAGCCCATCCGGTTAGCCCCAGTAAAAAACCGAGCACCACCACGCCGCACAGCTTTAATGATTCCAGCGCCATCGCAATTCGGGAGGGAAGCTTTTCCTGATGGTGGTGATTTTTCCAGGGAATAGTGCGTTCCAGCCAGAACAGCGCGGCAATATTGCACAGCAGAATAACCACTACCGTAACCGCAGAATAATGCAGGATGGAAAGCAAGTTCGTCGCCAGATTATCCAGGAAGGCCAGGCTGATCCCCATAAAGAACAGAATGACGTAAACAATCCAGCTGAGAAAACGATTAATAAGCTTTAAGGCTGATTCATGACGCAGCGGAATAAGGTAGCCCACAATCAGGGGCAGAAGAATGATGAGGAGTCCTGAGAACATGAACAGCCGGTCCTTTTGAGTATCATTTAAGCGCCAGAGACACTACCCAATAAAGGCTGTACAGTAAAGCGGCAAAAGAAAGCCGGGTGGCGGCTGCGCCTTACCCGGCCTACAAAGTGCACACTCACGTAGGTCGGGTAAGCTTTAGCGCCACCCGACATTACAGGCCGCACTTAATTAATCGCGTTTTTCCAGCAGGGTGCGATACAGCACGCCGCCCAGAATACCGCCAATAATTGGCATCACCCAGAACAGCCACAGCTGTTCAAGCGCCCAGCCGCCCTGGAAAATAGCCACCGCGGTGCTGCGTGCCGGGTTAACGGAGGTATTGGTCACCGGGATGGAGATCAGGTGGATAAGCGTCAGCGCCAGACCAATAGCAATGGGGGCAAAGCCCGCAGGCGCGTATTTGTCCGTTGCGCCGTGGATCACCAACAGGAAACCTGCGGTGAGCACAATTTCAATCACGATAGCAGACAGCATTGAGTAGCCGCCTGGAGAGTGTTCGCCGAAGCCGTTTGACGCAAATCCGCTGGCCGCGGCGTCAAACCCGGCTTTTCCGCTGGCAATGACGTACAACACCGCCGCGGCAATAATACCGCCAATAACCTGGGCAATAATATAGCCAATAATATCTTTCGCCGGGAAACGTCCGCCCGCCCATAAACCTAACGTGACGGCCGGGTTGAAATGACCGCCGGAAATATGCCCCACGGCGAATGCCATGGTTAATACTGTTAAACCGAATGCCAGCGCGACGCCGACAAATCCAATACCTAATTCCGGAAATGCGGCTGCGAGTACTGCGCTACCGCAGCCACCAAACACCAACCAGAATGTACCAAAGCATTCTGCCGCTAATTTTCTGAACATAACCACCTCAATAATAAACGTCCGCGCCCATTCCTGCGCGCGGGTTATATCGCCATAAAGGGATGACGACTCAAAGAGCCAGTATTTTGAAACCATCAACATCCCTTCGCCACTCAAATAAATTCACTAAATTTGATTTAAGGCAATGTGATGTCAATCCTTGTTCAGAACGGAGGTAATTAGAGCATAGCCCAATAATTAAGGGGGCGTATATTCTGCTGTCGTGACCTACAGCCTGCCGCTATACTGCTGATAATTTGAAGGAAAAAGTGGCCGAAATGCGGGGGATGTATGCTACTCGAACGTGTGGAGATTGTCGGGTTTCGCGGGATTAACCGCCTGTCGCTGCAACTGGAACAGAACAACGTCCTGATAGGCGAAAACGCCTGGGGTAAATCCAGCCTGCTGGATGCCCTGACGCTACTGCTTTCGCCCGAAGAGAACTTGTACCACTTCGTCCATGATGACTTCTGGTTTCCGCCGGGGGATGTCAACGGGCGCGAGAAACACCTGCATATCATTCTGACCTTCCGCGAATCCGAGCCCGGTCGCCATCGCGTGCGTCGTTTTCGCCCTATGTCGCCCTGCTGGGTGCCCTGTGAAGATGGGTTCCAGCGTATTTTCTATCGCCTTGAGGGCGAAATGGCGCAAAACGACGGGGTATTAACCCTGCGTGAATTTCTTGATGAGAAGGGGAATCCGATCCCGCTCGATAATATTGACGAGCTTGCCCGCCATCTTATCCGCCTCTCCCCCGTGTTGCGCTTACGAGACGCGCGCTTTATGCGGCGGATCCGTAACGGCACCGTACCGAATATGCCCGAGGTGGAAGTAACCGCCCGCGAGCTGGATTTCCTCGCCCGTGAACTGGTCTCGCGGCCGCAGAACCTCACCGACGGCCAGATCCGTCAGGGACTGTCTGCCATGGTGCAACTGCTGGAGCACTACTTCTCTGAGCAGGGAACGGGGCAGGCGCGCCACCGCCTGATGCGCCGCCGCTCGCACGACGAGCAACGAAGCTGGCGCTATCTCGATATTATCAACCGCATGATCGACCGCCCCAGCGGGCGCACGCATCGGGTGATCCTGCTGGGATTATTCTCCACGCTTTTACAGGCGAAAGGGACGGTGCGCCTGGATCGGTACGCGCGCCCTCTGCTGCTGGTGGAAGATCCGGAAACGCGGCTGCACCCGATTATGCTTTCCGTGGCGTGGCATCTTCTTAATCTGCTGCCGTTGCAGCGTGTCACCACCACGAATTCCGGCGAGCTGCTCTCCCTGACGCCGGTGGAGTATGTCTGCCGCCTGGTGCGTGAATCCTCGCGGGTCACCGCCTACCGGCTCGGGCCCGGCGGGTTAAATGCCGAAGATGGCCGGCGCATTGCGTTTCATATCCGTTTTAACCGAGCCTCTTCCCTGTTTGCCCGCTGCTGGTTGCTGGTGGAAGGGGAAACTGAAACCTGGGTGATAAACGAGCTGGCGCGCCAGTGCGGGCACCACTTTGATGCCGAAGGGATCAAAGTGATCGAATTTGCTCAGTCTGGCTTAAAGCCGCTGATCAAATTTGCGCGCCGGATGGGGATAGAGTGGCACGTGCTGGTGGATGGCGATGAGGCGGGTAAAAAATATGCGGCGACCGTGCGTAGCCTGCTCAATAACGATCGTGAAGAGGAGCGGGAACATCTGACCACGCTGCCCGCGATGGACATGGAGCACTTTATGTACCGCCAGGGATTTGACGATGTCTTTCACCGCGTGGCGATGATCCCGGTGGATGTGCCCATGAATATGCGTCGGGTGATTGCCAAAGCTATCCATCGGTCGTCAAAACCGGATTTGGCCATTGAAGTCGCGACGGAAGCGGGCAGGCGGGGCGTGGAGTCGGTGCCCACGCTGCTGCGTAAAATGTTCTCCCGCGTCCTCTGGCTGGCACGCGGGAGAGCCGATTAACGGGCAGTCGCCTGCGATACCTGTTGGAGCAGGCTATCAAGCAGGATATAGCGGCGGCGGTACTCGGATCGTTTTTTACTCGCAATCTCTTCCATCGGTTTGCGTGGCATGGTCAGTGGCAGGGCAAAGTTGCCGTTCTCCTGCTGCTGTCCGCCAAGGGAGCGCCAGAAGCTGTCATAGTCAGCCAGCAATTTTCCCTCTTTTTTCTTGCGATAGCGCCAGCTGCGGTAGATGTGGGTGGCGTTACTCACCGCGAGGATCTGCTCGACGGGGAAGGCGCCTGCCAGCGTCATGACCGCTTCAACCAGCAGACGTTTTGGGAACAGTCCGTGACAGGCTTTGGTCGCCAGCTGAATGTGCTCGTGCGGGACATGCGCTTTCGCCCCCTGCATTCCGCCGATGAAGAGCGTTGACTTGCCCTGGTATTTGCACAGCGTAAAGGTCAGCTCGGCCAGCACCGTGTTCTGGTGGTCACAAAAAGTGAGGGTCGCTTCCCCTTCTTTGTCCAGAAACGCATCCGCGCTCAGGCGAACGCTAAACTGCTTCTCCTCTTTGCCCGTTAACGTCACCAGCGTGATGCCCTGGCTGGAAAGGTAGCCGTTCAGCAGTGACGCCGGAAGATGGCGGCTCATCATCTGATAGTGATTGTCCAATGCGTCCAGCGTATTCTGACGGCCCATATTGACGGTCAGCCACGGTCGGTGCAGGCGGCACGGCAGGCCGGGCTGCACGCGCAGGATCTGCATCAGACGGGGCTGTTTTGCAAGGTTTCCGAGCAGGCGCGCAGTGGTGAACGGCGTTGCCAGCGAGCGCAGCATAAACTTACGTCGATAGGCCGGATTTTGCCACGCCAGCCCCGGCGTGAGGGAACCCGATGCCAGGCTTTTAAACAGTTGCCAGCCCGATTTAGGCTGGGACAGCGTTGAATAAGGTGTATCGACGATGGAAGACATGTTAGATCCTGCTTCTGGTGGAATTTCGCTATTTCAGCAGGCGCTTTATCAACATCGGGTAAACAATTCCCGACGATTACGGGGATCGGGGGTTTCGTTGAGGAGTGGTTTAGATAAAATCAACGGTGATGATAGCCAGAACAATTATTTGGAATATTTATGAACCTGAAGGGAAAACGCAGAAAGCTGTTTCTGCTGCTGGCGGTAGTGGTGTTAGCAGGCGGATTCTGGTTATGGAAGGTACTGAACGCGCCGGTACCACAGTATCAAACGCTGATTGTTCGTCCGGGCGAGCTGCAACAAAACGTGCTGGCGACGGGGAAGCTGGATGCCCTGCGTAAGGTTGACGTGGGCGCGCAGGTCAGCGGTCAGCTTAAAACCCTGTCGGTTGAGATTGGCGATAAGGTTAAAAAAGGCCAGTTGCTGGGCGTGATCGATCCTGAGCAGGCGCAAAACCAGATCCGCGAAGTGGAAGCGACGCTGATGGAGTTGCGCGCGCAGCGCGCTCAGGCTCAGGCGGAGCGTAATCTCGCTCAGGTCACCCTGTCGCGCCAGCAGGCGCTGGCGAAAACGCAGGCCATCTCGAAACAGGATCTGGACACAGCCGCCACGGAGCTGGCGGTGAAGCAGGCGCAGATTGGCACCATCGATGCGCAAATCAAGCGGAATCAGGCCTCGCTGGATACGGCGAAAACCAACCTCGATTACACGCAAATCGTTGCGCCAATGGCCGGGGAAGTGACGCAGATAACCACCCTGCAAGGCCAGACGGTCATCGCCGCGCAGCAGGCGCCGAACATCCTGACCCTGGCGGATATGAGCACCATGCTGGTGAAAGCCCAGGTATCTGAAGCGGACGTCATTCACCTTAAGCCGGGGCAGAAAGCCTGGTTTACGGTGCTGGGCGATCCGCAAACCCGCTATGAAGGGGTGCTGAAAGATATCCTGCCGACGCCGGAGAAGGTCAACGACGCCATCTTCTACTATGCGCGTTTTGAGGTGCCAAACCCGCAGGGCGTGCTGCGTCTGGACATGACCGCTCAGGTGCATATCCAGTTGACCGGCGTGAAAAACGTGCTGACGGTTCCGCTCTCCGCGCTGGGCGAATCCGCCGGGGACAATCGCTACAAGGTGAAAGTGCTGCGCAACGGTGAAACCCGCGAGCGGGAAGTGGTGATTGGCGCACGTAACGACACCGACGTGGTGGTGGTAAAAGGGCTGGAAGAGGGTGAGGAAGTGGTCACCAGCGAAAGCCTGCCTGGAGCCGCGCAATGACGGCGCTGCTTGAGCTGAATGACATTCGTCGCAGCTATCCGTCCGGCGACGGGCCGGTGGAGGTGCTGAAAGGCATCTCCCTGCGCGTTGAAGCCGGTGAAATGGTGGCGATTGTCGGGGCATCGGGCTCGGGTAAATCAACGCTGATGAACATTCTCGGCTGTCTGGATAAGCCTACCAGCGGCACCTATCGCGTGGCCGGGACGGATGTTTCCACCCTGGACGGCGACGCGCTGGCGAAGCTGCGTCGCGAGCATTTTGGCTTTATCTTCCAGCGTTACCATCTGCTTTCACACCTGAGCGCGGCGCAGAATGTGGAAGTGCCGGCGGTGTATGCGGGCGTCGAGCGCAAAAAACGCCTCGAACGCGCGAAGGCGCTATTAACGCGTCTTGGGCTGGCGGAGCGTGTTGATTATCAGCCTTCGCAGCTTTCCGGCGGTCAGCAGCAACGCGTGAGTATTGCCCGCGCGCTGATGAACGGTGGGCAGGTGATCCTCGCCGATGAGCCAACCGGTGCGCTCGACAGCCATTCCGGTGAAGAGGTGATGGCGATCCTGCATCAGCTTCGCGATCAGGGGCATACGGTGATTATCGTTACCCACGATCCGCAGGTGGCAGCGCAGGCGGAACGCATTATCGAGATCCACGACGGCGAGCTGGTCAGCAACCCGCCGCCACGTCAGTCCAGAGCGGCGGCGGCGAAAGAGGCGCTGCCGGCCGCAACTGGCTGGGGCCAGTTTTCCAGCGGTTTCCGCGAGGCGCTGACCATGGCCTGGCTGGCGATGGCGGCCAACAAAATGCGCACTCTGCTGACCATGCTTGGCATCATTATTGGTATTGCCTCAGTGGTGTCGATTGTGGTGGTGGGCGATGCGGCGAAACAGCTGGTGCTGGCAGATATTCGCGCCATCGGGACTAACACCATCGACGTTTACCCCGGCAAAGATTTTGGCGACGACGAGCCGCAGTATCAGCAGGCGCTGAAGTACGACGATCTGGCGGCTATTCAGAAGCAGCCGTGGGTGAACTCCGCCACGCCTGCCGTCTCGCAAAACCTGCGTCTGCGCTACGGCAACATCGACGTGGCGGCCAGCGCTAACGGCGTCAGCGGAGATTACTTCAACGTCTACGGCATGACCTTCAGCGAAGGGGCGACCTTCAACGCTGAACAACTGGCGGGCAGGGCGCAGGTGGTGGTGTTAGACGCTAACTCCCGCAGGCAGCTGTTCCCGAATAAGACCAATGTGGTGGGGGAAGTGATCCTCGTAGGCAACATGCCAGCGACGGTGATCGGCGTGGCGGAAGAGAAGCAGTCGATGTTCGGCAGCAGTAAAATCCTGCGCGTCTGGCTGCCGTACACCACCATTTCCGGGCGCATCATGGGGCAGTCCTGGCTTAACTCTATTACCGTTCGAGTGAAGGAGGGCTACGACAGCGGGCTGGCGGAACAGCAGCTGGAGCGGCTGTTAACCCTGCGCCACGGGAAAAAGGATTTCTTCACCTGGAATATGGATGGCCTCTTGAAAACGGCGGAAAAGACCACACGTACTCTTCAGCTGTTCCTGACGCTGGTGGCGGTGATTTCGCTGGTCGTCGGCGGGATAGGGGTGATGAACATTATGCTGGTGTCGGTGACCGAACGTACGCGGGAGATCGGCATCCGTATGGCGGTCGGAGCCAGAGCCAGCGACGTGCTGCAGCAATTTTTGATTGAAGCGGTGCTGGTGTGTCTGGTGGGCGGTGCGATGGGGATTGCGCTCTCGATGATGATCGCCTTTGCGCTCCAGCTCTTCTTACCGGGCTGGGAGATTGGCTTCTCGCCGATGGCGATCCTGACGGCGTTTTTATGTTCCACCTTCACCGGTATTCTGTTCGGCTGGCTACCGGCGCGAAACGCGGCGCGGCTGGATCCGGTGGATGCGCTGGCGCGCGAATAACCCGAAAATAAAAATGCCAGCCGATCGGGCTGGCATTTTGCCTGCAGGGTGTACACAATGAATCAGAGAGCTATGCAACCGCTTCTGCTTCAACGGGGACGATCAGACTGGCATGATTGCCTTTTGGCCCCTGGTGTACATCGAACCGGACGGACTGCCCGGCTTTGAGCGTCCTGTAACCATCCATCTGAATGGTGGAATAGTGAGCGAAGATATCCTCGCCGCCGCCTTCGGGGCAAATGAAGCCAAACCCCTTGGCGTTGTTGAACCACTTAACAGTACCCATTTCCATGCTTCGACATCCTTCGTAAATCTTATAAATTAAGATGGAATGAACCGGTGGTGGAGTGGGGGCTGTTCAAAACCTCGCCAACTCACGCTTGTACAATTTAGAGAAACGGAAGAAGCCGTCAAGCGTTTGGCGCTGGAGTTGGGACAATAATCAACCAAAATTTGAGGCAGTTAACGCTATTGCAACAGTTTGTGACAGACATCGCGGATGACAGTAATAGATGATTGTTATCTAACATCTGAGGTAGATTCAAAGTGGTTATGCATAATGGGTAAGACCAACGATTGGCTGGATTTTGACCAGCTGGCGGAAGATAAAGTGCGCGACGCGCTAAAACCGCCATCTATGTATAAAGTTATGTTAATGAACGATGATTACACGCCGATGGAATTTGTTATTGACGTGCTACAAAAGTTCTTTTCTTATGATGTTGAACGTGCAACGCAACTGATGCTTACCGTTCATTATCGTGGCAAAGCGATCTGCGGCATCTTTACTGCCGAAGTAGCGGAAACCAAAGTAGCGATGGTGAACGACTATGCAAGGGAGAACGAGCATCCGTTGCTGTGTACGCTGGAAAAGGCCTGATAAGGCATAAAATTGGGGGAGGTGCCTATGCTCAATCAAGAACTGGAACTCAGTTTAAACATGGCTTTCGCCAGAGCGCGTGAGCACCGACATGAGTTTATGACCGTCGAGCATTTGCTGCTCGCACTGCTTAGCAACCCATCTGCCCGCGAAGCGCTGGAAGCCTGCTCCGTGGATCTGGTGGCGCTACGTCAGGAACTCGAAGCCTTCATCGAACAAACCACACCGGTGCTGCCAGCCAGTGAAGAAGAGCGCGACACACAGCCGACGCTCAGCTTCCAGCGCGTGCTACAGCGCGCGGTTTTCCACGTCCAGTCTTCCGGACGTAGCGAAGTGACGGGCGCCAATGTGCTGGTCGCCATCTTCAGTGAGCAGGAGTCCCAGGCGGCCTACCTGCTGCGTAAACACGAAGTCAGCCGGCTCGATGTGGTCAACTTCATCTCTCACGGAACGCGAAAAGACGAGCCTAACCAGGCATCGGATCCCAGCGGACAGATCAACAGCAATGAAGAGCAAGC
The DNA here is from genome assembly GCF_014893445.1 of Enterobacter cloacae complex sp. P29RS. Taxonomy (NCBI): domain Bacteria; kingdom Pseudomonadati; phylum Pseudomonadota; class Gammaproteobacteria; order Enterobacterales; family Enterobacteriaceae; genus Enterobacter; species Enterobacter cloacae complex sp. P29RS. Next base: position 19,518 of record NZ_JADBPZ010000015.1, on the reverse strand, counting down.
AGGCGGGGAGGATCGTATGGAAAACTTCACCACCAACCTTAACCAGCTTGCTCGCGTTGGCGGTATCGACCCGCTGATTGGCCGCGACAAAGAGCTGGAACGTGCCATACAGGTGCTGTGCCGTCGCCGCAAGAATAACCCGCTGCTGGTGGGGGAATCTGGCGTGGGTAAAACCGCGATTGCCGAAGGTCTGGCCTGGCGCATTGTGCAGGGCGACGTGCCGGAAGTGATTGCCGACTGCACCATCTACTCGCTGGATATCGGCTCGCTGCTGGCGGGCACCAAATACCGCGGTGATTTTGAAAAACGTTTCAAAGCGCTGTTAAAACAGCTGGAACAGGACACCAACAGCATCCTGTTTATCGATGAGATCCACACCATCATCGGCGCAGGCGCGGCTTCCGGTGGTCAGGTAGATGCCGCCAACCTGATCAAACCGCTGCTCTCCAGCGGCAAGATCCGCGTGATGGGCTCTACGACGTACCAGGAGTTCAGCAACATCTTTGAGAAGGATCGTGCGCTGGCGCGTCGTTTCCAGAAAATCGACGTAACCGAGCCGTCGGTTGACGAAACGGTGCAGATCATCAACGGCCTGAAAACCAAGTACGAAGCGCACCATGACGTGCGTTACACCGCGAAAGCGGTGCGTGCGGCGGTGGAGCTGGCGGTGAAATACATCAACGATCGTCATCTGCCGGATAAAGCGATCGACGTGATTGATGAAGCGGGTGCGCGTGCGCGCCTGATGCCAGCGAGCAAGCGTAAGAAAACCGTGAACGTAGCGGATATCGAGTCCGTGGTGGCCCGTATCGCACGTATCCCTGAGAAGAGCGTCTCTCAGAGCGACCGTGATACGCTGCGCACCCTCGGCAATCGCCTGAAAATGCTGGTCTTTGGTCAGGATAAAGCTATTGAGGCCTTAACCGAAGCGATCAAGATGGCCCGTGCTGGCCTGGGGCATGACCACAAGCCTGTCGGTTCCTTCCTGTTCGCCGGCCCGACCGGTGTGGGTAAAACCGAGGTAACGGTGCAGCTCTCCAAAGCGCTGGGCATTGAGCTGTTGCGCTTTGATATGTCCGAGTATATGGAGCGTCACACCGTCAGCCGTTTGATTGGTGCGCCTCCGGGCTACGTGGGCTTTGACCAGGGCGGCCTGCTCACCGACGCGGTGATCAAGCATCCGCACGCGGTCCTGCTGCTCGATGAAATCGAGAAAGCGCACCCGGACGTGTTCAACATCCTGTTGCAGGTGATGGACAACGGGACGCTGACCGATAACAACGGGCGCAAGGCCGATTTCCGCAACGTGGTGCTGGTGATGACCACCAACGCCGGGGTACGTGAAACCGAGCGCAAATCCATCGGCCTGATCCATCAGGATAACAGCACCGATGCGATGGAGGAGATCAAGAAGATCTTCACGCCGGAGTTCCGTAACCGTCTGGACAACATTATCTGGTTCGATCACCTGTCTACCGAGGTGATCCATCAGGTGGTGGATAAGTTCATCGTCGAGCTGCAGGTTCAGCTGGATCAGAAAGGCGTGTCGCTGGAAGTGAGCCAGGAGGCCCGCAACTGGCTGGCCGAGAAAGGCTACGACCGTGCGATGGGTGCCCGTCCGATGGCGCGTGTGATTCAGGACAACCTGAAGAAACCGCTGGCGAACGAGCTGCTGTTTGGGTCGCTGGTGGACGGCGGTCAGGTGACCGTGGCGCTGGATCAGGCGAAGAACGAGCTGACGTATGATTTCCAGAGTGCGGCGAAGCACAAGCCGGAAGCGGCTCACTGAGTTGAAAGGTAAAAGCAAAACGGCAACTTCGGTTGCCGTTTTTTTTGTTTGCTCCCTCTCCCAGTGGGAGAGGGCTGGGGTGAGGGCATCAGGCCGCAGAGGAATTTTGCGAGGCGCTTTCCAGTTTCTTTCGAAGTCAGTTGCTGGATAAATCTACAGTAATAAAATGGCGTCGCACCTGCAAAATCGGGTGCCGGGATTGGCGTCCTGAAAGTGTGTGCACAGACAATCTTGCGTGCATAAAGGATTACATATGACTAATATTAATAGCTTCGCCCAGCTCTACACCGAACTCTCCCTCAACCCCGATCTCCCAACCCTGGCCGAGCGCTGCAAGCTGCTCACCGAAATCCTTCTCGACTGCAAATCTCTCCCACAAACGCAGCCCGTTTGCCGCTGTCTCGGAGCTTATCTGGAAGAGGTAAAATCCGGCCTCACAGAATCCATGCGTGATTTTCAGGTGGTGGAATTTGAGGACGAAGCGGAACAGCCGCGACAAACGGAGTGGTTGCTGGAAGATACAGAAACGAAATGTGACTACTGCCGGGCGTTAAACCACGTGCTGCTGGTTTCGCATTTTGACCGCGATATGTTGCCGCACCTGACGGGACTGTTGCATGACATTACCCACGCGATAGCTGAAGATTTAATCGTACCCATGAACCCGTGCATGACAATACATCTGCCGACACAGCCACACTAAGGCCATAAATAAAAAAGGCCGGGATTGTCCCGACCTTTTAAATATTCATCTGCCATTACAGGCGAAAACAATTAGCGACTACGGAAGACAATGCGGCCTTTGCTCAGGTCGTACGGGGTCAGTTCAACAGTCACTTTGTCGCCCGTCAAAATGCGGATATAGTTTTTGCGCATTTTACCGGAGATGTGCGCAGTTACCACGTGACCGTTTTCCAGTTCTACGCGAAACATGGTATTAGGCAACGTATCAAGTACGGTACCCTGCATTTCAATATTGTCTTCTTTGGCCATCTAATCCTCTGGGGTATCACTACCAAGTTTTGAACCGGCAAGATAATGCCGAAATTCATCAATTAAGTAAAGAATTGCGCGTTTAAAACGCAGCAAAACAATTTCAGCGTATTGCCCAAGCGTCACGGTACAACCGAACGGAAAGCGCATTCGTAAAGGGGATACGACAGGATAAACGTCAGGACGTTATCTGAAGCGAGGGTCCCAAACGGCGGCGGGGCAACAGGCAGAAGCTACTCTGCGGCGTAATTATAACACCCTCATAAAAAATATGCGGAAAACATTTAGGCATTGGGCATAAAGAGCATTCTGGGAACCCAAAAATCGCGCGGAAGAGTCTCCAGTCGGCACTGTTCAAGGTGTTCGATATAGCGTCGGCGGGAAATTTCAACCGCGCCGAGCGAGGCGGTGTGCTCATTCAGCACCTGACAATCCATCAGTTGTCCGCCGCGTTGGGCAAATTCCTGGCTAAAAACCAGCAGCGCGGTTTTCGACGCATTCGTGGCGCGGGAGAACATCGACTCGCCGCAGAACAGCGTGCCCTGCGCCACCCCGTACATCCCCCCAACGAGGTTATCCTCTTTCCATACTTCGATGGAGTGCGCGTAGCCCAGCTCATGAAGCTGGTGGTAGGCGATAATGATATCGCGGGTTATCCAGGTGCCTTCATGACGATCTTCAGCGCAGCCTTCGATTACCTGCCCGAAGGCGTGATTGAGCGTGACGCGATAGGGCGAATTTGCGTGAAAACGTTTCATGCTGCGGCTCAGGTGAAACTGCCCGGGCCACAGCACGGCTCGCGGGTCCGGAGACCACCATAAAATCGGGTCGCCGGGAGAAAACCACGGGAAGATGCCGCGCTGGTAAGCCATTAAGAGACGCGCCGGGCTGAGATCGCCGCCCAAAGCCAGCAATCCGTTAGGTTCACGCAGCGCCCCCTCCGGAGAAGGGAACGCAATATTATGGCGAGAAAGCTGCACCAGGCGCATGACAACAGAACTCCAGTACGCGAGAGAGGACGCTACAAATATAGTCTACAGGCGCTGTTTAAACTGGTAGTAGCGACCCTGTTTTGCCAGCAGCTCTGCGTGATTACCTTGCTCAATTATGTGTCCGTTGTCCATCACAATTATTCGATCGAAATTCACCAGCCCGCGCAGGCGGTGAGTGACCATCAGCACGGTTTTGCCTTTCATCACCTTTGTCAGTAAATCAAGAATTTGACTCTCGGTTGTCGCATCCAGACCTTCTGTCGGTTCATCCAGCAACATCAGCGGCGCATCGTGCAGCAAGGCGCGCGCGATGGCCAGACGACGCAGTTCGCCGCCGGAAAGCTGTCGGCCCCCTTCACCCAGCCAGCTGTTCAACCCGTCGTCCTCAAGCAGCTTGTGCAGCCCAACCTGTTCCAGCATCGCCCGCAGCGTATCGTCAGAGGCGTCCGGTGCCGCCAGAAGAAGATTATCGCGCAGCGTAGCGCTGAACAGGTGCACACGCTGGGGCACGACGCTGACGGTTTTACGCAAGGCCGCTTCGCTATAATCAGACAGCGGAAGGTCGTTAAACCGAATCTCGCCCTGCTGCGGGTCCCAGGCGCGCGTGAGGAGTTGCAGAAGCGTCGATTTGCCACATCCCGTACGGCCAAGGATCGCAATGCGCTGCCCGGCATCAACAGAAAGGCTGATATCTTCCAGCGCGTATTGCGCCTGCTTGTCGTAGGCGAAGGTGACGTTGCTGAGCGTCAGCGCGACCTGCTCCGGCACGATGGTTTGACCCGCGCTGAACTTCACTTCCGGCTCCTGCTCTGCAATATCCGTAATGCGCAGCGCAGAGGCAATCACCTGGCCGAGATGCTGAAAGGCGCCGGTGACCGGGGCTAAGGCTTCGAAGGCTGCCAGGGCACAGAAAACAAACAGCGCAATCAGCGGGCCAGGCTGCGGGTTACCGCCCACGCCACCGGAGGCCATCCAGAGCATGGCGATAACGGCAAACCCACCGATTAACATCATCAGCGCCTGAGAAAACGCGGTCAGTTCAGACTGGCGACGCTGGGCTTCATGCCAGTTCAGTTCCGTATTTTCCATACGGGTGCGGTAGCGCTTGCTGGCACCAAAAATGGTGAGCTCGGCCTGACCCTGCAACCAGGAGGTGAGCTGCTGGCGGTATTCCCCGCGCAAACGTGTCAGGTTTTCCCCGGTGGTTTTACCTGCACGATAAAACAGGGGCGGCAGAATAATCAGCGTCATCAGCATGATGCCGCCGAGCGTCAGTGCGATGGGAACATCCAGGAAACTCAACCCCAGCGTGACCACGACAATCACCACAAACGCGCCCACCATGGGCGAGATGACGCGCAGATAGAGGTGATCCAGCGTATCCACATCCGCAACTACGCGGTTGAGTAATTCGCCCTGCCGAAAACGTGCCAGCCCGGCAGGGGAGAGGGGCAGCAATTTGCTGAACGTATAAATACGCAGGTGTTGCAGCACGCGGAAGGTCGCGTCGTGGCTGACCAGGCGTTCGAAGTAGCGCCCGGCAGTTCGCGTAATCGCCGTGCCGCGCACCCCGGCGGCAGGCAGCATGTAGTTAAAGCTGTATAGCCCGGCAAAGCCTGCGGCCGCAGATGCGGAGAGGAACCAGCCAGAAAGCGTAAGCAGGCCGATGCTGGCGAGCAGAGTGATAATCGCCAGTACGATCCCGAGCGTCAGCATCCATTTGTGGCGTTTATACAAAGCAAGATAGGGAAGCAGGGCGCGCATCAGATATCCTCCTGACGGTTCGCCAGCAGGGTCGCAAAGGGCCCCTGCGCGGCAACAAGCGCGGCGTAATCGCCTTGCTCAACAATGTGTCCGTTTTCCATCACCCAGATCTGATCCCAGTCGGCAATACCTTCCAGCTGGTGGGTCACCATCAGGGTAGTTTGCTGGCGTGAGGCTGCGTTAAGCGCATCCATCACGCGCTGCTCGCTGTGTGCATCCAGGCTGGCGGCGGGTTCGTCCAGCAGCATTAACGAACAGGGGTTCAGCAGCGCACGGGCAACCGCGACGCGCTGTGCCTGGCCCACTGACAGCCCGGCAGACTGATCGCCAATGACGGTATCGACACCCTGCGCAAGCAGCGGCAAAAACTCGCTGACCCAGGCGCGGTCGAGGACCGATTGCAGCTCATCGTCACGTGCATCCGGCCTTGCCAGCAGCACATTCTCGCGCAGCGTCGGGGCAGGCAGCTGAGGGTTTTGACCCACCCAGCTTAACTGTTTACGCCAGGCATCAGGATCGAGCTCGCGTAGCTCCGTTTTGTTGATACGCAGCGATCCGGTGTACGCCATAAAACCTGACAGCGCATTCAACAATGAGCTTTTACCTGAGCCGCTGGTACCCACCAGCACCACACGTTGCCCGGCAGGCAGGGTAAAGTTTAGCGGGCCGGCCAGCACTTTGCCTTCAGGCGACAGAACAGAAAAATCCTGTGCTTCAATGGTCACCGGATCGTTCGTATTCAGCGTCACCTCACCACGCTCCGGATGTGCCAGCGGCGTTTCCATAAAGGTTTTCAGGCTGTCGGCAGCACCCACCGCCTGCGCTTTGGCATGGTAAAAGGTGCCGAGATCGCGAAGCGGCTGGAAAAATTCCGGGGCCAGGATCAGCGCCAGGAACCCGGCGGAAAGCGTGACCGCCGTACCGTAGTGGCCAAAGTCCAGCGCGCCGAGGTAGGAGAAGCCAAAGTAAACCGCCACCAGCGCAATCGACAGGGAGGTAAAGAACTCGAGCACGCCGGAAGAAAGGAAGGCCATGCGCAACACTTCCATGGTGCGCTGACGAAAATCCTGCGACGCCAGGCGAATGTTTTCGGTTTCCGCTTCACCACGACCAAAGATCCGCAGGGTTTCCATTCCGCGCAGACGGTCCAGGAAATGACCGCTCAACCGACCCAGCGCAAGGAAGTTGCGACGGTTAGCATCTGCCGCACCCATGCCGACCATCGCCATAAACAGCGGGATGAGCGGGGCGGTCCCCATCAGGATCAGAGCCGCTACCCAGTTAACAGGGAAGATGGCGATAACAATCATCAGAGGCACAAACACTGCCAGCGCCATCTGTGGAAGATAACGCGCATAGTAATCGTGCATATCGTCGATTTGCTCAAGGATCAGCGTCGCCCAGCTACCGGCCGGTTTGCCCTGGATCCACGCAGGCCCGGCTTCCGAAAGCCGGTCGAGCACTTTGCGGCGGATCTCATAGCGGATGTGCTGGCCGGCATGGAACCCAACCCGTTCGCGCAGCCAGACCACCCACGCACGCAGGACGAAAACCAGCACCAGAACGATAAACGGCAGCAGCAGCGCTTCGCGCGGGATGCTCTCCATGATCATATGATTGAGAATGCGGGCCAGCAGCCATGCCTGGGCAACAATCAACAGACCGCTGATAAATCCCAGAACGCGGGAAATCATAAGCCAGCGGCGGGACAGAACGCTTTGCTGTTTCAGCCAGCGCGTTAACTCTTGTTGACGGGTTTTTTCCATTGCGTACTTTGCAGGTGACGTTATAAGAAATTAGACATCTGCATGTTACACGTGAGCAAAAATAAAGGCGACCAGTGGCCGCCTTTATTTACGTTTGTTACTGACTTGTAAAGATTATTTACCTTGTTCTGCCAGTCCGTCCAGATAGCGTTCTGCGTCCAGCGCGGCCATACAGCCGGTGCCCGCAGAGGTGATCGCCTGACGATAAATATGGTCCATCACGTCGCCAGCCGCGAAGACGCCTGGGATGCTGGTCTGCGTCGCATTGCCGTGAATGCCAGACTGCACTTTGATGTAGCCGTTCTCCAGCTCAAGTTGGCCTTCGAAAATGGCCGTGTTCGGGCTGTGACCGATTGCCACAAACAGGCCTGCCACCTCCAGCGTTTCGACGGTGTCGGTGTTCTGCGTATCACGAATTCGCAGACCTGCCACACCCATCTGATCGCCGGTCACTTCTTCCAGCGTACGGTTGGTATGCAGCACAATGTTGCCGCTCGCCACTTTATCCATCAGGCGTTTGATCAGGATCTTCTCGGCGCGGAAGGTGTCGCGACGGTGGATCAGGTGTACTTCTGAGGCGATGTTCGCCAGATACAACGCTTCTTCCACAGCGGTGTTGCCGCCGCCAATCACCGCAACTTTCTGGTTGCGATAGAAGAAACCGTCGCAGGTCGCGCAGGCTGATACGCCGCGCCCTTTGAATGCTTCTTCAGACGGCAGACCGAGATAACGGGCAGAGGCACCGGTAGCGATGATCAGCGCATCGCAGGTGTATTCACCGCTGTCGCCGGTCAGACGGAACGGACGGTTCTGCAAATCCACTTTATTAATGTGGTCGAACAGGATTTCGGTTTCGAATTTAGCAGCATGCTCGTGCATGCGCTCCATCAGCAGCGGCCCGGTCAGGTCGTTCGGGTCGCCCGGCCAGTTTTCCACTTCCGTGGTGGTGGTCAGCTGACCGCCTTTTTCCATCCCGGTAATCAGTACCGGTTGCAGGTTAGCGCGTGCAGCATAGACCGCTGCGGTATATCCCGCAGGTCCAGAACCAAGGATTAGCAGCTTACTGTGTTTGGTCGTGCCCATGAGATCCCCATTGTTGTTGGCAGGCAATGGGCTGGATTGTAGGGAATTTGTTGCCGTAAAAAAAGAGCACGACAGTTTTGCTTCCGATATATGCAATAGTCACGCCCTATGGATAAGACACGGTCATATCACGTCTGCTACTGAAAATCGCGCGTTTATAAGGCAATAAAATGATGATTAATACCCCCCCGTAATGAATATCCGGCATCTTGTACTAAAAATCGATGTTTTGCTTTGACAATCCCCTGCGCTTTTGCGAAAACATTCAAGGAAGAAAAAAAGACGCATGAACTGCATGCCGAATAGACATGCACGTAAATGCCATTTTTACCGGGTCAGTGAAATCTACGCATGGTGTGGACAGACGCCATACGTGATGTCTGTGACTGCTTTCGGGCAACGGTCTTCTTACCGCAGACCCCGAATCCACATCGCGTCTAATACATAACCAGGCGATGTGATGAATAACGGGTGCAGGCTCTGAACAGTGATGTGCACAGGGTCCAGGCAGGAGTAGGGAAGGAATACAGAGAGACAATAATAATGGTAGATAGCAAGAAGCGCCCTGGCAAAGATCTCGACCGTATCGATCGTAACATTCTTAATGAATTGCAAAAGGATGGGCGTATTTCCAACGTCGAGCTTTCAAAACGTGTGGGACTTTCCCCGACGCCGTGCCTTGAGCGTGTGCGTCGACTGGAAAGACAGGGTTTTATCCAGGGCTATACGGCTCTGCTAAACCCGCATTATCTGGATGCCTCACTTCTGGTATTTGTTGAGATTACTCTGAATCGTGGTGCGCCGGATGTGTTTGAGCAATTTAACGCCGCTGTACAAAAACTTGAAGAAATTCAAGAGTGTCATCTGGTTTCCGGTGATTTTGACTACCTGTTAAAAACCCGTGTGCCTGATATGTCCGCCTACCGTAAGCTGCTGGGTGAAACCCTGCTGCGTCTGCCAGGCGTGAACGACACCCGTACTTATGTGGTGATGGAAGAGGTCAAACAGAGCAATCGTCTGGTTATTAAGACGCGCTAACACGGAACAGGTGCAAAATCAGTGTAGTTTGATTACACTCCTGTTAATCCATACAGCAACAGTGCCGGGGATACCCGGCGCTGTTGTCCGTTTTAGCACACAGGCAGGACATGCCTGATACCTGGAGAGCCTTTCTTGAGCCAGGAATACACTGAAGACAAAGAAGTCACATTATCTAAGCTAAGCAGCGGACGTCGTCTCCTCGAGGCGTTACTGATTGTTATTGCCCTTTTTGCCGTCTGGCTGATGGCCGCCTTACTCAGTTTCAACCCCTCAGATCCCAGCTGGTCGCAAACCGCATGGCATGAGCCTATTCATAACTTAGGTGGCGTTCCCGGTGCCTGGCTTGCGGACACGCTCTTTTTCATTTTCGGAGTGATGGCTTATACCCTTCCCGTCATCATTATTGGCGGATGCTGGTTTGCCTGGCGTCATCGACAGAACGACGACTACATCGATTATTTTGCCGTTTCGCTGCGCCTGATTGGCGCCCTGGCGCTGATCCTCACCTCCTGTGGGCTGGCGGCGATCAACGCTGATGATATCTGGTACTTCGCCTCCGGCGGGGTGATCGGCAGCCTGTTGAGCTCCGCGCTGCAACCAATGCTTCATAGCAGCGGCGGCACGCTGGCGCTGCTCTGTATCTGGGCGGCGGGCCTGACGCTGTTTACCGGCTGGTCCTGGGTGAGCATTGCTGAGAAGATCGGCAGCTTTATTCTGACGCTGCTGACGTTCGCCAGCAACCGTACCCGTCGTGACGATACGTGGGTCGATGAAGACGAGTATGAAGATGAGTACGAAGAGGAAGACGAGGCGCCTGTACAGCGGCGTGAATCTCGCCGCGCGCGTATTCTGCGCGGTGCTCTGGCGCGCCGCCAGCGCGTCGCTGAAAAATTTGCTAACCCGTTAGGCCGTAAAACGGATGCCGCGCTGTTCTCCGGCAAACGTATGGATGAAGACGAGCAGATTGAGTATCGCGGTGCGGCCGTCGACCCTGATGACGTACTGTTCTCTGGCCATCGAGCCACGCCGGGAGAGTATGACGAATACGATCCGCTGCTGAATGGCCACTCCGTGACTGAACCGGTAGCCGCTGCTGCTGCCGCAACGACGGCTGCTCAGGCCCATGTTGCGCCTGTTGAAGCCGTGATGCCGTCCTCGCCTGTTCCGGCACCGGAGTCCGCGATCCAGCAACCGCAGGTAGACTGGCAGACTGCGCCAGGCGTCCATACGCCTGAACCGACCATTGCACCTGAGCCTGAAAGTTATATTCCTGTGCAGCAGGAACAGTGGCAGCAACCGTATCAGCCGCCTGAGCCTGCCAGCGTGCCGCAACAACCGTATCAGGCTTATACGCCCGAACCCGCTGTACATGAACAGCCATACGTTGCACCGGTGTCTGAACCCGAAGTGGTGGAGGAAGCGAAGCCATCCCGTCCGCCATTATACTATTTTGAAGAAGTGGAAGAGCGCCGCGCCCGTGAGCGCGAGCAGCTTGCCGCCTGGTATCAGCCCGTGCCCGAGCCGGTACAGGAGCCCATTGCAAAAGCGCCTACTGTAAGCGTTCCACCTGTAGAACCTACGTCAGCCGTCGCGTCGGGTGCTGAAGCCGTGAAGCAGGCAACGGCAGCCGCTGCCGCGTCCGCTCCGCTATTCAGCCCGGCAGCCGACAGCGCCCCGCGTCCTCAGGTGAAAGAGGGCATTGGTCCACAGCTGCCGCGCCCTAACCGCGTGCGCGTACCGACTCGCCGGGAGCTGGCCTCTTATGGCATTAAACTGCCTTCCCAGCGTATGGCGGAAGAAAAAGCCCGTGAGTCCGACTACGAAGATGATGCCGACGAACTGCATCAGGATGAGCTGGCGCGTCAGTTTGCTGCCCAGCAGAATCAGCGTTACGGCGAAGAGTATCAGCATGACGTGCCTTCACAGCATCACGTGCCTTCACAGCAGGACGACGATGATGCGGCCGAAGCGGAGCTGGCGCGCCAGTTTGCAGCAACGCAGCAGCAGCGTTATTCCGGTGAGCAACCTTCGGGGGCAAACCCGTTCTCGCTGTCGGATTTCGAATTCTCACCAATGAAAGATCTGGTGGATGATGGCCCAAGCGAACCGCTGTTCACGCCGAGCGTAATGCCGGAAGCGGAGCCGGTGCGTCAGCCGCCTGCACCACAGGCTTACGTGCAGCCGCAACAGCCGGCGCCGCAGGCGTATGCGCAGCCGCAGACACCTTCTCCACCGCCTCAGCCACAGTTCCAGCAGCCAGCACCACAGCCGCAGGAGAGCCTGATTCACCCGCTGCTGATGCGTAACGGAGACAGCCGACCGCTGCAACGACCAAGTACGCCGCTGCCGTCGCTGGATCTGTTAACGCCACCGCCAGCGGAAGTCGAGCCGGTGGATACCTTTGCCCTTGAGCAGATGGCCCGTCTGGTGGAAGCGCGTCTGGCTGACTTCCGCATTAAAGCGGACGTGGTGAACTACTCACCGGGCCCGGTGATCACCCGTTTCGAACTGAACCTGGCACCGGGCGTAAAAGCGGCGCGTATTTCTAACCTCTCCCGCGACCTGGCGCGTTCTCTGTCCACCGTGGCGGTACGCGTGGTGGAAGTGATCCCAGGCAAGCCTTACGTTGGCCTTGAGCTGCCAAACAAGAAACGCCAGACCGTTTATCTGCGTGAAGTTCTGGATAACACCAAATTCCGCGACAACCCGTCCCCGCTGACCGTGGTGTTGGGTAAAGATATCGCCGGCGATCCGGTGGTTGCCGATCTCGCGAAGATGCCGCACCTGCTGGTTGCGGGTACAACAGGCTCGGGTAAATCGGTCGGTGTGAACGCCATGATCCTCAGTATGCTCTACAAAGCGCAGCCTGAAGACGTGCGTTTCATCATGATCGACCCAAAAATGCTCGAACTGTCCGTCTACGAAGGCATTCCGCATCTGTTAACGGAAGTGGTTACCGACATGAAGGACGCCGCCAACGCATTACGCTGGAGCGTCAATGAAATGGAGCGTCGCTACAAGCTGATGTCGGCGCTGGGCGTGCGTAACCTGGCCGGTTATAACGAGAAAATCGCCGAGGCGGCGCGTATGGGCCGTCCGATTCCGGACCCATACTGGAAGCCGGGTGACAGCATGGATGCCCAGCATCCGGTGCTGGAAAAACTGCCTTACATCGTGGTGCTGGTGGATGAATTTGCCGACCTGATGATGACCGTTGGCAAGAAAGTGGAAGAGCTGATTGCGCGTCTGGCACAGAAAGCGCGTGCGGCGGGCATCCACCTGGTACTGGCAACGCAGCGTCCGTCCGTGGATGTAATCACCGGTCTTATTAAGGCAAACATCCCGACCCGTATCGCGTTTACCGTGTCGAGTAAAATAGACTCCCGTACTATCCTTGACCAGGGCGGAGCAGAGTCGCTGCTGGGGATGGGTGATATGCTCTATTCCGGGCCGAACTCCACCTCGCCGGTGCGTGTTCACGGTGCGTTTGTTCGCGACCAGGAAGTGCACGCGGTTGTGCAGGACTGGAAAGCGCGCGGGCGACCGCAATATGTTGACGGCATCACCTCTGACAGCGAAAACGAAGGTGGCGGCGGTGGTTTTGACGGCGGCGAAGAGCTGGATCCGTTATTCGACCAGGCGGTTAATTTCGTCACCGAAAAACGCAAAGCGTCCATCTCCGGCGTGCAGCGCCAGTTCCGTATCGGTTACAACCGCGCGGCGCGTATCATTGAGCAGATGGAAGCCCAGGGCATCGTGAGCGAACAGGGGCACAACGGTAACCGTGAGGTGCTGGCGCCACCGCCTTTTGAGTAATCTTCAGCGATTGCAAAGAAGGGTAAATCAGCAAAAATTAAGCATATTCTTCTGTCGCCTGCCTTCGGGCAGGTACAGAATAGAAACGGAACCCCCATATCGGGAAGACGTATTTTAAGGAATAACAATGAAAAAAATCGCCATCGCCTGTGCATTACTCTCCAGTTTTGTTGCCAGCAGCGTCTGGGCTGATGCAGCCAGCGACCTTAAAAGCCGACTGGATAAAGTGAGCAGTTTCCACGCCAGCTTCACGCAAAAAGTGACTGACGGCAGCGGCAACGCGGTGCAGGAAGGCCAGGGAGATTTGTGGGTAAAACGCCCAAATCTGTTCAACTGGCACATGACCCAGCCGGATGAAAGCGTTCTGGTGTCTGACGGTAAAACCCTGTGGTTCTACAATCCGTTTGTTGAGCAGGCGACCGCCACCTGGCTCAAAGACGCGACCAGCAATACGCCGTTTATGCTCATTGCCCGTAACCAGTCCAGCGACTGGCAGCAGTACAACATCAAACAAAACGGTGATGAGTTCGTCCTGACGCCAAAAGGCAGCAACGGTAATCTGAAGCAGTTCACCATTAACGTGAGCAGCAACGGTACCATCAATCAGTTCGGCGCGGTTGAGCAGGACGATCAGCGCAGCAGCTATCAGTTGAAGTCTCAGCAAAACGGCGCCATTGATGCATCGAAATTCACCTTTACCCCGCCGCAGGGCGTAACGGTGGACGACCAACGCAATAAGTAAGAGGCATGAGTGAGCAACCTGTCGCTCGATTTTTCAGATAATGCGTTTCAACCTCTGGCCGCCCGTATGCGGCCAGAAAATTTAGCGCAGTACATCGGTCAGCAACATCTGCTGGCTGCGGGGAAACCCTTGCCGCGCGCTATTGAGGCGGGGCATCTGCACTCCATGATCCTCTGGGGGCCACCCGGCACCGGAAAAACCACGCTCGCTGAAGTGATTGCCCGCTATGCCAACGCGGACGTTGAGCGCATCTCGGCGGTCACGTCGGGGGTGAAAGAGATCCGCGAGGCGATCGAGCGGGCGCGACAAAACCGCAATGCCGGACGTCGCACCATTCTGTTTGTCGACGAAGTTCACCGCTTCAACAAGAGCCAGCAGGACGCCTTTCTGCCGCACATTGAAGACGGTACGATTTTCTTTATCGGCGCCACCACGGAAAACCCGTCGTTTGAACTGAACTCTGCGCTGCTCTCCCGGGCGCGCGTGTATCTGCTTAAATCGCTGACCACGGAAGATATCGAAAAAGTTCTGACGCAGGCGATGGAGGACAACGCGCGTGGTTACGGCGGACAGGATATCGTTCTGCCGGACGAGACGCGTCTTGCTATCGCCGAACTGGTTAACGGTGATGCCCGTCGTGCGTTGAACACGCTCGAAATGATGGCCGATATGGCCGAAGTGGACGATGCGGGCAAGCGCGTATTAAAGCCTGAACTGCTCACCGAAATTGCCGGTGAGCGCAGCGCGCGCTTCGATAATAAAGGCGATCGTTTTTACGACCTCATCTCTGCATTACACAAGTCCGTGCGCGGCAGCGCTCCGGATGCGGCGCTCTACTGGTATGCGCGTATCATCACCGCCGGTGGCGATCCGTTATATGTCGCGCGTCGCTGCCTGGCGATTGCGTCAGAAGATGTCGGTAATGCCGATCCACGCGCCATGCAGGTCGCTATTTCCGCCTGGGACTGCTTTACCCGCGTCGGGCCTGCGGAGGGCGAGCGTGCCATTGCGCAGGCAATTGTCTATCTGGCTTGCGCACCGAAAAGTAACGCGGTGTATACCGCCTTCAAAGCGGCGATGTCGGATGCACGTGAACGTCCGGACTACGATGTGCCGGTTCATCTGCGCAATGCGCCAACCAAATTGATGAAAGAGATGGGTTACGGGCAGGAGTATCGCTACGCCCATGACGAACCCAACGCCTACGCCGCCGGCGAGGAGTATTTCCCGCAGGAGATGGCACAAACCCGCTATTATCACCCCACAAACAGAGGTCTTGAGGGTAAGATTGGCGAAAAGCTCGCCTGGCTTGCCGGACAGGATCAAAATAGCCCTATAAAACGCTACCGTTAGTTCAATCGTTGCGGTAATGTTGGCAATATATCTCTGTGGCCGCAGGCTGTGGTCACTTTTTCCTCTTTTAATTCGATAAGCACAGGATAAGCATGCTCGATCCCAATCTGCTGCGTAATGAGCCAGACGCAGTCGCTGAAAAACTGGCACGCCGGGGCTTTAAGCTGGATGTAGATAAGCTGCGCGCTCTTGAAGAGCGTCGTAAAGTTTTGCAGGTACAAACAGAAAATCTGCAGGCAGAGCGTAATTCTCGATCGAAATCCATTGGCCAGGCGAAAGCGCGCGGGGAAGATATTGAGCCATTACGCCTGGAAGTGAACAAACTGGGTGAAGAGCTGGATCAGGCGAAAGCTGAACTGGACGTTCTTCAGGCTGAAATTCGTGATATCGCTCTGGCGATCCCGAACATTCCTGACGACAGCGTCCCTGTCGGCAAAGACGAAAACGACAACGTTGAAGTGAAACGCTGGGGTACGCCTCGCGAGTTTGACTTCGAGGTGCGCGATCACGTGACGCTGGGCGAAATGCACGCGGGCCTGGACTTTGCGGCTGCGGTTAAGCTGACCGGTTCTCGCTTCGTGGTAATGAAAGGTCAGATTGCTCACCTGCATCGCGCGCTGGCGCAATTTATGCTGGATCTGCACACCGAGCAGCATGGCTACAGCGAAACCTACGTTCCGTATCTGGTTAACCACGATACGCTGTACGGTACAGGCCAGCTGCCGAAATTTGCCGGCGATCTGTTCCATACCCGTCCGCTGGACGAAGAAGCTGACAGCAGCAACTACGCGCTGATCCCAACCGCGGAAGTGCCGCTGACCAACCTCGTGCGTGATGAGATCATCGACGAAGACGATCTGCCAATCAAACTGACTGCGCACTCTCCATGTTTCCGTTCTGAAGCCGGTTCTTACGGTCGTGATACGCGCGGTCTGATCCGTATGCACCAGTTCGATAAAGTTGAGATGGTGCAGATCGTTCGTCCGGAAGAGTCTATGGACGCGCTGGAAGAGATGACAGGTCACGCAGAGAAAGTGCTGGAGCTGCTGGGGCTGCCATACCGCCGTATGGCGCTGTGCACCGGTGACATGGGCTTCGGCGCCTGCAAAACCTTCGACCTCGAAGTCTGGGTGCCTGCGCAAAACACCTACCGTGAAATCTCCTCTTGCTCTAACGTCTGGGATTTCCAGGCGCGTCGTATGCAGGCGCGTTGCCGCAGCAAGTCCGACAAGAAGACCCGTCTGGTTCATACCCTGAACGGTTCTGGTCTGGCGGTTGGCCGTACGCTGGTTGCCGTGCTGGAGAACTACCAGCAGGCAGATGGTCGTATTGAGATCCCTGAGGTGCTGCGTCCTTACATGAAAGGCCAGCAGTTCATCGGCTAATATTTTGCTGCAAAACAAAAAAGCGCCTCAGGGCGCTTTTTTTATATCTTTGATTTGATACGACGCAATATTCCCTCCCTCTAAAGTAGTAATACTCCTCCGAACGAAAGTTAGCATAAAACACCTGTAACGAAGGAATTCGTTATATATAAAACTATATAGCGGTATGCGCCGCCTCTCTTTTCTTTGTGAGCAACCAAAGTGAGTCTTTATGAAAATCAAAGCGCCTGAAGCGTTAATGGCTGCCGAGGTCACTCGCCGTGGGTTGATGAAAACCACGGCAATAGGTGGTCTGGCGGTTGCCAGCAGCGCCTTTACGCTTCCTTTTACCCGTCTGGCGTCGGCGGCGGAGGCTCTGTCTCCCGCTTCAGCCCCGGAAAAAGTGGTGTGGAGTGCCTGTACCGTTAACTGTGGTAGCCGTTGTCCCCTGCGTATGCATGTTGTGGACGGTGAAATCAAATACGTTGAAACCGACAATACCGGCGATGATAACTACGAAGGGTTACACCAGGTTCGTGCCTGTCTGCGTGGCCGCTCAATGCGCCGTCGCGTTTATAACCCGGATCGTCTGAAATATCCGATGAAGCGTGTCGGCAAGCGTGGGGAAGGGAAGTTCGAGCGCATTAGCTGGGACGAAGCCTACGATATTATCGCGACCAACATGCAGCGCCTGATCAAAGAGTACGGCAACGAATCCATCTACCTGAACTATGGCACCGGGACGCTGGGCGGCACCATGACCCGCTCCTGGCCGCCGGGTAAAACGCTGGTAGCGCGCCTGATGAACTGCTGCGGCGGCTATCTCAACCATTATGGCGACTACTCTTCCGCACAGATTGCTGCGGGCCTGAACTACACCTATGGCGGCTGGGCAGACGGTAACAGCCCGTCGGATATAGAAAACAGCAAGCTGGTGGTGTTGTTCGGCAACAACCCGGGCGAAACGCGTATGAGCGGCGGTGGGGTAACCTATTATCTTGAGCAGGCGCGCGCCAAATCCAACGCACGTATGATCATCGTCGATCCGCGCTACACCGATACCGGCGCGGGGCGAGAAGACGAGTGGATCCCTATCCGCCCTGGTACCGATGCGGCGCTGGTCAATGCGCTGGCGTATGTGATGATCACTGAAAACCTCGTCGATCAGCCGTTCCTTGATAAATACTGCGTCGGCTATGACGAGAAGACGCTGCCAGCCAGCGCACCGGCTAACGGGCATTACAAAGCGTATATTCTTGGTCAGGGCAGCGACGGGGTAGCGAAAACCCCTGAGTGGGCATCCACCATCACCGGCATTCCAGTCGAACGTATTGTTCAGCTGGCCCGTGAAATTGGTTCAGCAAAACCGGCTTATATCAGCCAGGGCTGGGGACCGCAGCGTCACGCGAACGGCGAAATTGCCACCCGCGCTATTTCTATGCTCTCGATTCTGACTGGCAACGTCGGCATTCACGGCGGTAATAGCGGGGCGCGTGAAGGCTCGTATGAAGTACCGTTTGAACGTATGCCAACGCTGGATAACCCGGTTCAGACCAGCATCTCCATGTTTATGTGGACGGACGCGATCGAGCGCGGCCCGGAAATGACCGCGCTACGCGACGGTGTTCGGGGCAAAGATAAGCTGGATGTGCCGATCAAAATGATCTGGAACTATGCCGGTAACTGCCTGATCAACCAGCACTCAGAGATCAACCGCACCCACGAAATTTTGCAGGACGACAAGAAGTGCGAAATGATTGTGGTGATCGACTGCCACATGACCTCATCGGCGAAGTATGCCGATATTCTGCTCCCAGACTGCACCGCCTCTGAGCAGATGGATTTCGCGCTGGACGCCTCCTGCGGCAACATGTCCTATGTGATCTTCACAGACCAGGCCATCAAACCGCGCTTCGAGTGCAAAACTATCTATGAGATGACGTCCGAGCTGGCGAAACGTCTTGGCGTTGAGCAGCAGTTCACAGAGGGGCGTACTCAGGAAGAGTGGATGCGCCATCTGCACGAGCTCTCACGCAAAGCCATTCCAGACCTGCCGGACTTCGATACCTTCCGCAAGCAGGGCATGTACAAGCAGCGCGATCCGGAAGGGCATCACGTGGCGTATAAAGCCTTCCGCGACGATCCGCAGGCCAATCCGCTGACCACGCCGTCGGGCAAAATCGAGATCTACTCCGAAGAGCTGGCAAAAATTGCCGCAACGTGGGAATTGCCGGAAGGGGACGTTATCGATCCGCTGCCGATCTATACGCCTGGCTTCGAAAACTACAACGATCCGCTGACGGAGAAATTCCCACTTCAGTTAACCGGTTTCCACTACAAAGCGCGTGTTCACTCCACCTACGGCAACGTTGACGTTCTGAAAGCGGCCTGCCGACAGGAGATGTGGATCAACCCGATGGATGCGAAAGCGCGCGGCATCAGTAATGGCGATCGCGTACGTATCTTCAACGGACGTGGCGAAGTGCATATCGAAGCTAAAGTGACTCCGCGCATGATGCCTGGCGTTGTCGCGCTGGGGGAAGGGGCCTGGTATAACCCGGATGCGAACCGTATCGATCAGGCGGGCTGCATCAACGTTCTCACTACGCAGCGTCCATCGCCGCTGGCGAAGGGCAACCCATCCCACACAAACCTCGTTCAGGTTGAAAAGGCGTAAGGAGTAACCGATGACAACCCAGTATGGATTTTTTATTGATTCCAGCCGCTGCACCGGGTGCAAAACCTGCGAGCTGGCCTGCAAGGATTATAAAGACCTGACCCCGGACGTCAGCTTCCGTCGTATTTATGAATACGC
>NZ_JADBPZ010000014.1:0-129548 GCF_014893445.1 Enterobacter cloacae complex sp. P29RS | reverse complement strand
GGCCGGGGCGAGGCGCAGGGATGCGCCGAGAGGGCGGCTTTACAGGGACGTTGCCTCCGCCCGTACCCGATAAGCCGGAAGGAATGAGCCGAGGGCACCGCGAAGCGGCGATTTACCGCCGGGAGCCCGGGTCGCCAGGGTGGTGGCGACTGAGCCACCCTGGCACGTTCACCGGTCATGTTGTTACAGAGTAGCAAGGAACATAAAGTGAACGGAATGACCACCACCGCCGTATGTTCCCCTCACCCTAATCCTCTCCCCGGAGGGGCGAGGGGATTGCTCAGTGCTCGCATTAATTTGTGGGGAACCCTCAGCCCCGTGGGTGAGGGCGTCAAACCGCACGATGGTTCTTCCGGTACTGCAGCGGCGTCTCGCCAATCCCTTTTTTAAACGCGCTGATAAACCACGTCACGTCGGAAAAACCCGTCTGTGCGGCAATGTCACGCACGCTCGAATCAGTGTGGAGTAAACACTCACACGCCTTACGCAACCTTAGCGTATTCAGGTAGTCGTGAATTTTTTCGCCCGTTTCCGCATGGAATTTTCGCGATACGTAGCTGCGGGATTTTCCCAGCTCATTGGCCAGCGCATCCAGACGAAATTTCTCCTGATAATGCTCGTCGAGCCAAAACATCACCTGGCTGGCGATCCCCTGGCTGTTTCCCGGCTCGCCGTCGCGATCGTCGGGCAGCATCGCGAACAGGCCGATCAGCAGGCTGGCGATGCTCTCGCCGTTCATCGGCGGTTTATAGCAGCTAAACAGATGGTCGATATGGTGATGGAAGTGAGCTAAATCGGCGACCCACGCTTCGCCGCCACGGCGTGACAGCCGCTCCAGACGCTGCCGGGTCTGGGGAAAATCCCGCAGGATCTTCAGCACCGCGTGCTGGTCGAGATGAATAATGGTGCGGCGGTAAATTGCCTCCGCCTGTTCGTCCACCATGACCTTGTGCAGCGTAAAAGGCGGGAAGAAAAACAGCCGTCCGGGGCGCATGGTGTAGTGACGATTATCGACAATCGCCACCCCAAAGCCCTCTTCCACATAGAGGATCTCCAGACACTGGTGCCAGTGATGGTAGCGCACGGTATTGGCAAACAGGCGGCTGAACGAGGCCACGGTATCGTTCAGGGCGATCAGTTCCAGAAGATCGGATGTCGGCGTGTCGCGCATAGTGCAATAAAACTCAACTTTTTCCCGTCTGACCGTCTTTATAAACCACCTTTTTAAATTTTCTCAACTGGAGGTTTATTCATCGTTCATGCCTGTGACACGGCTAACATTTCTGCCCCTTGCGGATTCACTATGCTTTGCCGCAGTTGATTACGAGGGCGAACCGATGTGGGCGGCAAATAAAGAAAAATCAAATCCGTTGTCTTCACGCCAGGATGTAGTGGCGTCGTTGAATGCACTTTTACAGGCGCTGGACA
The DNA here is from genome assembly GCF_014893445.1 of Enterobacter cloacae complex sp. P29RS. Lineage (NCBI taxonomy): Bacteria > Pseudomonadati > Pseudomonadota > Gammaproteobacteria > Enterobacterales > Enterobacteriaceae > Enterobacter > Enterobacter cloacae complex sp. P29RS. Next base: position 128,120 of record NZ_JADBPZ010000014.1, on the reverse strand, counting down.
CGCAATTTCCGGCGAACCGTTCACGATTCTCGCTGGGTGATACCTGCGCCCATTACACAGCGGATATTGCGCAGATGGAGGGACTTTCCCGCGCGCTGTGGGGGCTGTTTCCGCTGATGGCATCCGGCGAAAGCACGCCGTTCAGCGAGAAGTACCTTACTGCCATTAAGCTTGGTACCGACCCGCAAAGCACCGGCTACTGGGGTGAAACCGGCCCGTACGATCAGCGTCTGGTAGAGATGGCGGCCTACGGTCTGGGGCTCGCTCTGCTGGGAGATAAACTCACCGCGCACTTTACCGGGCGCGAGGTGATTAACCTGCACGCGTGGCTCAACCAAATCACCGACGCGCAGATGCCGGACAGCAACTGGAACTATTTTGCCATTATGGTCCAGCTCGGCTTTAAGCGCGCCGGCCTGCCGTACGATCAGGCCGCCATTGACCACCGCTTTGCGCTGATGGACGCCTACTATCTCGGCGACGGCTGGTACTCCGACGGTCCCGGCCGCCCGAAAGACTATTACATCTCCATGGCTTTCCATTTTTACGGCCTGATTTACGCCACCCTGAGTGACGACGAGGCGAGGGCAAAGGTGCTGCGCGAGCGCTCGCGTCTGTTCGCGGAAGACTTTATCTACTGGTCCGCCGCCGATGGTGCCTCGGTGCCGTTTGGCCGCAGCCTGACCTACCGCTTTGCCATGGTTGCCTTCTGGAGCGCGGTGGCCTTTTCTCAGCTGGACGTCTTCACCCCGGGTATCGTGAAGGGCATTGTGCTGCGGCATCTGCGCTGGTGGCAGCAGCAGTCGATTGTCGATCGCGACGGTATTCTTACCCTGGGGTTTGCGTATCCGAACCTGGCGATGTGCGAGGATTACAACTCCCCCGGTTCACCGTACTGGGCGCTGAAAACCTACCTGATCCTGGCGCTGCCGGAGGCGCATCCGTTCTGGCAGGCCGACGAGCAGCCGCTGCCCGCGCTTGCTGAAAAACATGTGATCCCGCATGCGCAGCAGATCCTGATGCATTCGAAAGCTTCGCAGCACGTCGTCATGCTCACGGCTGGTCAGCTGGAGCTGAATAACTACGTTAACACCGAAGCGAAATACACCAAATTTGCCTACTCCAGCCGCTTCGGATTCACCATTGAGCGCGGGCGTTTTGGCCTGAAGCATGCCGCCTGCGATTCGATGCTGCTGCTGGCGGACGGAGATGACTATTTCCGTGGTCGTCGCGAGTGCGAAGAGGTTCGGGTAGATGAACATAACATTTTCTCGCGCTGGTCGCCTTGGCGAGACGTGCATATTGCGACCTGGCAGATCCCGTTCGGGGAGTGGCACCTGCGCCTGCACCGCATCAACAGCGCGCGCACTCTGCAAACCGTCGAGGGCGGCTTTGCGGTGATGAAAACCGCCCACCAGGTGCGCGATCGCGGTTGTTATCTGATGGCTGAAAACGGCAGCAGCGTCATTGTCGATCTTTCGCCGGTCATTCACCGCCAGCCAGACAGCATCGTCACGCCGCCGAACAGCAGCATTATGTTTGCGGAGTGCGCTTCCATTCCGTTGTTAAAGGCCGACCTCCCGCAAGGGGAAAGCTGGCTCTGTTGCGCCGTTCTGGCTGGCGGAAAACAGCCCGTTGCGGCGACGCCGCAGCTGAATATAACCCATAGCCGGGTCGTCATTAGCGAACCCGGAAGCGAACGTAAGCTGTCGTTCACATTATAAAAATCTGGCCCTACACGTCGGCGAGGATGATATGAAAAGCACATCGACAACTAACAGAACTGAATATTACAAAATCAGTAGCTTTATCTTTCTCTATTTCTTTACCTGGTCTGCCAGTATTGGACTGCTGGCGATCTGGCTTGGCCAGAAAGCCAATCTCAGCGGCTCGGTGATTGGAACCGTTTTTGCGGTGAACGGGATATTCTCCGTTATTCTTAAACCGATCTACGGCTATATTCTCGATAAGATCGGCATGAGCAAATACCTGCTCTATTTTGTGGTGATCATGTCGGCCCTGATGGCGCCGTTCTTTATTTACGTATACCAGCCGCTGTTAATGTCTAATACCCTGCTGGGGATTATTATCGGCGCGCTCTATTTAAGCTTTGCCTGGTACGCGGGTGTGGCGGCGTGCGAATCGTATTCCGACCGCTTTAGCCGATTAAACGGCATGGAATTCGGGCAAATTCGCATGTGGGGTTCGCTCGGCTGGGCGGTGGCATCGTCCTTCTCCGGCCTGCTGTTTAACCTCTCACCGGCGTATAACTTTATTCTCGGCAGCGTGGCGTCGGTGGTGATGCTGATCGTCCTGCTGAGCCTGAAAGTGAACACTAACTCCATTCACGCGGGCGAGGTGCTGACGAAAGAGAAAATCGCCCCGTCAGACGTTTACGCCCTGCTGCGAAACCGCAAATTCTGGGCCTTCTGCCTGTACGTGGCGGGCGTGGCGTGGATGATGTTTATCGCCGAGCAGCAGTTCTCGCGCTATTTCGTCACCTTCTTCGATGATATTCATGAGGGCAACGCGGTATTCGGTTATCTCGGGACCGTGCAGTCGGGCATGGAATTTGTCATGTATATGGTGGTCCCGCTGTTTGTGAACTTTATTGGCGCCAAACGCGGGCTATTAATTGTCGGGCTGGTGGTCGGGGCGCGTCTGATTATTTCCGGCATGTGTGATTCTCACCTGTTAATTTCAGTGCTTAAGCCGCTGTACGGTCTGGAAATTTGTCTCCTGCTGGTGTCGGTATTTAAATATATCGCCGAGCATTTCGACAAGCGCGTCAATGCCACCATGTATTTACTCGGCTATCAGGCAATGCTCTACGTTGGCAACGTGGTGGTCTCTTCCCCTGCCGGGTATATGTATGACCGTATTGGCTTTGAGCACACCTATATCATCATGGGCGCAACGGCGCTGACCTTTACCCTTATTTCTGCTTTTACGTTATCCGCCTGTCAGAGCAAATGGCGCGGGGCTCGTGCGCTGAACGTAGCAGAAACGTCAACACGATAAATTACGCCGTCAAAGAAGGAACCGAAATATGTTAAGTCGTATCAAAGAAGAACGTCTGCCTGTTATCGCTGCGCCCGTTGACTCCCGCGCATTCAGCGATGAACTGAATTCGGCGCGCAGCCACGTTCTGGACCTGATTAGCCGTCATTTAACGGAGTTCGGCGACAAATTCCCGGCGGAAACCTGCCAGAACGGTTTTTATCCGCTGACTGACAACGTGGAGTGGACCACCAGCTTCTGGACCGGGCAGCTATGGCTGGCATGGGAGATGAGCGGCGAGGAAAAATTCCGCGCGATGGCGGAAAAACACGTGCGCTCGTTTGGCCTGCGCATCGCCGGGCGCAACGACACCAACACCCACGATTTAGGCTTCCTCTACACGCTCTCCTGCGTAGCCGCGTGGCGGCTGACCGGAAACCGCGAGGCGCGCGGCTTCTCGCTGCTGGCGGCGGAAGCTCTGCTGGAACGCTTCCACGAGAAAGCGAAGATCATCCAGGCGTGGGGCGATCTCTCCGATCCGGACCAGGCCGGGCGGATGATCATCGACTGCAACATGAACCTGCCGCTGCTCTACTGGGCAACGGAGCAGACGGGCGATCCGCGCTTTGCCGACGCCGCAAAAGCGCACGTCATGCAGGCGGCGACGTACCTCATTCGTGACGATGCCTCCACATTCCACACCTACTATATGGATGTGACAACCGGCGCACCGCGCTACGGCAACACCCAGCAGGGCTACGCCGACGACTCCTGCTGGTCACGCGGGCAGGCGTGGGGAATTTACGGCTTCCTGCTGAGCTATATCTATACCGGCGACGAGACGATGATCGCCCTGTCAAAACGGCTGGCGAACTACTTCCTCAATCGCCTGCCCGACGACTACGTCTGCCACTGGGATCTGGCGCTGGTGGGCACCGACGCGCTGCGTGACTCTTCCTCGGCGGCGATTGCGGTATGTGGGCTGCTGGAGCTGGTGAAACACCTGCCGGTCACGGATCCGGATCGCGAGCGCTATATGGAGTGGGCTAAAGGCATTATGTCGTCACTGACGAAACACTATCTGATGGGGAGAGAAGAAAAGGGCAACGGGCTGCTTAAACACTCGGTTTACCACCTCGGGAGCAACAAAGGCGTGGATGAGTGCGCAAGCTGGGGAGATTACTTCTACGTTGAGGCGCTGGTGCGTTTCACCCGGAGCTGGAAACTGTACTGGTAACTGGCCGGGGGATTACCATCCAAGCACGTCTTTAATGACGCGCCGGTAGGGCGTATCAAGCTGGGCAGGCACGCGGCAAATATAGTCCTGCGCATGGCTGCGGGTCTCTCCGCTGAGGCCGTCGAGATAAGCGATGGCTTCGTCCACGGCAGGAACCCTGCCTTCCTGTGACGCGCTTCTCGGCGGGAGCCCGGTCCAGATGATCGCTTCAATACCTTTCTCCCTGGCCCATGTTGTCAGGATACCCGTGTCGCGTCCGGTGATTAGCAGCGAGCCAATGCCATCGCAGCGATCCTCGGGAATGGCTTCGCGCTCACGCAAAGCGCGGCAGGCCACGCTCAACGTTGTGGCCTCCAGCCATGCCCAAAGCACCGGCACGGCAGGGGCATTCATACAGATGGCGGTCGCCAGTTCACCGCCATCGCTGACCCGACAGAACTCGACGGGCAAAGAAGGCCCGTCGGTCTGCCACTCACCGGCTACCGGTAACGCGCCGCTTTTCCAGATTAACGAACCCCAGCCAAGACAAGCTATTTTCATTCTGTTCCTCTGCGCGACGTGAACCGACTGTTTTAGACGTTATGCTTTAGGAATACGCAGCGTCTGGCCGGGATAGATTTTATCGGGGCTGGAGAGCATAGGGCGGTTAGCCTCAAAAATCTTGTTGTACTGGTTAGCATCGCCGTACACGGTTTTAGAGATCGCGCTCAGGGTATCGCCGGATTTCACCGTATAGTAAGTAGCTTCATCTTTGGCATCTGTCGCGGTGATGTTGTTCTCCACCTCGCTGACGCCTGCGATGTTGCCGACGGCGACCTGGATTTTTTCTTTCTGCTCCTGCGTCAGCCCGTCGCCCGTCACGCTGGCTTTGCCGTCGGTGACGTCAACCTGAACCTTATCGGAACCGGGAATGTTGAGTTTCTTGAGGTGCTCGGTGATTTTGTCGCTCTGACCCTTATGATCGGTCAGATTGTCCCACAGCTTTTCGCCTGCTTCTTTTACGAAATTAAAAAGACCCATTCCATCCTCCTGTTTAACATGAAGTCAGAATAAGCATAGCAGTTGAGTGTTAAGGTGATAAAAAAAGCCCGGTGGCGTTAACGCTTACCGGGCCTGGGAGGGAAGTTGTAGGCCGGGTAAACGCAGTGCCACCCGGCAAATTTCACAGAACTTAAACCCCTTGCTCCAGAATACGGATGTGGGTTTCCAGAACGTCTCCTTTCACCGCGTCGCTCCACGCTTTCATATGCGCGGTCTGCAAATGCGCTTCAAGGTGCGCGACGGTTTCCCACTGCTCAACCATGATGATCGAGTCTGGCGCGGTCGCCTGGAAGCTTGCGCTGGTGGCGGCGTCCACCATTGGCGCGTAGCCGTGGCAGCCTTCTTCTTTCAGTACGGTCGGGATGATCTTTGCGAACTCATCCAGCACCGCCTGGCGGTGATGTTGGCCAGGACGCGTACGGATTTCAGCAATAACGGTAAGCATAATTAACTCCTTCTAATTCCAGGCTACCAGTTAAGCAAAAATTTCCGCGAGATGCTTGCGATATTCTGCGATATAGCGTGGGACGTCCGGCATTTTAATTACGTCATTGACGATAAAGGTCGGCAGCGGCTCCATAGCCAGGAACTGATTCGCCTTGTGGAATGGCAGATACGCGCCGTCTACGCCTACGCCTTCAAAGAACTGATCTTGCTCGGTGAACGCTTCAAGCGGGGCATTCCAGGTCAGGGAGAGCATGTATTTCTTGCCCTGCAACAGGCCGCCGGAACCGTATTTTTTAGACGCGTCTGAGCGGGTGCGGCCGTCGCTGGCATACAGCGAACCGTGACCTTCGGTAAACACATCGTCCATGTATTTTTTCACGGTCCACGGTGCGCCCATCCACCAGCCCGGCATCTGCCAGATAACCACGTCGGCCCACAGGAAGTTCTGCACTTCGGCCTTCACGTCGTAATCGCTGTCCGCGCGCACAACCTTAACATCATGTCCGGCGTCGCGCAGGAAACCATCCGCGACCTCGGTCAGGGTGTCATTGAGCTGGCCTTTAGAGTGCGCAAATTCTTTCGCGCCGTTGATAATCAGAATGTTGCTCATTATTTGTCCTCGATGCTGAGAGTATGCCAGGTATTCTACGCGCGAGGACGGAGCGGAAAAATAAGCAAAATGTGCAAAGTCTTTTGCGCTCAGCGCAATAATGGCTACCAGCTGACGGTCACCTCAAAGCCCCCTTCAGGCGCATTGCCCAGCGAGACGCGCATCCCGTGTAACGCCGCGATGCGCTTCACGATAGACAACCCCAGACCGCTGCCGGTGGCGTCCTGGCCCGGTGGACGATAAAAGCGCTCGCCGAGACGCGCCAGCGCATCGGTTGAAATGCCCGGGCCGTTGTCGCGCACGGTAAAGCTTTGGGTGTTCAGCGTCACGTCCACCACGCTGCCGCGCGGGCTATAACGAACGGCGTTGTCCAGCAGGTTACGCGCCAGCAGGCTCAGCAATAGCGGCTGTCCGTGACGCATCACCTCGGGCGCGTTGACGTTGAGCCGAATATCAATGCCCGCCTGCTGCGCCGGATGCCAGATATCCAGCACCGCGGATTGCAGCAAATCGGCCATCATCACGGGTTCGACGTCATCAAGATTATCCAGTGAATCCAGGCGTGACAGGGTGAGAAGCTGATCCACCAGCCGGGAGGCGCGGTCGATGCCCGCATGCAATTGCCCCAGCGCTTTAGACTGCGCCCCGGGATCGTCAAGTGAAAGCTGCGCCACGTCGGTTTGCACCTTCAGCGCGGCCAGCGGGCTGCGCAACTCATGAGCGGCATCCGAGGTGAAGCGGCGCTCGCGGGCCATCATCTCCTGCGTACGGGCGAAAAGATGGTTAAGCGCATCAAGCAGCGGGCGAACCTCCGTCGGCACGCCGTGGGTGGGCAGCGTATCGGTCGCATCCGGCGAGCGTGAACGCAGGGTCTGCGCCAGGTTTTTCAGCGGTTTCAGTTCCCGGCTCAGCAGGACAATCAGCAACAGCAGCATTACGGGCAGCGCCACCAGCCACGGCGTCAGCTGCGAGCTGACCACGTCCAGCGCCATATCCTGTCGGTACTCCCACTCCTGGCCAACCACCACGCGGTATTTCCCGTCCGGGGAGGTCAGCCACAGGAAACGCCATTCGTCGTTGTCATCCTGCAACCGACCGTCATCAAATCCGTCCCGGCGGTAGTGATAAGGTATGTCGCGCCCGTTCTCACCGTCGTTAAGCACCATGCTGCCGTCTGCGGTGAAGATTGCGAAGGCCAGCGCATCGTCGTCAAGATGGCCGTGTTTGGCTTTTTTCGGCACCTCGCGCATGCGTTCCGGGGCGCGGAGTTCGTCCACGTCCATCGTCAGCAGCCGTTTGGCAAACAGCATCTGCTGGGTATCGAACAGCTTATCGAGCTTGTCGGTCGTCTGGTGCCAGGCCACCACGCTTGCGGCAAACCAGGCCGCCAGGGACAGCAGCAAAAAGAGGAGCGTCAGGCGCAGCTTCAGGCTCAGGCGTTGGGTCAGTTTCATGCGTCACCCAGGGTATAACCGATGCCGTGCACGGTGCGGATAAATTCGCTGCCGAGCTTGCGGCGTAAATGATGAACGTGGACTTCGACGGCGTTGCTGGAGACGTCATCATCCCAGTTGTAGAGTTTCTCTTCGATGGCCTTGCGCGGCAGCACGCGGCCCGCGTTGCGCATCAGCAGTTCCAGCAGGGCGTACTCTTTGGGTTTGAGCACCAGCGTTTCGCCCTCCAGCGTGGCGACAAGACTTGCCGGATCGAGCGTGACCTTGCCGTGACGCAGCTCGCTGCGCGCCTGCCCGTGGCTGCGGCGCACCAGCGCTTCGAGGCGGGCTGCCACTTCAATCAGCGCGAACGGCTTACACAGGTAATCATCCGCCCCCAGGCGTAACCCTTCGACGCGCTGATTCAGCGCATCCCGCGCGGTGAGGATCAGCACCGGTTCGCTCTTACCGCTTTCGCGCCAGGCGCGCAGGATCTCAAGCCCGTCGATTTCCGGCAGCGTCAGGTCCAGCACCACGGCATCGTACGGCGCGGTGTACAGGGCCGCCTGCCCGGTTTTACCGTCGGTAAACCAGTCCACGTTAAAGCCCATTTTGCTTAAGCCCGCTTTGATGCCATCGCCGATGAGCTTGTCGTCTTCTACCAGTAAAATGCGCATATTTCCTCCTTGATGCCGTCAGTAAACCTTCTGCAAGCGCCTGCTGTACAGTAAAAATAAATAAATTTTCCCCTTAAGAAGTTGTTAAGGTTTACCCTGTTTAATGGATTGTGAAACGACATTAAAGGGAGAGATTAAGATGAAAAAATACGCTGCAATTGCTGCCATCATGATGATGACCACTGCCCCTGTTTTTGCTGCACAGGGTGGCTTCTCTGGCCCATCTGCGACACAGACCCAGACGCAAACCCAGCAGGGTGGCTTTGTCGATAATAACGCCAACCTCACTACCGCGGCTAAAGTCAAAGATATGAAGGACGACAGCTGGGTGAAGCTGCGCGGTAATATTACCGAGCGCCTGTCCGATGACCGTTACACCTTCCGCGATGAAAGCGGCACGGTGGTGGTGGAGATCGACCACAAGCGCTGGAACGGCGTGACGGTGACGCCACAGGATAAAGTCGAACTCCAGGGTAAAATCGATAAAGACTGGAACGAGTTTGAAATCGACGTGAAGCAGGTTATCAAGCTGAACAAATAACCCGGAAAGGGCCGCTTATGCGGCCCTTTTTCTTTGTGACTCAACTCGCCAGATGAGGTAGTATCTGCGGCAATATTGCCTGAAACCCATCGGTTTCTGAGTTGAGGAATCACACGTAATGAGCGATATGGCAGAGCGCCTCGCGCTACATGAATTCACGGAAAACGCCTACCTGAACTACTCCATGTACGTCATCATGGACAGGGCGTTGCCGTTTATCGGGGATGGCCTGAAGCCCGTTCAGCGCCGCATCGTCTATGCGATGTCCGAACTGGGGCTGAATGCGACCGCCAAGTTCAAGAAATCCGCCCGTACCGTCGGCGACGTGCTGGGGAAATACCATCCGCACGGTGACAGCGCCTGCTATGAAGCGATGGTGCTGATGGCCCAGCCGTTCTCTTACCGCTATCCGCTGGTGGATGGTCAGGGGAACTGGGGGGCGCCGGACGATCCGAAATCCTTCGCGGCGATGCGTTATACCGAATCCCGTCTGTCTAAATATGCCGAAGTGCTGTTGGGCGAGCTGGGGCAGGGTACGGTCGACTGGGTGCCAAACTTCGACGGTACGATGCAGGAGCCGAAAATGCTGCCTGCGCGTCTGCCGAACATCCTGCTGAACGGCACGACCGGTATCGCCGTGGGCATGGCGACGGACATTCCGCCGCACAACCTGCGTGAAGTGGCGAAAGCCGCCATCACCCTGATTGAGCAGCCAAAAACCTCGCTGGACGATCTGCTGGATATCGTGCAGGGGCCGGACTATCCGACCGAAGCCGAGATCATCACCTCGCGTGCGGAAATCCGTAAAATCTACCAGAACGGCCGCGGCTCCGTGCGCATGCGCGCGGTATGGACCAAAGAGGATGGCGCCGTGGTGATCACCGCGCTGCCGCACCAGGTCTCCGGCGCGAAGGTGCTGGAGCAGATTGCCTCCCAGATGCGCAATAAAAAGCTGCCGATGGTGGACGACCTGCGTGACGAATCGGACCACGAAAACCCGACCCGTCTGGTGATTGTGCCGCGTTCTAACCGCGTGGATATGGAGCAGGTGATGAACCACCTGTTCGCCACTACCGATCTGGAAAAAAGCTACCGCATCAACCTGAATATGATTGGTCTGGACGGTCGCCCGGCGGTGAAAAACCTGCTGGAGATCCTCACCGAATGGCTGGCCTTCCGCCGCGATACGGTGCGCCGCCGTCTGAACCATCGCCTGGAGAAAGTGCTTAAGCGCCTGCATATCCTCGAAGGTTTGCTGGTGGCGTTCCTCAACATTGACGAAGTGATTGAGATCATTCGTACCGAGGACGAACCTAAGCCTGCCCTGATGTCGCGCTTTGGCATCAGCGAAACCCAGGCTGAAGCGATCCTCGAACTGAAGCTGCGCCATCTCGCTAAGCTGGAAGAGATGAAGATCCGCGGCGAGCAGAACGAGCTGGAAAAAGAGCGCGATCAGCTTCAGGCGATTCTGGCGTCCGAGCGCAAGATGAACACCCTGCTGAAGAAAGAGTTGCAGGCCGATGCCGACGCCTTTGGCGACGACCGTCGTTCTCCGCTGCATGAGCGCGAAGAAGCGAAGGCGATGAACGAGCACGACATGCTGCCGTCCGAGCCGGTGACCATCGTGCTTTCCCAGAGCGGCTGGGTGCGTAGCGCCAAAGGCCACGATATCGACGCGCCGGGTCTGAGCTACAAATCCGGTGACAGCTTCAAGGCGGCGGTGAAGGGCAAGAGCAACCAGCCGGTGGCGTTTATCGACTCCACGGGCCGCAGCTACGCTATTGATCCGATCACGCTGCCATCCGCGCGCGGGCAGGGCGAACCGCTGACCGGCAAGCTGACGCTGCCGCCGGGCGCCACGGTTGACCATATGCTGATGGAAGCCGACGATCAAAAACTGCTGATGGCGTCTGATGCTGGCTACGGCTTTATCTGCACCTTCAACGATCTGGTATCGCGTAACCGCGCCGGTAAAGCGCTGATCAGCCTGCCGGATAACGCCCACGTCATGCCGCCGCTGATCATCGAGAACGAAAGCGATATGCTGCTGGCGATCACCGCTGCCGGACGCATGCTGATGTTCCCGGTCAGCGATCTGCCGGAGCTGTCGAAAGGGAAGGGCAACAAGATCATCAGTATCCCGTCAGCGGAAGCGGCAAAAGGCGAAGATAGCCTGGCGCATCTCTTCCTGCTGCCGCCGCAGAGCACGCTGACCATTCATGTCGGCAAACGTAAGATCAAACTGCGTCCGGAAGAGTTGCAGAAGGTGGTTGGCGAGCGCGGACGTCGCGGCTCACTGATGCGTGGCCTGCAGCGCATCGACCGCGTGGAGATCGACTCGCCGGCGCGCAGCAAAGCGGACGACAGCGAAGAGTAACCTGTTTCATCCCCCCCTCTTTCCGGAGGGGGATTACCATAAAATTTCCCGTAAAAACGTTGTTAATTCGTGCGTTGCGATTAACAATACGCGCTCGTAATAAAGTCCTTACCTGGCCACAGGTGAAGTATAATTGTCAGCTGTCAGGGCTTCAGAGGTCGCTATGCTATACATTGTTCGTCTTATTCTTACCGTTATTTACTGCATTCTGGTCTGTATTTTCGGATCGATTTATTGCCTGTTCAGCCCGCGTAACCCAAAACATGTCGCGACGTTCGGGCACATGTTTGGTCGCCTTGCGCCATTGTTCGGCCTGAAGGTTGAAAAGCGTCTGCCTGAAGGGGCGGAGAATTTCGGTAACGCCATCTATATCGCTAACCATCAGAACAACTACGATATGGTGACGGCCTCAAATATTGTTATTCCGCCGACCGTAACCGTCGGGAAAAAGAGCCTGCTGTGGATCCCGCTTTTCGGCCAACTGTACTGGCTCACCGGTAACTTGCTGATTGACCGCAACAACCGTGCGAAAGCGCATGGCACCATTGCGGAAGTGGTGGATCAGTTTAAAAAGCGCCGGATCTCAATCTGGATGTTCCCGGAAGGGACGCGCAGCCGCGGTCGCGGCCTGCTGCCGTTCAAGACCGGCGCGTTTCATGCTGCAATTGCGGCAGGCGTTCCAATTATTCCCGTGTGCGTTTCCAATACATCGAATAAGATTAATCTTAACCGTCTGAAAAACGGACTGGTCATTGTCGAAATGCTACCGCCGGTGGATACCTCCAAATACGGTAAAGACCAGGTGCGCGAGCTGGCCACGCACTGCCGCGAGCTGATGGCTCAGCACATTGCACAGCTCGATAAAGAAGTTGCAGAGCGAGAAGCCGCCGGTAAGATTTAACCCGGTTTCGTTCAAGGGAAAACGAATTCCCGCGTTGTTAGTCGTTTCAGATGGAGCTTATATGTCACTCAGTCGGCGTCAGTTTATTCAGGCTTCGGGTATCGCCCTTTGTGCGGGTGCGATGCCGCGGACAGCCAGCGCCGCCGGGCAGCAACAGCCGCTGCCTATTCCGCCGTTGATTGAATCCCGTCGCGGACAGCCGCTATTCCTCACGCTTCAGCGTAGCCACTGGTCCTTTACCCAGGGAACGCGCGCGCAGGTATGGGGCATTAACGGACGCTACCTCGGGCCGACCATTCGCGTGTGGAATGGGGATGACGTCAAGCTCATCTACAGTAACCGGACGACGGAAAATGTCGCAATGACCGTCAGTGGGTTGCAGGTGCCGGGGCCGCTGATGGGCGGCGCGGCGCGCATGATGTCGCCGAATGCCGACTGGGCGCCCGTCCTCCCGATTCGTCAGAGCGCGGCGACATTGTGGTATCACGCCAACACCCCGAACCGCACCGCCCAGCAGGTCTATAACGGCCTGGCCGGGATGTGGCTGATTGAAGATGAGGTCAGTAAAACGCTGCCGATCCCGAATCACTACGGTGTTGATGATTTCCCGATCATTATTCAGGACAAGCGTCTGGATAACTTCGGTACGCCGGAGTACAGCGAGCCGGGCAGTGGTGGCTTTGTGGGCGATACGCTGCTGGTTAACGGCGCGCAAAGCCCGTATGTCGAAGTGTCTCGTGGCTGGGTGCGCCTGCGTCTGTTGAATGCCTCTAACTCGCGCCGCTACCTGCTGCAAATGAGCGACGGCCGCGCCCTGCATGTGATTTCAGGCGATCAGGGGTTATTACCTGCGCCGGTGTCGGTGAAACAGCTGGCGCTGGCGCCGGGCGAACGTCGTGAAATCCTCGTGGATATGACCAACGGGGATGAAGTGTCCGTGACCTGCGGCGAAGCGGCAAGCATTGTTGACCGCATACGCGGCTTCTTTGAACCGTCGAGCGTTCTGGTCTCCACGCTGGTGCTGACGCTGCGCCCGACCGGCCTGTTGCCGCTGGTGACCGACAGTCTGCCGATGCGCCTGCTGCCGCAGGAAATTGTGACCGGCCCGGCAGTACGCAGTCGCGATATCAGCCTTGGCGACGATCCGGGCATCAACGGCGCGCTGTGGGACGTAAATCGTATTGATATCACCGCCCAGCAGGGAACCTGGGAGCGCTGGACCGTCCGCTCGGAGATGCCGCAGTCGTTCCATATTGAAGGGGTGTCATTCCTGATCCGCAACGTCAACGGGGCGATGCCGTTCCCGGAAGACAGGGGCTGGAAAGATACCGTTTGGGTGGATGGGCAGGTAGAACTGCTCGTCTACTATGGACAGCCGTCATGGCCGCACTTCCCGTTCCTGTTCCACAGCCAGACGCTGGAGATGATGGACAGGGGGTCGGTAGGGCAGATGCTGGTGAATCCGGCACCGTAAAACGAGTCGGGTGGCGGCTTCGCCTTACCCGACCTACAGGCCCGTAGGCCCGGTAAGCGTAGCGTCACCGGGCAATAAATACCCCTTCATTTCCCCCGATAAACCAGCGTATAATCCCGCTCCTTTTGTCTATTTTTTCTTCGGAAGCATTATGAGCGCAATTTCCCTGATCCAGCCGGATCGCGACCTCTTCTCCTGGCCCCAGTACTGGGCAGCCTGCTTTGGACCGGCGCCGTTCCTGCCGATGTCCCGGGAAGAGATGGATCAACTGGGCTGGGACAGCTGCGATATCATTCTGGTGACGGGTGATGCGTATGTCGATCACCCGAGCTTTGGCATGGCGATCTGCGGCCGTATGCTGGAAGCTCAGGGTTTCCGCGTGGGGATTATTTCTCAGCCTGACTGGAACAGCAAAGACGACTTTATGCGTCTGGGTAAACCTAACCTGTTCTTTGGCGTGACCGCGGGCAACATGGACTCGATGATCAACCGCTATACCGCGGACCGTAAGCTGCGCCATGACGACGCTTATACGGCAGATAACGTGGCGGGTAAACGTCCCGATCGCGCGACCCTCGTCTACACCCAGCGATGCAAAGAAGCATGGAAAGACGTGCCGGTGATCCTGGGCGGCATCGAGGCGAGCCTGCGCCGCACCGCGCACTACGACTACTGGTCTGACACCGTGCGCCGTTCGGTGCTGGTGGATTCGAAAGCCGACATGCTGATCTTCGGCAACGGCGAGCGTCCGCTGGTGGAAGTGGCGCATCGCCTGGCGCAGGGTGAAGCGGTCAGCGAGATCCGCGACGTGCGCAACACCGCGATCATGGTGAAAGAGGCGCTGCCGGGCTGGAGCGGGGTGGATTCCCGCATTATCGATATGCCGGGCAAAATCGACCCTATCCCGCATCCGTACGGTGACGATCTGCCGTGCGCGGATAACAAACCAGTTGAGCCGAAGAAAGCGGAAGCAAAGGCCGTGGTGGTGCAGCCGCCGCGTCCGAAGCCGTGGGAAAAGACCTATGTGCTGCTGCCGTCATATGAGAAGGTCAAAGCTGACAAGGTGCTCTACGCACACGCCTCCCGTATTCTGCACCATGAAACCAACCCGGGCTGTGCCCGCGCGTTGATGCAAAAGCACGGCGAGCGTTATATCTGGGTTAACCCACCGGCGATCCCGCTCTCTACCGAAGAGATGGACAGCGTTTTTGCCCTGCCGTACAAGCGTGTGCCGCATCCGTCATATGGCAACAGCCGTATTCCAGCGTACGAGATGATCCGCTTCTCGGTCAACATCATGCGCGGCTGCTTCGGCGGGTGCTCCTTCTGTTCGATCACCGAACACGAAGGTCGTATTATTCAGAGCCGTTCCGAAGAGTCGATTGTTAACGAGATCGAAGCCATTCGCGACACGGTCCCGGGCTTTACCGGCGTAATCTCCGATTTGGGTGGTCCAACGGCTAACATGTACATGCTGCGCTGCAAATCGCCGCGCGCTGAGCAGACCTGTCGTCGTCTCTCCTGCGTCTATCCGAGCATTTGCGAGCATATGGACACCAACCACGAGCCGACGATCAACCTTTACCGTCGCGCCCGTGACCTGAAAGGCATCAAGAAGATCCTGATCGCCTCCGGCGTGCGTTACGACATTGCGGTGGAAGATCCGCGCTACATCAAAGAGCTGGCGACGCATCACGTTGGCGGTTATCTGAAGATCGCCCCGGAGCACACCGAAGAGGGCCCGCTGTCCAAAATGATGAAGCCGGGCATGGGCAGCTATGACCGCTTTAAACAGCTGTTTGATACCTTTTCAAAACAGGCGGGGAAAGAGCAGTATCTGATCCCATACTTCATCTCCGCGCACCCCGGCACCCGTGATGAAGACATGGTGAACCTGGCGCTGTGGCTGAAGCAGCGTCGATTCCGTCTGGATCAGGTGCAGAACTTCTACCCGTCGCCGCTCGCTAACTCGACGACCATGTATTACACCGGCAAAAACCCGCTAAGTAAGATTGGCTATAAGAGTGAAGACGTGGTGGTGCCGAAAGGGGATAAACAGCGCCGTCTGCACAAAGCGCTGCTGCGCTATCACGACCCGAAAAACTGGCCGCTGATCCGTCAGGCGCTGGAAGAGATGGGGAAAAAGCACCTGATCGGCTCGCGTCGTGATTGCCTGGTGCCAGCGCCAACGCTGGAAGAGATGCGCGAAGCGCGCCGCCAGAACCGCAATACGCGCCCGGCGCTGACCAAGCACACGCCAATTGTGCATCAGCGTTCGAACGGTGGGGCTTCGGGGACGAAAAAAACGGGAAAACGTAAGATCGGATAACGATGATGCCCTCACCCCGGCCCTCTCCCACAGGGAGAGGGTGGAAAGCATTCCCTCTCCCTGTGGGAGAGGGTTAGGGTGAGGGGAAACTACCCGCCAAACTGATCCGGATCCGGCCCAAGCCGCTTGCCCTGATCCAGCTTCGCAATCTCACCCAGCTCGTCTTTATCCAGGCGGAAATCCCAGACGTCGAAGTTCTCGGCGATACGCGATGGCGTGACCGATTTCGGGATCACCACCAGACCGCTATCCAAATGCCAGCGAATGACGATCTGCGCCGGCGTTTTGCCGTACTTATCCGCCAGTTCACGAATGATTTTCTGGTCAAACACCCCTTCGCCGCCCTGAGCCAGCGGGCTCCAGGATTCGGTCTGGATCTTGTGCGTGGCGTTCCACGAATGAAGCTGGCGCTGCTGCATCAGCGGGTGTAGCTCAATCTGGTTAATCACCGGCGCGACGCCCGTTTCATCAATCAGGCGTTGCAGGTGATGAACCTGAAAATTACAGACGCCGATGCTTTTTATCAGCCCCTCTTTTTGCAGCTCAATCATCCCTTTCCAGGCATCAACGTAATGGTCGATAGCCGGTACCGGCCAGTGCATGAGATAAAGATCGACGAAATCGAGCTGGAGTTTCTCCAGACTCTCCTGTAACGCTTCGCGTGGACGCTTTTGATCGTCGTTCCACAGCTTGGTGGTGATGAATAACTCATCGCGGGGAATGCCAGCGCTGGCAAGCGCGGTCCCCACGCCGTCCTCGTTTTTATAGGCGGCGGCGGTATCGATGGACCGATAGCCGACTTCCAGGGCTTTATGAATGGCGGAGACGACCTCGTCGTTACCGGCTTTCCATACACCTAGCCCCAGCTGGGGCATCACGTTGCCGTCCTGTAGCTTGATTACGGTTTGGTTTGCCATTTTTCCTCCTTCAGGTGCTCATCGCCGGAGGGAACCTCCGACAATGTGATGTGCATTAAGTCTGGACGAAATGTCAAAAAACGAAAGTCAGGATCCTAAAAACGCTTAGCGTGCCGCTTCGTAAATACGACGGCTGACGTCCAGGGTGATGTCGCCATGCTCGCCGATCTGCGTCATACCGTGTGCTTCCAGCTTCGCCAGCAGGGCAGGGATGGAGCTGCCGTCCAGGCCGTAGCCAGAGAGACGCGTTGGCACACCCAGGCTTTCAAAGAAGTGACGGGTGGCTGCAATTGCGGCATCGATACGCGCATCGTCGGAACCCTCGGTGATGTTCCAGACGCGTTCGGCGTACTGGAGCAGTTTGGCGCGTTTAGCGTCACGTTTTTCATTCCACAGCGCAGGCAGAACCACCGCCAGCGTCTGGGCGTGATCCAGGCCGTGCATCGCCGTCAGCTCGTGACCGAGCATATGGGTCGCCCAGTCCTGTGGCACGCCTGCACCGATAAGGCCATTCAGTGCCTGTGTTGCAGCCCACATCACGTTAGCACGCACGTCATAGTTTTCAGGCTCTTTCAGCGCTTTCGGACCTTCTTCAATCAGCGTCAGCAGAATGCCTTCCGCGAAACGATCCTGAATTTTGGCGTTCACCGGGTAAGTGACGTACTGCTCAACGGTGTGAACAAAGGCGTCGACCACGCCGTTCGCCACCTGACGCGCAGGCAGGGTATAGGTGTAAACCGGATCGAGGATCGCGAACACGGGCTGAACGTGTTCGTTCATAAAGGCCTGCTTGTCACCGGTGGTTTTACGGGAGATGACCGCGCCTTTGTTGGACTCAGAGCCGGTGGCCGGCAGCGTCAGCACGGAGCCCATCGGGATCGCACTGCTGATGTCGCTGCCGCCCGTTTCCAGAATATGCCACGGGTCGATGCCGTCAGCGTAATGCGCTGCCGCCGCGATGAATTTGGTGCCGTCCAGCACGGAACCGCCGCCCACCGCCAGCAGGAAAGTGATCTGCTCCTCACGGGCGATTTTTACCGCGTTCATCAGCGTTTCATAAGACGGGTTAGGCTCGATACCGCCGAACTCGCGTACGTCCAGCCCTTCCAGAGCGCTGTAAACCTGATCCAGTACGCCGGTTTTTTTCACGCTGCCGCCGCCGTAGGTAATCAGGACGCGGGCGTCCGTCGGGATTTGCGCGCGCAGGTCAGCGATAGCGTCTTTACCAAACAGAATGCGGGTTGGGGTGTGAAGATTAAAGTTGTTCATGGCTTGTTCCCTGTAGTGGGTAAAAAATCGTGGTGGCGCAGAAGGCAACCTGATGCTGCACATTGTGGCGGGCAGGCGCTATCCTCTCAATGCACATTCCTGCCGATGTCTTGCCCATTTCTACAGCGCTCTGGAGAAACGGTAAGAAAATGCGCACACTGTTAGCGTCGGAAACCGTACCCGGAGTAACTGAAAATGAACCGTGATGCCATCTGCCGCCAGCTAACGTCGCAGATTAAAAGACTGATAGATAACGGAAATGATTCGGCTGAGCTGTTGCCGGATATCCGATTGCTCTACGGTACCCAGCCCGGAACGCGCACCCCGGTGATGTATCAGCCCGGCATCGTGTTTCTCTTTTCTGGCCATAAGATTGGCTATATCAATGAGCGCGTGTTCCGTTACGACACCAATGAATATCTGCTTCTGACTGTACCTTTACCCTTCGAATGTGAAACTTTCGCGACAGAGGAGGTACCGCTGGCCGGGATCCGCGTCAACGTCGACATTCTCCAGTTGCAGGAGTTGCTGATGGAGATTGGGGAGGACGAACTTTTCCGGCCGTCGATGGCGGCAAGCGGTATCAACTCCGCGACCTTATCGGAGGAAATTCTCTGCGCGATTGAACGCCTGTTAGACGTGATGGAAAGGCCTCTGGATGCGCGTATTCTCGGAAAGCAGATTATCCGCGAAATTCTTTACCATGTGCTGCTGGGACCGGGCGGCGGGGCGCTGCTGGCGCTGGTAAGCCGGCAAACGCACTTCAGCCTCATTAGTCGCGTGCTGAAGCGCATCGAGAGCCAGTACACGGAAAACCTCAGCGTTGATCAGCTGGCGGCGGAAGCCAATATGAGCGTCTCGGCGTTTCACCATAACTTTAAATCCGTCACCAGCACGTCGCCGTTGCAGTACCTCAAAACCTACCGTCTGCATAAGGCGCGGATGCTGATGATCCACGATGGCATGAAGGCCAGCGCCGCGGCGATGCGGGTCGGGTATGAAAGCGCGTCGCAGTTTAGTCGGGAGTTTAAGCGTTACTTCGGCGTCACGCCGGGGGAAGATGCGTCACGTATCAGAACCATGCAGGGAGCGTGAGGGGAAACGGAGGCCGGGTAAGCGGTAGCGCCACCCGGCTTTTATTTATGCGCTGCAATACTTTTTCTTGATCACCACCGCAATGGTACCCACCAGCCCTGCAACCAGCAGGAAAATCGGCAGGATCATCAGGAAGGTCATCACCTGGTCTTCATGGCGTTTAACAAAGGGGATCATATTCAGCGCGTAGCCGAGTGTGGTGACCACGCCCACCCAGAGCAGGGCGCTCAGCCAGTTGAAGAACTGGAAGCGGCGGTTAGAGAGGCCTGAAATACCCGCCATGGTAGGCAACAGGGTGCGAACGAACGCCAGAAAACGCCCGGCAAGCAACGCCAGCAGGCCGTGACGGTCAAACATGCAGGTCGCGCGCTGATGATATTTATGCGGCAGCTGCGCCAGCCAGCCTTTCACCACGCGGGTGTTTCCAAGCCAGCGCCCTTGCAGGTAGCTCAGCCAACAGCCGAGACTGGCCGCAGAGGTAAGGATCACCATTGTCGGTGCGAAGTCCATCACGCCCTTGCCGATTAACGCCCCTGCGAGCAGGAGCAGGCTGTCACCGGGTAAAAATGAGGCTGGCAGTAATCCATTTTCCAGAAACAGCGTCGCGAACATCACGAAATAGACAATCCCGACGACATGTGGGTCCGCCAGCGCGGCAAAATCGTGTTGCCAGAGCGCCGTGATGATATTTTGAATAACAGCCATGGACTTTCCTGTGGAACAGCAGATATAACGCTATTGTACTCCCAATTTTGCCTGTCGGGGTTGATCGCAGGCGCATCTCATACAGACTTTTCTGCTTGCGGTGTTCAGAATAGCGTCCAGGGAGTACATGTCAGCCAGCACTTTACACGATGCGCTCAAATCCTGCCGATAAATCCGCAATTAAATCGTCCACATTTTCCAGCCCGATATGCAGGCGGATTAAGGTCCCCTCGAAGTCCACCTCGCCGCCCGGGCGCAGGGCCGCAATCTGCTCCGGCTGATTGGGCAGGATCAACGATTCAAACCCACCCCATGAATAGGCCATGCTGAAGAGGGTAAAGTTATCCAGATAGCTTGCCAGCTCGGCGTCATTCAGGCGCTTCTTAAGAACAAATGAGAACAACCCGCTGCTGCCCGTAAAGTCACGTTGCCAGTATTCGTGGCCCTTGCTGCCAGGCAGCGCCGGATGGTTAACGCGCTCCACCTGTGGATGCAGCGCCAGCCACTGTGCAATTTGCAGGCTGCTTTCGTGATGCTGACGCAGACGCACGCCGAGCGTACGGATGCCCCGGCTGGTCATGTAGGCGGTATCGGCATCCACCATCTGGCCCATCAGGTAGGCGTTTTCACGCAATTGCTCCCAGCAGCGGGCATTAGATACCGCCGTACCGATCATGCCGTCTGAGTGGCCAATCAGGTATTTGGTCGCCGCCTGAATGGAGATATCGATGTCAAATTCCAGGGCTTTAAACAGCACACCTGCCGCCCAGGTGTTGTCGATCATGATGATCGCTTCCGGCGCTATGCTGCGCACCGCCTTCACGATGGCCGGGACGTCATGCACTTCCATGGTGATGGAGCCGGGAGATTCCAGGAACACAACGCGCGTGTTGGGCTGAATAAGCCCGGCAATACCGGCCCCAATCAGCGGATCGAACCAGCTGGTGGTGACGCCGAGCTTGCTGAGTATTTTGGTGCAGAAGTCCTGGCTTGGCTCGTAGGCGGTATTGGTCATCAGGATGTGGTCACCCTGTTCAACAAACGCCAGAATGGTATTGGCGACCGCCGCCGCACCGCACGGGAACAGCGCGCAGCCCGCGCCGCCCTCCAGTTCGCACATGGCTTCCTGCAACGAGAAATGGGTTAACGTGCCACGGCGACCGTAAAACAGCCCGCCCTTCGCGCGATTACGCGTGGCGATTTTTTTATCTTCGACGGTATCAAACACCAGCGAGGAGGCACGCTGGATCACGCTGTTGACCGAGCCCTGGGTGTATTTTTTACTGCGTCCTGCCTGCACCAGCGTGGTCTCAAGCTGCTTTTTAGTCATGTTCGCTAACCCTATTTTTATACGTCTGGACGTCCAGACTACCACGATTGTCACAATGTGCATCCGGATGCTTATCGAATAAGCAGAAAATATTATTAAAAATTCGCACAAGAAATTTTTACTGCGTAAGCGCAAGGAAAGTGAGCGAAAATTACGGCACTATGTAAATACTAATGAGAACTACTATCAATTCGACGACGTTTTGATATTATTACGTTCAGATTGTGTGATTTGCGTCCTGGAGATACAGAGTGGGTAATAATTTGATGCAGACGGATCTCTCCGTTTGGGGCATGTATCAACATGCTGACATCGTCGTTAAGGTTGTGATGATCGGCCTGATTCTGGCGTCCGTGATCACCTGGGCTATCTTCTTCAGCAAGAGCGCCGAACTTCTTTCACAAAAACGCCGCCTCAAGCGTGAGCAGAAGCAGCTGGCGGAAGCCCGCTCTCTGGATCAGGCTTCTGATATCACCTCATCCTTCCATGCGAAAAGCCTGACTACCCTGTTAGTGAACGAAGCGCAGAACGAGCTGGAACTCTCCGCAGGCAGTGAAGATAACGAAGGCATTAAAGAGCGTACCGGCTTCCGTCTGGAGCGTCGCGTTGCGGCCGTGGGTCGTCATATGGGCCGCGGTAACGGCTACCTGGCGACTATCGGCGCTATCTCCCCGTTCGTCGGCCTGTTCGGTACCGTCTGGGGCATCATGAACAGCTTTATCGGTATCGCCCAGACGCAGACCACTAACCTTGCGGTCGTCGCGCCGGGTATCGCAGAAGCGCTGCTGGCAACGGCTATCGGTCTGGTTGCCGCTATCCCTGCGGTAGTTATCTATAACATCTTCGCGCGCATGATTGGCAGTTACAAAGCCACACTGGGTGACGTTGCCGCGCAGGTTCTGCTGCTGCAAAGCCGCGATCTGGACCTGAACGCCAGCGCCGTTAAACCGGTGCATGCGGCGTCCAAACTGCGCGTAGGTTGATTGTATGGCAATGCGTCTTAATGAAAATCTGGACGATAACGGTGAAATGCATGAGATCAACGTGACGCCGTTTATCGACGTCATGCTGGTTCTGCTGATTATCTTTATGGTTGCCGCGCCGCTGGCGACGGTGGACGTGAAGGTGAATCTGCCTGCGTCCTCCAGCCAGCCGCAGCCGCGTCCGGAAAAGCCTGTCTACCTGTCCGTGAAGGCCGATAAGTCCATGTTCCTGGGCAACGATCCGGTGACGGATGCCTCGGTTATTCCGGCGCTGGACCAGCTGACCGGCGGCAAGAAAGACACCACCGTCTTCTTCCGCGCGGATAAAACCGTCGATTATGAAACCATGATGAAGGTAATGGACACGCTGCATCAGGCGGGATACCTGAAGATTGGTCTGGTCGGCGAAGAGAAAGCGGCCGCGAAGTAAAACGAAGGCGAAGCCGCCTTCCGTGCCGGGTGGCGGCTTCGCCTTACCCGGCCTACAATCTCAGGCTAGCGCCGCCGGGCGAACCACGTTGTCAGCAGTTAGAAGATGTTGTTGACGCCTCTTCATCGAGCGCCACGCAGGTGACGTTTGATGTGCGATAGTTGCCTTCCGAGAGTTTACGGGTCAGGCGCAGGGTGGCTGTCTCGCGTGCCAGCAGGTACTGATAGTTCGTCTCCAGTCGCCCAAGGATCTTCTCTTTAAGCTCAGGGCGCAGCTCAATAATGGCGTTCATCACCGCGCCGTAAATCTCCTCTTTGGCCTGCAAGGCATAAATTTCCCGACGGTTCTGCCATTTCAGGCGCACCAGCGTGGCCGGAATCGAAACCAAGTCCTGCGTTATTCGCGTCATCTCGTCATTTTTTATCTTTTTCAGGGCGTCGAGATTCTGCTTTAAGATAAATTCATCGCTTTTCTTATCATCTAAAGTCAAATAAACGTTATTACCGCTATCATCATTCACGTTAATCATCCCCCAGGTTATAAAAAATGGGATTGCTTTTTTCACGCGTAATTAAGTTAAGCCAAATTTCATTGCCAGCTTCATTTATTTGCTGTGTTTTCTCGGCCATTATTTGACTTAGAGCCTGGGCATCTATTTCCCCTTCGGCCTGTAAATCATTTAGCAGATGAACTAAGGCTTCAATCTTGATGGCACGAAATAACCGTTCTTTTAAATGGCGATCGTGCTCTTCCAGCACCATATTACGGGATTTGCCGGTGCGTGAAACACCAATTAATATATCGGCTTCATAGTCGGAGAGTTTTCTTTTTCCTTGAGTGAAATTCGCCTCTTTATCTGCTTCCGTCGAAGGCTGTTCCACAGGCGTAATGTGGTACTTTGCCGGGACAAGATTGTCGGGCAGCATTTTAATTTCCTTTAATTTCAAAAGGGTGGGGTTGGAAAAAGGGTGAGATTCGTTGACAATATCATGAGGCAATTTTAAAATCAAAAAAAATGGAGCCTACCCATGAACAGCATTTTCTTCACGGTCGTAACGTTACTATTACTGACCGCTGGCGTGCTTTTATTGATGCAAGAGTTCAATAAAACGAAAGTGTCAAATGACGCCAGTGAACCACCGCAGCCTGAATTGATGTCCAAAGAGGAGGGGGAAGATCATTTCTCCGTCTTGATGAACGCCGTGACGCCAGTCTGGTACTGGCGGGTGAATCACGAATATATCGATTTTCTCCATGCGACAATTAAGCGAATGAAAATGGCCGAAATTAATGATACGCCCGGCCTGTTCGACGCGCAGCGCCGCTGTAGCGACCTTAATTCGGCGGTCTATAAATATTACGACAATATCAAAAAGCGCTGTCTGAATGGCGAGAAGGTGTCGTATTCCGATTTAGACGTATTAAATCTGCGCCAGTGTTTTCGCGAGTTTAGCCTGGAAGCCTACCCGGAACTGGTCGCACTGGTCTGGCCGGAGTATGCGCGTCCGGATGTGGATCCCAACGAGGTATAGTTGAGATATACTGAGCGCTGGTTTCGTTTGCAGACAGGATTTTATGGAACGCTTCTTTGAAAACGCAATGTATGCCTCTCGCTGGCTGCTCGCACCCGTCTATTTTGGTCTCTCTCTGGCGCTGGTCGCCCTGACGATCAAGTTCTTCCAGGAGATATTCCACGTCCTGCCAAACATTTTCTCCGTGGCAGAAGCCGATTTGATTCTGGTTCTGCTGTCGCTGGTGGATATGACGCTGGTAGGAGGATTACTGGTGATGGTGATGTTCTCCGGTTATGAGAATTTCGTCTCTCAGCTTGATATCGCCGAGCACAAAGAAAAGCTCAACTGGCTGGGGAAAATGGACGCCTCATCGCTGAAAAATAAAGTCGCGGCGTCGATTGTGGCGATTTCGTCTATTCACCTGTTACGTGTCTTTATGGATGCTAAAAACGTCCCGGATAATAAGCTGATGTGGTATGTGATTATCCACCTGACGTTTGTACTGTCGGCGTTTGTGATGGGATATCTGGATAAGATCAGTAAGAAATAAATTTACCAGGCCCCTCACCCTGCCCTCTCCCCAGAGGGGAGAGGGTGTTCAAGTTCCCTCTCCCCTCTGGGGAGAGGGTTAGGGTGAGGGGCGAAAGCATCGGACCGCACTATTTATTTATCCGACGACGCCTGCCACAAATTCAGCTCACCATCCGCCACGTGCTGGTCAATCCGCGTCAGTTCATCTTCGGTAAAGCACAGGTTATTCAGCGCCTGAACGTTCTCTTCCAGTTGCTCCGGGCGGCTCGCGCCGATGAGCACTGACGTTACACGTGTATCTTTCAACAGCCAGCTTAGCGCCATCTGCGCCATCGTCTGCCCGCGCGCGTGCGCCATCTCGTTCAGCAGACGAAGGCTGCTCAGGTTGGCTTCGGTCAGCATTTTCTCCGTCAGGCCGCGCGCTTTTTTCCCTTCGCGCTGCATACGTGAACCGTCCGGAATACCGTTCAGGTATTTCCCGGTCAGCAGGCCCTGCGCCAGCGGGGTAAAGGCGATACAGCCCGTTCCGTTTTTCTCCAGCGCGTCCAGCAGACCAGTCTTGTCGACCCAGCGGTTAAGCAGGTTGTAAGAGGGCTGGTGGATCAAAAGCGGGATCTTCCACTCGCGCAGCAATTCGGCCATCACCGTCGTGCGTTCCGTGGAGTAGGACGAAATGCCGACGTACAGCGCTTTTCCGCTCTGCACCGCGTGTGCCAACGCGGCGGCGGTCTCTTCCATCGGCGTGTTTTCGTCTACGCGGTGAGAATAGAAAATATCCACATACTCCACGCCCATGCGTTTCAGGCTCTGGTCGAGGCTGGCGAGCAGATACTTACGTGAACCACCCGAACCATACGGTCCTGGCCACATGTCGTAGCCCGCTTTGGTGGAGATGATCAGCTCGTCGCGATACCCGGCAAAATCTTCTCGCAGCAGGCGGCCAAAATTTTCTTCAGCGCTGCCTGGAGGGGGGCCGTAGTTGTTGGCAAGGTCAAAATGGGTAATGCCGAGATCGAAGGCCTTACGCAGCAGCGCGCGCTGGGAATCGAGCGCCTGAACGTGGCCAAAGCTGTGCCACAGACCCAGCGACAGCGCCGGTAAGCGCAGGCCGCTTTTGCCGCAGTATCGGTACTGCATGTTTTCGTATCGGCCGGTGTAAGGGTGCCAGGACATGATGTCTCCTTTCTTATCGGTGAATTTTCGAAACAGCGTTTTTATTCTAAGCTTATCAAATCATAAATCATGGAGATAAGCGATGACGCGCCTGACTGCCAAAGATTTTCCGCAAGAGCTGCTTGATTACTATGACTATTACGCCCACGGTAAAATCAGCAAACGCGAATTTCTGAATCTCGCGGCGCGCTATGCCGCAGGCGGCGTAACGGCGCTGATGCTGTTTAATATGCTTAAACCCAACTACGCCCTCGCGGAGCAGGTTAAATTCACCGATCCCGATATTCGTCCGGAATACATCACTTATCCCTCGCCCAATGGTCACGGCGAAGTGCGCGGTTACCTGGTGAAGCCGGCCAAAGCTACCGCGAAAACGCCCGCGGTAGTGGTCGTGCATGAGAACCGGGGGCTGAATCCGTATATTGAAGACGTGGCACGACGCGTGGCGAAAGCGGGGTATATCGCGCTGGCTCCCGACGGCCTGAGCTCGGTGGGGGGATACCCCGGCAACGACGACGAAGGAAAGGTTTTGCAGCAGAAGGTCGACCCGACAAGGCTGATGAACGACTTTTTTGCCGCCATAGAGTTTATGAAAAATCATCCGGAAGCCACCGGTAAGGTGGGGATTACCGGTTTTTGCTACGGCGGCGGCGTATCGAATGCCGCCGCCGTAGCGTATCCGGAACTCGACTGCGCGGTGCCCTTCTATGGTCGTCAGCCGCGGGTGGAGGATGTGCCAAAAATTAGCGCGCCGCTCCTGCTTCATTATGCCGAGCTGGACAAAAATATTAACGAGGGCTGGCCTGCCTATGAAGCCGCGCTGAAATCAAATAATAAGGTTTATGAAGCGTATATCTACCCCGGCGTAAACCATGGATTTCACAACGATTCTACCCCACGCTATGACCAGCCCGCAGCCGAGCTGGCCTGGTCGAGAACGTTAAGCTGGTTTAAAAAATATCTGGAATGATAAGCCCTGCTTAAATAAATCATCATAAAGGGTTATCTTTTCCCCTGTCCCTGCCGATAACGAGGGTAGTACTCGCCTCTGGGCGAATTCACCCTCACGGCAAGGAATACTCAATGAAGATGCTTCGTAATTTCACCATCCGTTTCGTCATGCTGACGGTACTGGGGATCTTTTGTGTCATGTGGGCAGGCGTGGGGCTTTACAGCACCTGGTCTCTGTCTCGTGTTTCTGATGGTAATGACGTTGACCGCCAGCTGGTCAGGCAGATGACGGTGCTGAGCCAGGGCAACGATCAGTATTTCCGTTTCGTCACCCGCCTGAGCCGGGCGATGGAAGCTAAAGCAGCGGGCGGCACGCCGGACCTGGCTCCTGCTCAGCAGGCGCTGGATAACATGAGTAAAAAGCTGGCAGAGATGAAAGCTATCTCCCCAGGCCCGATGGATGAAAAGGTCTCTGCGCAGGTGATTTCCACCTGGCAGGCGCTGCTCGATCGGGGCGTTACGCCTCAGATGGTGCAGGCAAAGCAGGCGACGCTCGAAGGCTATCGTCAGCATGCCAACAACGTTACGCCGCCGCTAAGCCGCGCGTTTGGCGCCGCGGTTGAGAACTTTAACAATTCTGCGGTGAAGGCGCTCGACAGTACGCGCGTTGTGGTCGACAGCCTGACCAGCATGACCCGGACGGTGATTATTACCGCCACGATCGTGGGTCTGCTGATCCTGCTGTTCACCGACCGCTACCTGGTGGCGCTGCTGGTAAAACCGCTGGAGCGTATCCGTCAGCAGTTCCGCCAGATTGCGCAGGGCGATCTCAGCCAGCCGATTGAGCCCATTGGCCGCAACTGCGTGGGGCAACTGGTTCCGCTGCTAAGCGCCATGCAGGACAGCCTGCGGGAGGCGGTCAGCACGATTCGTTCCGGCAGCGAGAATATCTGGCGCGGGGCAACGGAGATCTCCAGCGGGAATAACGATCTCTCTTCGCGTACCGAAGAGCAGGCCGCTGCGCTGGAAGAGACCGCGGCCAGCATGGAGCAGCTTACCGCAACGGTGAAGCTGAACGCCGAAAGCGCGCGCCAGGCCAGCCAGCTTGCGGATGTCGCCTCCAGTACGGCCAGCCGCGGCGGGTCGCTGGTAGACGATGTGGTCACGACCATGAGCGGCATTTCGGACAGCTCGAAGAAAATTGCTGAAATCACTACCGTTATCAACAGCATCGCCTTCCAGACCAATATTCTGGCGCTGAACGCCGCGGTGGAAGCGGCTCGGGCCGGGGAGCAGGGGCGCGGTTTTGCGGTCGTGGCGGGTGAGGTGCGTAATCTGGCCAGCCGCAGCGCGAATGCGGCAAAAGAGATCGAAGGGCTGATTGCGGATTCCGTTGCCCGCGTGGAGCAGGGGGCGCAGCTGGTGAACGATACCGGCACGACGATGGAAGCTATCCTGCGCGACGTGACGGAGGTGACCGTCATTATGAAGCAGATCGCCACCGCGTCAGAGGAGCAGAGCAAAGGTATTTCTCAGGTCGGCGTAGCCATCACGCAGATGGACGGCGTGACCCAGCAGAATGCCTCGCTGGTGGAGCAGGTTTCCGCCGCTGCGGCCGCACTGGAACGGCAGACCGAAGAACTCCAGCGCTCAGTGCAGAAGTTCCGTCTCTCCGCGTAACATCATCGCGTCAGGCCGTCTCTGGCGGCCTGACATTTATCGCTCTGAATAATCTGTGTCACCTGCGACAGCTGACCGATTTTCACTTCGCTTGCCCGCATAAATTTACTTTTGTCGATCAGCAGCAGCGACTGGCTGGCCCGGTTTAACAGCAGCGCCTTAAAGCCCGCGTTGTGCTCGGACGGATCCCAAAGGATGCCATGCTCATCAACCCCTTCACACGAGAAGATAAACAGATCGATCTCCAGTCCTTTAAGCTGCGTCACCAGCGCCGGATTAACATAGCAGCGATACTTACGCTCAAGCGTTCCGCCGGAGCAGATAAGCGTGATCCGCTCGCGCTTTGCCATCTCGTGGCAGACAGGCAGGCTATTGGTAAACACGGTGAGTTCGATATCCGGAAGCTGGCGCGCCAGATGAAAGCAGGTCGAGCTGGCGTCGAGGGCGATGGTCATCCCTTCGCTGATCCAGCCCAGCGCGTGTCGGGCAATATCGGCTTTGTCGGCATAATGGCTTTTCAGGCGTGCGCCAAAGGGTTCACCGCTGTCGCGGCTGTCCGGGTGAATCAGACGCGCACGCCCGTGCTGGCGCAGAAGTTTCCCCTGCTGCTGTAACGACTTCAGATCCCGGCGGATCGTCTCTTTGCTGACGGAGAGCTTTTCAGCCAGGGCATCGGTGGTCAGCCAGTCACTTTTACTCAGCAGGGTGATGATGCTCTGCTGTCGGGTCGCTTTTAGCGTCTGGTCTGACATTCGAGGATCCTTGCTCACGCGTGCTGACTCATTTTTCTCATCGCAGAAGAGGGGCGGCGAACCGCCCGGTCATGGGTCAATCCTGACGTTTATCTTCCGTCTGGGTATCGAAGTCGCTCGCTGAATGGCGCTCATGCAGCTGCTCGTTCAGCTCGCCGTTGGTGCGGTTAACAATGCGCCCGCGTTTAACGGCCGGGCGATTCGCCACATCTTTTGCCCAGCGCTGCACGTTGGTGTACTTCCCGGCGTCGAGGAATTCGGCGGCGTTGTAGACGCTGCCCAGCGCCACACAGCCAAACCACGGCCAGATCGCCATATCGGCGATGGTATATTCCTCACCCGCTACATAACGACCGCGCCCCAGCTGCTTGTCCAGCACGTCGAACAGGCGTTTAGCTTCCATGGTGAAGCGATCGATAGCGTACTCAATCTTCACCGGCGCGTAGTTATAGAAGTGGCCAAAACCGCCGCCGAGGAACGGGGCCGCGCCCTGTAACCAGAACAGCCAGTTCAGGGTTTCCGTTCGTCCTGCCGGATCTTTTGGCAGGAAGTGACCAAATTTCTCGGCCAGATAGAGCAGGATATTGCCGGATTCAAAGACGCGCGTCGGCGGGGTGGTGGAGTGGTCACGCAGTGCCGGGATCTTCGAGTTCGGGTTCACGTCGACAAAACCGCTGGAGAACTGATCGCCCTCACCGATGCGGATTAACCATGCGTCGTATTCCGCGCCCGTCACGCCCAGCGCCAGCAGCTCTTCCAGCATGATGGTAACTTTCTGTCCATTCGGCGTACCCAGAGAGTACAGCTGGAGCGGGTGCTCGCCCACAGGCAGCTCTTTCTCGTGCGTAGCGCCCGAGACGGGACGGTTGATATTGGCGAACGCGCCGCCGTTATTCTGTTTCCATTCCCACACTTTCGGTGGCTGATAGGTGTTATCTGACATGTTGGCCTGCCTTTTTGGTGTTGTGTTGAGGCAGTGTAGCAGGAGATAGGGGAACCGTTTAACGATGCGAGCGTAATGGGCAGGGCGGGTGTATGATAACGCCACCTCTGTCAGTTAATTACAACGTGCAGACGACGACAACCCCACAAAAAAATTGCCGCCTGCCTGTTTTAGGTTGGACACATGCGTAAAGGAACGTTAAGCAGTGACGCACCCTTCGGGACGTTATTAGGCTATGCGCCGGGTGGCGTGGCGATTTACTCTTCAAATTACGGCAGTCTCGATCCGCGGCACTATCCGGAAGACGCGGAATTCCGCAGCTATATCGGCAACGAATACATGGGCCATAAATGGCAGTGCGTTGAGTTTGCGCGCCGTTTCCTGTTTCTCAACCACGGGTTTGTCTTTACCGACGTCGGGATGGCGTGGGAGATCTTCTCCCTGCGTTTTTTACGCCAGGTGGTGAATGACAACATCCTGCCGCTACAGGCCTTTGCTAATGGCTCGAAGCGCGCGCCGCAGGCCGGTGCATTGCTCATCTGGCAAAAGGGCGGTGAATTTCAAGAGACCGGCCACGTCGCCGTCATCACCCAGTTGCTGGACGACAGAGTGCGCATTGCCGAGCAGAACGTTATTCACTCTCCGCTGCCGATGGGGCAGCAGTGGACGCGCGAGCTGCGTCTGAGCGTTGAGAACGGTTGCTATACGCTTCATGATACGTTCAGCGATACCGAGATCCTCGGCTGGATGATCCAGACGGAGGAGACGGAACACAGTATTCCTCAGCCGGAGATCGACGGTGAGCTGCTGAAAATCAGCGGCGCGCGGTTGAAGAACAACCGTCAGTTCGACGGAAAATGGCTCAATGAAAACGACGCCCTGCAACAGGCGTACATTCGCGCGAACGGCCACGTTATTAACAACGATCCCTGCCAGTACTTCACCATTACCGAAAGTGCCGAGCAGGAGCTGATCAAAGCCACCAACGAACTGCACCTGATGTACCTTCATGCCACCGACAAGGTGCTGAAAGACGACAGCTTACTCGCGCTTTTCGACATCCCGAAAATTCTCTGGCCGCGTCTGCGCCTCTCCTGGCAGTGGCGTCGTCACCATATGATCACCGGTCGTATGGATTTCTGCATGGATGAGCGCGGCATTAAGGTTTACGAGTACAACGCGGACTCCGCCTCCTGCCATACCGAGGGCGGGCTGATTCTTGAAGAGTGGGTGAAAAACGGCTATCGCGGCACCGGCCACAATCCGGCGGAAGGCTTGCTGGAGGAGCTGACCGGCGCCTGGAAGCACAGCCACGCGCGGCCGTTCGTCCATATCATGCAGGACAACGATATCGAAGAGGATTACCACGCGCTCTTTATTCAGCGCTCGCTGATCCAGGCCGGGTTTGAAACCAAAATCCTGCATGGACTGGGCGCGCTGAGCTGGGATGCCGCCGGGCAACTGATTGATGATGAAGGCCGTCACGTCAACTGCGTATGGAAAACCTGGGCGTGGGAAACGGCGATCGAGCAGATCCGCGAGGTGAGCGAAACCGAGTACGCCGCCGTGCCCATCCGTACCGGTCACCCGAAGGGTGAAGTGCGCCTGATTGACGTCCTGCTGCGCCCGGAAGTGCTGGTCTTTGAACCGCTGTGGACGGTGATCCCAGGTAACAAGGCGATCCTGCCGGTGCTGTGGCAGCTGTTCCCGAACCACCGTTACCTGCTGGATACCGATTTTGAGGTGAATGCGCTGCTGAAACGGACAGGCTATGCCGTTAAACCGATAGCCGGACGCTGCGGGAGCAATATCGATCTGATCGGCGCCCAGGATCAACTGCTGGACCAGTCCAGCGGCAAGTTTGTTGACCGCAAAAATATCTACCAGCAGCTATGGTGCCTGCCAAAGGTTGACGGCAGATACATACAGGTCTGCACCTTTACCGTGGGCGGAAACTATGGCGGAACCTGTCTGCGTGGGGATGACTCGCTGGTGGTGAAGAAAGAGAGCGATATTGAACCGCTGATTGTGGTGAAGGATAAATAACGTCTCCCTGTTATAAAAAAGCCCCCGCAGGGTATGCTGCGGGGGCTTTTTATTACTCTTCTTCCTTGACCTGCTGCTCGCTGATCTTCAAATCAATGATCCGGCCGATCTGGTCATGATAGACCGTCAGCAGGTTGTACTGGCTCATCTCGGACATAATGTGCGGCGTGACGTTAAAACTTTGGGCAAGCTCGTCATGGCGCAACATTTGCGGATGACGCCGCCTCACATGCGCGCGGCGGCGATTGTACTGATACCACAGGATCAGCAGCCAGCCGTTGAACGCGGCAATCAGCAGATAGACCAGCACTGTATTAAAAGAGGCGATAATCACGCTCCAGCGGTGATCGCTCTCCTCGGTTAACTGCATCCACAGCCTGGCATACAGGAAAAACAGGAATCCTCCCCAGGCTATCAGCGTTAATGCGGCATCGAAAAGACGCGGTGCCAGCCGATGTTCAGTCAAAATTAACGTATTCTCGTTCATTGAATGCTCCCTTTTCCCCGGTCCGGACTGATCCAGCGCGCGCGGGCGCGTTTACGTTTAAGCATGACTTTCGGAAATGCCACGAGGGTGGTAAACAGGCCAATCATCCAGTACACCATCGGGAACCAAATCACCCAGAACAGCGAGCCTGCCACTTTCCGCTCGTAGCGCCGCTCGATATACAAACTGACGAGGAATTGCAGCAGGCACATCACCCCCAGCAGCAGCCCGGTAAACGCCGGGGGAAACAGACTCGCAACGGCCAGGTTCGCGGGAAGAGGGATAATATGGCTAAGAATGAACAACACCACGGTCGCTCCATAGGCAAACGCCCACAGCGTTGATAGCGCGTACTCGAGAAACAGGGGCCACATCCGATGATGCTCCCAGCGGGCCATTTTGCGCAGGTTAACCAGAAACACCTCTGCACCGCCCTGAGCCCAGCGCAGACGCTGTTTCCACAGCCCCTTGAGCGTCTCCGGCATCAGGATCCAGCACAGCGCCCGCGGCTCGAAAAAGATATCCCAGTGGCGCAGCTGAAGCTTCCAGCTTATGTCAATGTCCTCTGTGATCATATCCGGGCTCCAGTACCCGACATCCGCCAGCGCCTGTCGGCGAAAGGCGGCGATGACGCCGGAGACCGTAAAGACCCGGCCATAGATCCGCTGCGTTCGCTTGATAAGACCAATAATGGAAGAAAACTCGCCCACCTGAATACGACCAATCAGCGTTGAGCGCGTGCGAATACGCGGATTTCCGGTGACGGCCCCAACGTGGGGATACTGAATCAGCGGTGCCACCAGATACGCGGCCGTATCGCGATCGAGCAGGGCATCGCCGTCAATGCAGACCAGCAGATCGCCCCGGGCCGCCGCCGCACCAGCCTTGAGCGCCACGGCTTTCCCCTGATTCTCCGCGAGATTAATCACCCGCAGGCGCGGCTGCTCCTGCGCCAGTTGATGCAGCACCAGCGCGGTATTGTCCGAAGAGCCGTCGTTGATGGCGATAACCTCAACATTCCAGTACCGCTGACCCAGCGCGGCGCTAATGGTCTCCCGTGCGTTGCGTTCCTCATTAAAGCAGGGAATAAGAATCGAGATTAACGGTTCACCGGCTAAGGCAGGCGCGGGTGTTGCGTTATCCCACGACCAGTGCCGTTCAAGCTGAAACCAGAAATAGAGGCCGCCGGTTACCCAGAGCACGGACATAAACAGCGGCCAGAAAAAGACAAAGTCCAGAATCAGTTCGCCGGTAAACAGCGCGGCTACGCCTAACGGCAACCCGAATACCAGACACAAAATAGAGAAGGCGATAATGCGATCAGTCATTGTCAGGATACCAGTACGAAGAAAATTCAGGCCTGATACGCGAAATATCAGGTTGGTTGTTGAGGAAGTCGTCGGGGTAATAACCGTAATTTTTGATGCCGTTCAGCTGGAGCACCTGCATCCACTCCACCAGACGTTCATCGGCTACGGCACGCTGCGGTTTCTGCGCCCAGTCCCTGGCCTGTAGCTCAAAAATCGTTTTATTCAGCGCGCCGGGGCGTGCGGCGACGGCGTTGACTAAACGCGTCAGCCAGGCATTGCTCTCTTCTGCCGGGACGGACTCCATCAGTGGCATTGCCATCGGCACCGTCCAGTCGTAGGCCGCCAGAAAATCATCCAGATTTTGCGCAAACCACGCTTCGCTTTCGGGCTGCAGAATGGGGAGGGCGAACATATTGCGCGCGGTTTTGATCTGCGGGCCACGGATGTTTTTCACCGCCTGGCTCAGGGCCTGGGTAAACCCGATAAGCTGCTGGCTTTTCTGGCGCGTCGTCTCCTGCCCGGCATCGTCAACGTCCGTCAGCACCGCGTCGTCATGGAACAAGATCCCGTTGAAGCTGGCATAGCGGGCCAGATCTTCATAGATCTCCGTCACCTGCTGGCGAACCTGCGGACTCCAGGGGGAGAGCCGGATATAGGGCTCGGCGGCCACGGTCAACTCTCCCGTTTGACGATCCCGGCGCTGCACGCGCGGCAGGGCTGGACTGAGATCGAAAGAGAGGACCGGCATCCACGCAAAGACTTTCACTCCCGCGCGGGTTTGTAGCTGCCAGGCGACAAAATTAAAAAGATCGGCCCGGACCGGAAGACGACGGTTGGGGAAATAGAGCGCGCCGATCCTGCCGTCGCCCCGCGGATCCGAAAACGCCTGGAGAAACACATGGCTGATTTTCATGTCGTAGACCCGCTGGACGAGTTTGTTGATGTTTTTCGTCTGCTGGGTCGGATCGGGATCGTAGACATAATCGAGATCAACATGCATGACGCGCACCGGGTCAAACTCCTGAACGCGGCTAACCGTGTTGGCAAAGGTTTTTATCGACGGATTTCCGGCAATCAGCAGGCGCGGGATGTTGCCGAGGTCGCGTACGTTTGCCAGCCCGTCCTCCAGGGTAAAGGCCAGCTGATAGCCCTGTTTCTGGGCGATAGCGAGCGATGTACCGTTGGCAGCCCCATAGGGCCACACCCAGGCACGCGGCGCTTTTCCCGTCACCTGGGTGATTTTTTCGGTGACTTTCCGTACGTCTGCGGCGATCCGCTGGTTGAAGTGTTCATCGGTTTCGTAATGCCCCGTCGCGTTATCGAAAAAACGGTTGGCGATAGCGGGTTCACGGCTTCCCTGCGGGTTGGCCGGGATGCCGTAATGCGAGGCCCAGGTATGCGAGCCGATTTCAACCAGCGGGGAGCGGCTGAGCTCGCGCACCATGTCCCATGTCGCGAACCGATCGCGGGGAGTCATCAGACCGCCGAAGTTAACTTTTTGATTTGCCGGCGTATCCACCCAGCTGCCCACCGGCGCCCACAGCGCAGGAACGTTCCAGGCCTGAAGCAGGGGCCAAACGCGGGTGTAAAAGCTGCTGTAGCCGTCGTCGAAGCTGAGCAAAACGGCTTTCGGCGGCAGCGCTTTTTTTCCTTCATGCGCATCCACAATGTCCTGCACGCTGATGGCGTGATAGCCGTTGTGCAAAAGCCAGCTTATCTGCTCGTTTAACGCGCTGGTGCGAACGGAGAGGTAGCGCTGATCGGCAGCATCATCTTCGACGTCGTGGTAGGCCAGGACCAGAAACTGATTCTCCGGCCAGGGTTTGCTGGCCTCCAGCTGCGGCCTCTCTTCAGGAGCCATAAAGGAGAGCGGCTGCGCGCAGAGGCTCGCGCTGAGGCAGAGCCAGCCGATGACGATCAGGCTTACAGAAAAACGTGTATTCAGCATATTCATCCTTAAAAGCGTAAAGTCGCATCTAACGTGACGGAGAGATTGCTCTCGCGTTTGCCGTCGTAAGGGCGTTTATCCCAGTTCAGCATCACGCCAGTATCGACAACGTTGTTCCACTGAATGCGTTGCCCGTAACCCAGCAGGGTAATGGCGCCAGGCGACTGATTTTTCTGCCAGTAGCTGCCGCCGCCTGCCACGAACTGCTGGCTCCAGAGGGTGTCGTAGTGGCGGTACATCTCATGGTCAACGGACAGGGCTGCCGTCACGGACAGATCCCGTGCCGGGTTGTAATAGAGCGTATTCCGCAGGCTGTTTTTACTGGCGGCGATCCCCGGTTCGAGATCCAGCGTCAGGGTCGGGGTCTGCCAGAGACGCTCTTTCCCAGAGAGGGTGTATTCCTGACGGCGGTTGTGGTCTGAGAAGCGGCTGACGGCGGCGTTGAACTGGTATTCACGTCGCTCGTTTTGATACCAGCGCACCCCACCTTCACCCCGGTTGGCGCTGATCCCATTGCGTAATGCCCGTAAGGGTGTCGCGCGTGATAAGCGCTCGAGGCTACCGCTGACCTGCCAGTTATCACTCAGGCTGTAGGTTGTTGAGAGCCGTGCACCCGGCCTGTTTGTGCCGTGATAGCGGTTGCTGGAGAGCTCGGCTTCGAGCGTGAGGTCACGTGGGCGCCACTCAAAGCCGCCCAACAGGTGGCGGCTGATGCCTTTACCTTCGTCGAAATTCCCCTGTGCATAGCGGGCGCCAGCAAATAGCCGCCAGTTATCCGCCACGGGTGGGCCATAGAGCGTGGCGTCCCAGCTCATGTCGTGGCTACCGCTGACGGGGTTATCTGAGTGCAATCCTTTACCCGCGTTCAGACGCAGCTCTGACATATGGTGGACCGCTCTGAGCCTGTCCAGGCGGCGGGCGCTGCGATCGGCGGGGGCGCGAGCAATTACGTCATCAGCCAGTAAATCCATCTGGCGCCACTCCTGAAGGTCCATTGCGACGTAAGCCTGCTGTTTTTCAAGCTCCAGATTCGTGGGTTCGAGCGCCTCTGCTCGTTTAAGCTTTTGCTCGGCCGCGCGCGGCAGGCCCCTGGCCTGAAGCAGGGCGGCATAATCAATCTGTAATCCCTGATTTCCCGGCGCCGTTGACGCCAGACGATACGACAGCTTTTCGGCCTCGGGCAGGGCGTTGGTCGCCAGCAAATAGTTAAGTTTGAGTGACTGTCCGGTGAGCCACCGATCGTTCGGCTGAGCGGTCGGGGATCCGAAATCGTAGCGGGTCCAGGGAACGCTGCGGGTCTCGCGCTCAACGTAGCGGCGGGCGGTTTGATACTGCCCCGTATCCAGCCAGGCGTAGAAAAGCGCATGCTCCTCATCCTGCGGATCGGAGGCGTAGTGTGGATAGCGTTGTACAAGCGAGAAGGCGGCGACGGTGTTTTTCTCCTGCAAATATGCAGAGATCACCCAGCCGATGGCCCAGTCTGGCACCGGATGCTGTGCGGTCGTCAGCGCCTCATATTCGCTAATAACCTGCCGGTAATCACCCTGCGCATACAGCGCGCCAAGCCGATCGATACGGGCAAGGATGATGTCTTCAGCCGCCTGCGGTTCGTTTTGCCAGCGGGAAAGCAGGACGTGATAGCGATCTAATGCGTTTTGTGCCAGCCGCAGCCGCTCTTTTTCCGTTCTGCCAGGCACATCCGCCAGGCGTACCTTTTCAGCCGCGGCGTTACGCTCAAGGCGGCGACGCTCCGCGGGGGACATCGCTGCGCTTTGCGACAGCCAGAGTGCGGGCGTGCTTACCCGGTTATCCGTTAACGCATCGATCGTCTCGCGAAGAAGGGCGTTATTCCCTGGTGCGGCGTTTAGCGCGCGCATGTCCGCCAGCAGCCGGTCCCCGTTTTTTCCCTGGCGCATCCAGACATAGGAGAGCGTCTCAAGGTGCGCGGGAGAAGGATCGTCCTTAACCAACTGCCGGGCTTTCGAAAGCGCGAGGCGATCTCTGCGGGCATCGGCCAGGGTCTTAACATAGCCGATGCGGTAATCGTCGTTATCCGGCGCAAGGCTGAGCGCCTCTTTCCACAGCGATAAGGCGGATGGCCAGGCTTTTTGGTTTCTTCTGGACTGGGCGACAGCAGCGATGGCGCGAGCGGGAAGCGGCATATAAATACCATAACGCTGCCAGACTCGAATAACCTCATCATCGCGTCCTGCCCAGGAGGCTACCTGTAACCAGTCCGCAACCTGTCCAGGTGTTAAAGCATGCTGTTGCTCATAGCGCTGTAGGTAATCAAGAAACAGAGCATAATTACCGTTACGTGCCTGTTGTATCTGATGCTCATAAACGGATTCATCAGCCTGAACCAGAACAGGAAAGAGTAAAAGCAGGAGCAATAATATTGTGGTGCGATAAAAGAATAACGTAGTGAAGCTAAGCGATCTTTCCATATCTATTTGCCATTTGTTTATCGTGAATCCATTGCATAACACGGCCGCCTTTTAACTCTGCGTTAAAGGGCATAAAGGAGAACATTAAATCTGAATGATGCTACGTTATGGGGTACTTACTTAAAGGTAATTATGCGCCCTCATCTCAGTGGTCTGATTGGGCTTAATGTACACCCGATGTGTTGGGGGATAAATAAGTTGAAAAGCGGCTGGGAGGTTTTGAGATAATTCTGGAAGAAGTAAGTTTTTTAGATAATTCAGTGCAGGATTGTTCTTTTTAAATGATTGATATTAAATGTTTTTTCTTTTGCTGTTTGCGGTTTTTTTATATTTGAAATGAAGTTCTGCTGAGTTAATTAAAGTACTTTCCGGTGCATGTTTGGGAAGTTTCATGACAAAAATTCTTAATGTTCAGAGAAGTGACTTTTCTGAAATTCTTTTTTATTTATAATTAACGCCAGGCATTGAGTGATAGTCTACAAAAAGTCTAGCTCACCAATGTCATATTGAGGGATGATCAAAGCCAGAAAACATTTGCCGTTAATGTAAAGCGCTATAAACGAAAGCGTCCTTGTTTCTTAAGAGGCGGGCTTGCTTTAATCTAAAAGGGATGATTAGTGGCGACTTCAATAGTGTTAGTGACTCAGGATTGTTTCCTTGTCAGGGGGATGCGGCTATTTTTCCCGGATATAATTTGCCTCTGTTCGATAGACAGAAACATATTTGATACCGACGCAAATGAATATACTGTACTGATTGATAGCCGTACGCCGCTCCGTTTATATGATTACCTGATACGCCATCCGGCCAGAACGAGAAAAACCATCTGCTGCGTTATGCTGGATATGCGCCCTCGAGAGGAGGATCTGCACAGTATGAAGCTGTTTATGAACACGTCGCTTACGCCTCCGGATATGGCGTCGTTATTCAATCTGGTGCTTGATATGAAAGGCTGGCGTCTGACAACCAAATGGCTGCTTAACTTACGGCTGAGTAGACATGAAGCGATAATGCTCCGGTTGCTGAAGGCAGGGAGGTCAATGGAAGAGATTGCAGATAAGCTGAATATGTCGGTTAAAAGCCTCTATCGCAAGCGAACGGCGCTATCGGAGCGGTTAGGGGCAGGGAACTTCAACGAGGCGTGTTTGTTTATCTTCAAAAACAAACTGCTGGACGCGGCTGGGAACGATCCCTAGCTTCGTCAGAAGCCAAAAGCACAAACCCGCCACGAGGGCGGGTTCTTTTAATGGAAATAATTCAGAACGACCAGCGCAGATTGGCGTTAACAGAGTTGACGCGGGTATCCGCACCATATTGTCCCTGATAACCCACATCCAGCGTCGCAGCACGCGACAGCTGTACGCTCACGCCGATATCACCCACCATTACGTCCTCATCCACGGCTTGCCCCTGAGTAATGAACGCGTCGCTGCCCGCAAACGCCATGCGCGAAGAGGTATTCTTATCGCCATAAGCGTGCTGCCATCCCAGCGAACCGTAGAGGTTAACGTTCTTCGGCAGCTCGGTCACACCGCGCACCCCGAGTGTGGAATAGAAGGTGTTCATCGTTTCGTTACGGACGCTCAGCGCAGCGGCACCGCCGTCTTCCCTGAAGCTGTCGGTATGCAGCCGGATGTACGATAAATTGACGAACGGCTCAATATTCCTGTCTGGCTGGCCGAAACGGTAGCCCGCTTCGGTAAACGCCAGCAGCGAGTTAGCGTCGTAATCTGACTTGAGCCGATCCGAGAAGCCGCTGAAATCAACATTGCGCTCGCCCTCGATCTTGTGCCAGGTGTAACCCAGCGCGCCGCGAAGGGAGAACGCATCCTGTTGACCCGCCGCATACAGGCCAAGGTGATAGTTGTCGGTATCCGTTGAGGAGCGACGGCTGTCGACGTCGTAATCACCCCGGCTGTAGCCGAAGTAGCCGCCGACACGCACGTTATGGTCCGCCAGCTTGCGATCTGCCCCCAGCAGGAAGCCGGTGGTGTTGCCGTCCAGCTTGCCCACGTTACCGTCGCCGCTGTTTCGGCTCCAGGAGCTGAAGGTCTGGCCCCAGACGCCATTGTTTTGCGGCTCCGGCTGCTGCACCAGCGACATGGCTAACGGTGGGATCGGCAGGCTGTCGTTATCAAACGCGCGCTGCATACGCTGGTTTAACACGTTAAACACCTGCGTGCTGCCAGCGATCAGGTTGGACTGCATTGATGGATAAACTTCACCAGACAGCTGGTTGTACGCCTCGCGCGCTTCCGGCGCGCTCAGCAGAAGCAGCGAGTTATACAGCGCCAGCGACGGGCCGCTTTGCGTCAGCGTGGAGAGCGCGCCAGCGGTATTCCACTGGTTGCTGCTTTGGGCCACGGTCTGGAAAATGCCCGGCTTGCCGCTGCCCGGGTTTTCTCCACCCGGGTTCTCACCGCCCGGGTTTTCACCTCCGGGGTTTTCACCGCCCGGGTTCTCGCCTCCGGGATTTTCACCGCCCGGGTTCTCGCCTCCGGGATTTTCGCCTCCGGTCTCTTTCTGCGCGATGGTCAGATCGACGGCGTTGGTGCTTTGCTCAAGCGCCACGTCCAGGAAGGCGGATTTGGAAATCGCTCCGGCGAACTCACCGTCAATTCCCCCGTCGGAGGTCAAAATGCGGTAGCTTTGGCCCGTTTTATAGCTGGTTTGCGGATCCAGCGCGGTGACCTGTACCTTAGCCCGATCGCTGATGGTGGTTTTGCCCGATACCAGTAGCTGGTCGCTGCTGCCATCGCCCGCGATATCCACGTCATAGAAGGATTCGCCGATAAAGTTCAGATAGCGTTTCAGCGTCAACGTACCGATATTGCCGTCGCCAGGCGAGATATGCCCGCCAGACAGGATCTCGGTCTGGCCCAGCGTGCCGTTGCCGCCCAGCGTGCCGCCGGACTTGATTGACGCGGCGCTGCTGTAACCGACCCCGTCGCTGACGTCTGAACCCGCCGTCGCGTTGAGGATCAGCGTACCGCCGTTCTCGGCGCTAAGCGTCTGAACATCAAAAATATCGTCTTCTGGCTGGGTATTAATATTGCTGGCAATGATGACTTTACCGCCCCGCGCGGTTACGTTCGCCTTGAGTGCGGAAAGATCGCCGTTCAGCGTCGTCTGCCCGGAGGTATTGATCACATCACCTTCACCGCTCATCGTGTTGCTGAAGAGGTAATTTCCGTCGGTATGGTTGAAGTAGACATAGCTGCCGAACAGTCCGCCACGCAGGCTGATTGCCGTCTTCGCATCGAGGGTACCTGCGCCGCCCGCCGTGCCTAGCGTTGGCTCAGTTAAACCCGTGCCGGTGTCCATATTGCCGCGGCTGCCGATGATGAGCGCACCCCGGTTCGAGCCGGAACCCGATGTCCCCACGATCAGCGCATTGCTGCCAGCGGAAAATGAACCGCCGTCAATCACAGACAGCACGCCATTGCCGTAATCGCCCACGCTCACGCTGCTGCCGCTGGTAAAGCGCGAGTCCTTGCCCGCAATAACCAATTCGGCGGTTTTCCCTGCGCCGGAGACGCCCGCCACCTGCACGCCGCCAACGTTAACCGCTCCGCCGTCCAGTACGTCCAGGTCGCCATTAAGCGTTAACGTACGGCCAACGTTCCACTGTGAGCCGCTCCCGGTGACGGTGGCTTTCGGGCTCAGCGTGTCGGTTTCACCCGGTCCGGTACCATTCCCGATGCGCGCATCGTAGGCGGTATTGAGCGCCGCGCCGTCCTCAATTGCCAGCGTGGAGCGTGCGCCCAGATCGGTGCCTACGCTGAGAAAATTACTGGTCACACGAGAGCCGGCACCCGTGGCGATAAGGTGGCTGTCGTAGCCCCGGGTGGTGCCGACAACGATCTCCTTTGCGCTCGCCAGCGCGCCCTCTTCGACTCGCAGGGTGCCGAGGCCAAGATTCAGGTCGCCGCGCAGGACGTACCGATCGTTCACCGCGTTAAGCTCAGCGTCTGGCCCACGGACCGTGACCACGCTTTCATAAATTTTGCCATCGAACAGCCGACCGATATTGATGTTATAGGCGGTGATTTTGCCATTATCGATCAGCAGGTTTCCGCGTTGATTACGTCCAACATAAACATCTCCGGTGTAACCCAGCGTTTCGGTAATACGCGAGTCGCCATCAAAAAAGGCATCGGCTGCACGCGCGATATCGGCAGGTAAAAACAGTAACAGCGGCGCGGAAAATAGAGCGAGGTAAAGTCTTGAAAGCGGTGTCTTAACCGCTAAAGCATGCGATGTAGAGTTATTCACGGGCTATCTCCGTACTCATTAGCGTGATGTCTGGAAAATCGTTTTTATGAAAACTCAGATACGTCAGAAAATGTAAAAGGCGTTATTTATGTACGCCTTTTGATGCGGCGTTAATTATTTATGTGTGACAACAGGTGTACAGGTTGGCGCGCTTAGCGTCGGTGCGGATCCTAAAATCCCCGGCATCATCATTGATGAACAATCGAAAATACGCCCTTTTTCTGTCGTGGCGCGATAAGACAGTTTTTGTCCTCCCAGTGCGTCCGGCTGGGCGCCATTAACGTTGGTCACGGTTATTTCATCCGATGAGCCCAGTCCCAGCATTTTAGCGGTCTCCGCTTGCAGGAGTGGAATAGCCTGATCGGTTTTCAACGTGGAACAACCGGCTAGCATCAACGTAACGGTTAAAACGATTAGTGGTTTTTTCATAAATTATCCTTGATATCCAACCAGTTAATTTCACTGATTGTATTTATGTTTTCTTTTACCCAAATCAGCGAATAATATATTTCTCTTTCCTAATCGAAAAAACCCTCCTAAAGTAGGGTGGGTAGATAATAATTCATCTGTACTCTAAGATATGCGAAGGTAAAAGGAGGCTCCTTTGGGACAGAATTATGCGTTAGTCGTTGATGACCATCC
This sequence comes from Enterobacter cloacae complex sp. P29RS, assembly GCF_014893445.1. Lineage (NCBI taxonomy): Bacteria > Pseudomonadati > Pseudomonadota > Gammaproteobacteria > Enterobacterales > Enterobacteriaceae > Enterobacter > Enterobacter cloacae complex sp. P29RS. The sequence goes on along the minus strand of NZ_JADBPZ010000014.1, from coordinate 84,625 downwards.
ATTGGTAGCAAGCGGCATCGCCAATTTTCTGATTACACATTGCCAGTTTAAACAGGCGTGTGTGGTGACGAATGAGGATGATTGCTACCGCCAAATTAGGGATCATGGCCCGCCACGTTTGCTGGTAATCGATTTTTGGCTCTCTTCCGGAACGGCCCTGAAATTACTCAAAGAAGTAAAACAACTTTACCCACAGGTACGACTCCTGGTGGTCAGCGGGGATGACAATAATGACATCTGGCGCAAAGTTAATGCCGCCGGGGGCCACGGTTTTGTATTGAAAAGCGAGCCACCTGAGATGTTCTCGCGGGCCGTTTTCGCACTCAGTGATAATCAGACCTGGTTTCCTGAGGGAAACGAAATTTCCGTTAAGGCAAATAATGAGAAGTTAAGTAAATTTAACTTAACGCCGCGACAAATAGACGTATTAAATATGATTATGCGCGGCCTGCCAAATAAACGAATCGCCGCGCAGCTTTCAATTTCTGAGCCCACGGTCAAAGAACACATCAGCAATATATTGAAAAAGATAGGTGTTAACAGCCGGGTCGAAGCCATCACGCTTCTGCACGGCAAGCAGGAACCGTCGGAATGAGGTTTTTCCAGAGCTTACAAAACGAAGGTATCTCTGCTCCGGCGCAGATCCGTTTGCTAAACAACACCTTTCTGCGGCTGGTATTTAGCTTTAGTGCTGTGCCCTTTGTGGGTATTCCTTTCGCCATCTGGATTTATATGCTTGGGGACGACCTCGGCCCAACGATTATCTGGATAATTATTTATCTGCTATGTGCCGTGGCGATAAGACTATTGCACCGACGCTATCAGCGTGAAGCGAAAGAAAACGGTGATAGGGACGTCCTGCGACGCTGGCTTCCGCGTATTAATAATATCGCCTTTATTCACGGGCTGGGCATTTCTTCGCTCTATTTAATTACTCCACAGACGCAGAATTTTGACTTTTTCCTGTTACTTAATATCAGCATCGCCGCTATCGTCGCCGCCAATGCGACGCATCTGACGCCGGTCATCAGCACCTTTACGCGCTTTTTCTTCGCCTCCTGGGGGGTGCTGAACCTCGGTATTATCTGGCGGCTGGATGAGTTGATGTTCATCGTGCTCATGCTGAATCTGCTTTACGGCTTCGCAATTTACCGCCATGCGTTAACTTCCCATGCGTTCTTTATTCAGCAGGCACTGCTTGAGGAAAAAAGCTCACGCCTGGCGGAACAGTTTCGTCAGGCCAAAGAGGACGCGGAGCAGGCACTGCTGGATAAAAATCAGTTTCTGACCACCGCCAGCCACGATCTGCGCCAGCCCGTACACGCTATGGGCTTTCTGATCGAAGCCATCCTCCACCGAAACCGGGACGATAGCCTGACGCCACAGCTTCTTGACCTGCAGCAGAGCGTTCGCTCGGTACATTTAATGCTCAACTCTCTGCTCGATCTCAGCAAAATAGAATCCGGGAATGTCCTCTCTGCCCCGGCCAAAGTGGATATCGGTGCTCTGCTCGACTCGGTCATCACGCTGTTTCGCGAAGAGGCCAACAGCCGTGCGCTTAGGCTGTGCATCCGGCGGCCTAAACGCCGTATCTACGTGATGGGCGATTCGCTGCTGGTACGACAGTCCCTGATTAACCTGATTCAAAACGCCCTTCGTTACACGCTCCAGGGCGGGGTGCTGGTCGCCATCCGACCGCGCGGTGACGAGTGTATGGTGGAGGTGTGGGACACGGGAGTCGGTATCGCCGATGAAGAGAAGGGCAAAATCTTCTCACCTTACTACCGCCCCGAGCTGGCATGGAAGATCGACAGCGCCGGACACGGGCTGGGACTGGCCGTAGTGGCCCGTTGTGCCAAGCTGATGAAGGTGAAATACGGGATGCAATCCATTGAAGGTAAAGGCTCACGCTTCTGGATGCGCTTCACCCAATATGCTGGCGAAGATAGCGCCCTGGATATCCCGCCCGCCGCTGACAACACCGCCACGCCGGTACGCTATGCCCCGCTGAACGGTTCCTGCCTGGTCGTCGATGACGACCCGCTGGTGACGTCTGCCTGGGAGAGCCTGATGAGCGTCTGGGGAATCGACGTACGCTGTGCGGCCTCGGCTGAAGAAGCGTTTGCCATAATCGACGACGGCTTTACGCCGTTCGCCGTGCTGTGCGACCAGCGTCTGCGATCCGGCGAAAGCGGCTTCGATATCCTGAAAGCGCTTTTTGACCGTCTGCCGGATATGAGCGGCGCGATAGTCAGCGGCGAATTTAATTCACCGGTTCTGCTGGAGGCGGAGCAGGAGGGGTATCTGGTGCTCCGCAAGCCTCTTGAGCCGGCTAATCTGCATGCGCTGCTGACGCAGTGGTCGGGGTGTCGTGGATAGGGGAATAGATAATAGCAGCATTGCGCTTCACTGTAGGGCCAGATAGTACGCGGTGTCCTGCTGTGATGCCAATGTGTCGGTATGGTTGAGCCGCTGAGGGAGGATTTCGCGGGCCTGATTAATGATTTCATCGTGCATGATTCAGCCTCCTGTGGTGATCTGCATGTTGCTTCTACCGGGCAGGGCGGGAGATGTTGGAAACGGCCCCGAAGGAGTCATTAGAGTTGCTACCAGCGAAGTTCCGCAGTGGGCAATAATGTCAGTTTTCGAGCGTATACTCTAAGATATCTTCAACTCGTTGATATATATAAATTTGACGAATATCGTCAGGTAGCGATTTATCCGCCAAATTAAGTTAAACTTCGTCACAGGTTTCAGTGAGTTATGGGACGGATAACAGAATGACCAGCGAAGAGGCACTTTTAAAATCAGGTTTTAGCAAACGAGATCTTCAAAAGTTAAAAAACAATATTGAAAATTACGGTGGTTCGTTTGATAGCGTAACTCATGATCTGGCCAATCGTTTTAAGGCTATGAAGTGGATAACTATTATTGCCTTCATCATACTGGCTTTAACACTTTTACTTGCATCCAAGGATACAAGCCTGACACTTGCGCTCACATTATTGATTGTACTACCTTTCATCTGGTATATAACGCCAGCAAAACTTGGCTACAAATCCTGGCGTTATCGTAAAATGCTGACTAATTCTGGGACGGGTCGCTGACGGACAACAGATCAAAAATAATCTTAGCTTTCACGCCATAACCCGCTATTTTCATTGTAAGCTGCGGGCGGCTCAGTGTGCTCACCTTTCGGTAATAGTCAGCAGGGAGATAACGAAACAGTCGCCAGGTACCAGGTCGCCGTAACAAGCCAAAAATGGTGTACGCATTAGCGGCCAGTGAAATTGATTTGTAGACACCTAACCCATTCTCACGACTAAAGCCCATAAACTCAGCTGTAGACATCGCGGCATTCGCGACCAGCCCTTCACTGGTAGTGTTGTTAGTTGCGTAGCGAGCCACTTCTTTACTGATGCTGTTTGTCCCGTCAGTAACCAGAATCGCACCAGCAAGAACCCCGAGAGGGGTCATAGTGCCTATGAGGGTAAATCCTGCGGCTATTTCAGCACCGGCCAGGACAACACTAACAGCCGAGATCACATACCCAACAATTTTGTTATTCTCTCGGATAAACTCGACTTTAGCGCAAAGCTTCGCTGCCTTCGTTCTTAATTAACGCGCTTGTTCCAGCAGGTTACTGTTTTCTTCTCTGAGAATTTTAACGCATTCCATGCATTCTTCATCTGATTTAGCCCGACGAGCTAACGTAAACTGATGTTCTATGAGGTCCCGAATTTCTTGAACAAACTTCATTCGAGTCAAACTATCGCTGAGATGAAAAGCCGACAGAGTGTTGGCTGTATTTACCAGTTTCCTGGCTTCCATATTCACCATAGTTTCCGCCCAGGCTTTATTTCTTCCATCTGAGCGCATCATGTTAAGTAATGCTGCATCCATTGTAGTTCCTCTCAATTGCTTTACCGGCCTCTGCTTAGACTGATAAACGCCCCCATGACAGCCATGCGTGCCAACGCACACACAATATAGTAGCAATGTGGTTACGGTGTCTGAAGTAGAAGTCGCTTTTTACAGCTTCGTTCCTCGGCCTACTTTACTGCGGTTAGCCAGGGCCTGTTCCAGCAGTGTACGGAACGCCGAAAGGTCACTTTTCAGGATGTCCCGGATGGATTTACCACCGATGAATCTAATAAAACAGTTAGCCGATGGGGGGTAATCACGGATACGTGATGCCGCTCTGTCGGGCTCTGTCCAATTGATATGTGCATTTGTAATGCTCAAATAGATCGGTGAAGGTCAGGTTTTTCTGCTTCTGTGTGGCGGTAAAGGCGGTAAACAACGCCAGTTGTACCACCGGGAAGCGGGGCCGGAGGAGAGATAAGGGCGGTAACTACTGTTCAAACAACGAGTTGCTGACTCAGAAAGCAAAAACCCCCGCCGAAGCGAGGGTTATAAATAAGTGGTGCCCGGACTCGGAATCGAACCAAGGACACGGGGATTTTCAATCCCCTGCTCTACCGACTGAGCTATCCGGGCAACGGGGCGCATTAAACCCGATCCTCCCTCCGACGTCAACGAAATTTGTTGTTTTCGGTGCAGACTGCACACTCTCTCACCATTTCGTCGCAAACTTAAGCGAAAAAGTGCGTCCAGAGCGCGGAAAGCGGCATCGCGAGCAGCAGGGCAGGGAGCATGTTCACCACTGCAAACATCTTAATGCCACAGATGCGCAGCCCTGTCGCCAGCAGCAGCAGGCCGCCGACGGCGGTAAAGTCCGCCATCATCGCAGGCGTCGTCAGCGGCAGGATCAGCGTGGCGCAGGTGGCCAGCGCCAGCTGTATAAGCAGCATCGGTACACAAATCGCCGCCACGGCGATGCCGAGGGTGGTGGCAAAGATGGTGGCAGTAAAGAAATCCAGAAACGCTTTCGCAATCAGTATGCTGGGATCGCCGGTCATCCCTTCCTGCATCGAACCGAATATCCCCGTGCCGCTGGCGCAGAACAGAATAATGATCGCAACGTAGTTCTGAATAAACGACTCGTGCGTGCCGTGCTTTGCCTTGCCCGGTCGGGCAATCAGATTTTTGGCTTTGCCTACCGCGTGATTAATGCCTTTTTCCAGATAGCAAAACTCGCCGATCAGCGCGCCGAGCAGTGTCGCCAGTACCATCACCGGCAGGTTGGCGCATTTCACCACTAAAAGGATACCAATCCCTAACGACGCCAGGCCAAAAATGGAGGGCATGGAGACGCGAATACGCTCCGGCAACCGCTGACTTAATACTGCCCCAAGTACACCGCCCAGCAATACGGCTCCCGCATTGATAAAGGGTCCAATCACCACGTTTAACTCCTGTTATTTAAGCACTGGCATTGCATGATTATGGCACGTCCGTCCCTGATTATGCTTAGCTTTGGGAGGCGTAACGCATACTGATTCCTTCTTGCACCTGAAAATAAAAGGTGACATGATTGCGCGAATTTTCTCCTTCCTGTCTCACCGTTCGGTGAGGGTATTTGCGCTTATGAAAACCATGAAAATTGCCGTCAGCCGTGAGCTGGTATCCAAAGTTTCTACGCATCGCGAAAAGGTTATGCTGGATAACACCGATTTCACCGATGTGGCGGCAGTCGTCATTACGGTTGTTGAAAGCTACAGCGGCATTCTTGCGTTGCTGAAGCGTACGGGCTTTCAGCTACCGGTATTTATGTTCTCAACAGAGCCAGGAGAGGTGCCAGAGGGTGTCACGGCGATCATCTCGGGTAAAGCACAGGAATTGCTGGAACTGGAATCTGCCGCCTGCCGGTATGAAGAGAACCTGCTGCCACCCTTTTTTGACACCCTGAGCCAGTATGTGGCGATGGGACACAGCACCTTTGCCTGTCCGGGTCACCAGCACGGCGCCTTTTTCAAAAAGCATCCCGCCGGGCGGCAGTTTTACGACTTCTTCGGTGAAAACGTGTTTCGTGCCGATATGTGCAATGCCGACGTGAAGCTCGGTGATTTGCTGATCCACGAAGGTTCTGCCAAGCACGCGCAAAAGTTCGCGGCGAAAGTGTTCAACGCGGATAAAACCTACTTCGTGCTGAACGGCACGTCGGCGGCCAATAAAGTGGTGACCAATGCGCTGCTGACCCGTGGCGATCTGGTGCTGTTCGATCGTAACAACCATAAGTCCAACCATCATGGGGCGCTGATCCAGGCCGGGGCAACGCCTGTCTATCTTGAGGCAGCCCGTAATCCGTTTGGTTTTATCGGCGGGATCGATGAACACTGCTTTGATGAGGCCTGGCTGCGGGAACTGATCCGTGACGTCGCGCCGCAGAAAGCCGCCGAGGCGCGCCCGTTCCGTCTGGCGATCATTCAGCTCGGCACCTACGACGGCACGATCTACAACGCCCGTCAGGTGATCGACAAGATCGGTCACCTTTGCGACTACATCCTCTTTGACTCCGCCTGGGTCGGCTACGAGCAATTTATCCCGATGATGGCGGAAACGTCTCCGCTTCTGCTGGAACTGAACGAGAACGATCCGGGAATTTTCGTGACCCAGTCGGTCCACAAACAGCAGGCCGGGTTCTCGCAAACCTCACAGATCCATAAAAAGGATAACCATATTCGCGGTCAGTCGCGCTTCTGCCCGCACAAGCGGCTGAACAATGCGTTCATGCTGCATGCCTCCACCAGCCCGTTTTACCCGCTGTTTGCGGCGCTGGACGTGAACGCCAAGATCCACGAGGGTGAGAGCGGACGCAGGTTGTGGGCTGAGTGCGTCGAGCTGGGCATTGAAGCGCGCAAGGCAATTATCGCCAACTGCAATATGATCAAACCCTTTATCCCACCGGTGGTGGCGGGGCGGCCATGGCAGGATCACCCCACGCAGGCTATCGCCAGCGAGCGTCGCTTCTTTAGTTTTGAACCGGGTGCAAAATGGCACGGTTTTGAAGGCTATGCCCGCGAGCAGTATTTCGTCGATCCGTGCAAGCTGCTGCTGACCACGCCGGGCATTGATGCGGAAACAGGGCACTATACCGATTTCGGCATTCCGGCGACCATTCTCGCCCACTACCTGCGCGAAAACGGCATTGTGCCGGAGAAGTGCGATCTCAACTCCATCCTGTTCCTGCTGACGCCAGCCGAGAGCGCGGAGAAGCTAATGCAGCTGGTGGCGATGCTGGGGCAGTTTGAACAGCATATTGAAGACGATACGCCGCTCGTGGATGTGCTGCCGACCATCTATCAGAAATACCCGGTGCGTTACCGCGACTATACGATCCGTCAGCTGTGCCAGGAGATGCACGATCTCTACGTCAGCTTTAACGTGAAGGATTTACAGAAGGCGATGTTCCGCCAGGAGAGCCTGCCTGCCGTGGTGATGAACCCGCAGGATGCCAACCAGGAGTACATTCGCGGGAATGTCGAACTGGTGCGTATTCGTGACGCCGAAGGACGCATTGCCGCCGAAGGTGCGCTGCCATACCCGCCGGGCGTGCTGTGCGTGGTACCGGGGGAAGTCTGGGGTGGAGCAGTACAGCGCTACTTCCTGGCGCTGGAAGAGGGCATTAATATGCTGCCGGGTTTCTCGCCAGAGTTGCAGGGCGTTTACAGCGAGAAGGATGCCGACGGGATCAAGCGACTGTATGGGTACGTGTTAAAGTAGGGCCCCTCACCCTAACCCTCTCCCCAAAGGGGAGAGGGGATTGCACGGAGCCGTCTTTTCACCCTCGCCCCTTTGGGGAGAGGGCCGGGGTGAGGGGAGTTAAGTCGCACTACGCCGGTACATCCTTCTCGGATGCCCAATCTTCCCGTACAGCATCTCCACCGTCAGAAAACCCACCTCCACGCAGTGTTCCAGATAGCGCCGGGTGGTGGTTTTACTCAGTCCCGTCTCGCTCACCACCTCATCCACCGTAAAGCAGTGCGCCGCCTTGTTGTTAAACAGCGTTTGCACCCGCGCCAGCGTGTTCTCCTCTATCCCTTTGCTGCCGTTGTCCAGTCGATAATTTTTCGCCTGTAGCTGATAGAGTGAATCCACGTTCTGTTGGTCGACAATCTTCCAGACGCGCTGCTGTTCGGCAAACTGCACAAAACGTTCCAGCGACTGGCTCAGGCGCTTCCAGGAAACTGGCTTGAGGATGTAGTCGAACGCGCCGTTACGAATGGCCTGGCTACAGGTGTCCATATCGCTGGCAGCGGTGATGAAAATCACCGAGCAGTTGGCGCGGGTGAGCATCGGGTTGCTGATAAGGGTGATGCCTTTGCCGTCCGGCAGATAGTTATCCAGCAGCATCAGCTTCGGCTGTTTGCTCTCCAGTTGTACCTGCGCGTCGGCCAGTGACGCGGCAATCCCCACCAGCCTCAGGCGCGGATGTTTACCGATAAGCTCCGCGTGCAGTTGCGCCAGTTCGTTCTCGTCTTCAACAATCAGTACGTCGATAAGTTCATGTTGCATAGTCGGTATCTTCCAGTTCCTGTACGGGGTGCCGGACCGTTCCCGTGGCGGGAATAAACAGTGAGAAAATGGCACCGCGTGGGGTGTTATCGGCAACTTCAATTGCACCGCCAGCCTGCGTGACGTAGCTTTCAATCAGATACAGGCCAATACCGTGATCGCCGCGCGTTTTGGTAGTGATGCCGCGCTCAAAGATCCGGTCGCGGATCTCCGGTGTGATGCCGACGCCCTGGTCGGCGACTTCAATAATCAGTTCCTGCTCGTTCAACTTTATTAGCACGTCTACCGGGGCATGCGGGAGCGGGGCGCGCTGGGTCGCTTCGATGGCGTTATCCAGCAAGTTCCCGATAATCGAGACTAGTTCCGATTCGAGCAGCGGCAGGAAGGGTTTGTCCACCCGGCAGGCCGGATCGAAGCTCAGCTCAACGCCTTTTTCACGCGCGCGGGCGGCCTTTCCAAGCAGCAAACCGCACAGCGTCGGGGAGCTAAAGCGGGACGAGATAAAGTCCAGCAGCTCCTGAGCGTGTTCCGACTGCGCCTGTATGTAGCGGATCGCCTCGTCATAACGGCCCATATGCAGCAGGCCGGACAGCGTGGTCATGCGGTTCAGCTGTTCATGGCGCATAATGCGCAGGTTATCAACATAGCGCTTCACCTGGCTGAGCTGGGCGCTGAGCGAGTCGATCTCGTTGCGATCGCGAAAGGTGATCACCCAGCCCTGCAACGCATCTTCCAGCATGATCCGCACCCGGCTGGCAATGACCGTGAGATCGTTAAAGCGACAGATCTCATCGTGGGTGTCTTTCGCAAGCATGGTTTGCGCGTTAAAGAACGGGACGGGCGCAATCACCTGGCTGATGAGTTGACCCCGCAGTTCGCGGGCGGGCTGGCGTAAGCCTAATAATTTACGCGCCGCCTGGTTAATCACCTCAATGCGGAGATCGTCGTCGATGGCAATCACCCCTTCATAAATGGATTCCATCATCGCCTTTTGCTGACGCACCAGCAGGCCGATTTCGCGCGGCTCCAGAGAGAATATCTGCTTCTTGATGCTGCGGGTGAAGAACCAGGAGAAAATAAACAGGGCGATAAGCAGCAGCACGGCGGCAATCAGGATATTAACCACCTTGCTGACGGTGATGGTGTCCAGATAGCTTGTGAGATAGCCTACCGAAACAATCCCTACCACCTGCCCGGCATCATTAAAAATGGGCGCTTTGCTGCGCAGCGAAATGCCTAACCCGCCCTTGCGGATGGTGATGGTGCTTTTGCCGTGTAATACCTCGTCGTTGTCTCCGCCAACCAGCGTTTTGCCTACCCGGTCGGCAAACACGGAATGGAAAAGATGCAGCCCTTTATTGTCACCAATCACAATAAAACTGGCGTCGCTGCGGGCGGCTATTTTCTGCATAAAGTCATGGATGCCCTGGATATCCTTTTGTTCGACTTCTTTTCGCAGAGAAGGAATAAGCGCAATTTCTTCGGCCTGTATTTTTGCGCGCGCGCTCATTTCCTGATAAAGCTGCCTGCCGACATCGACATAATAATATCCGCCCAGTAATGCGAACAGCACTGAGAAAAAGGCGACCAGCGAAATAAACAGCTTGATCTGAAACGATACTTTCATAACTATCACGCGAGATATCAACAGGTCGGCTGAATATATCATCTTTTAAGGCCAGGATGCCCGCTTTGCCGAAAACTTGTGATCCCTTGCACAGCGCAGCCTGTAAAAGATTTTTCCGAAAGTCTCATCCTCTTAAGGTTAAATGAATAAATGTTATTTCTTTGTTCAGTTAAGAAAAGAAACCATAAAAACCACGGCAATAAATAAGGCATAAATCACATTAAATAAAAGAAACCATTAAAACCATAGCGGCCATTAAAACTTCGCTTTTAATATGCCATCCCTCACATAAAGTAAGCCTTTGTGACTCTAAGCTGGACGCACAAAATAACTAAGGGGCTTATTATGAGCACAACTGACGATTCATTCTCTGTTACCCACGACCCGATTGATATTCAGCGGCCATCGCTCAAAGAGCGCTGGTGGCATATTATGGATACCTGGAAAATCGGCATTATTCCTCTGCCACTGTTCGTTCTGGCGGGCGCGCTGATTGCGATAGATTGCCTGGGCGGAAAACTGCCGAGCGACATCGTAGTCATGGTGGCCACGCTGGCCTTCTTCGGCTTTGCCTGCGGTGAGTTCGGCAAACGCCTGCCGATTGTCGGCAAGCTCGGCGCGGCGGCAATTTGCGCCACCTTTATCCCTTCCGCGTTGGTCTATTACGGCCTGCTGCCGGACGTGGTGGTCGAGTCCACGACCAAATTCTATAAATCCACCAATATTCTCTACCTCTATATCTGCTGCATTATTGTCGGCAGCATCATGAGCATGAACCGCACCGTGCTGATCCAGGGCTTCCTGCGCATCTTCTTCCCGATGCTGTGCGGTGAAATCGTCGGCATGATTGTCGGCATGGGCGTTGGACTGGCGCTGGGCCTCGAGCCGTTCCAGATCTTCTTCTTTATCATTCTGCCGATCATGGCGGGCGGCGTCGGGGAAGGGGCGATCCCGCTCTCTATCGGCTATGCCACGCTGCTGCACATGGATCAGGGCGTGGCGCTCGGCCGCGTGCTGCCGATGGTAATGCTCGGCGGCCTGACGGCGATCATCATCTCCGGTTGCCTCAACCAGCTCGGGAAACGCTACCCGCACCTGACCGGTGAAGGCCAGCTGATGCCTAACCGCGCCAACGCCGATGCCACCGTCTCTCAACCCGCGTTCTCCGGCAAAGCGGATGTGACCACCATCGCCTCCGGCGCGCTGCTGGCGGTGCTGCTGTACATGCTGGGCATGCTCGGTCACAAGCTGATTGGTCTGCCAGCGCCGGTCGGTATGCTGTTTATGGCGGTGCTGGTGAAGCTCTGTAATGGCGCCTCTCCGCGTCTGCTGGAAGGTTCTCAGGTGGTGTACAAATTCTTCCAGACCTCCGTGACCTACCCGATTCTCTTCGCCGTTGGCGTGGCGATTACCCCATGGCATGAACTGGTGGCGGCGTTCACCGTCAGCAACCTGCTGGTGATTATCAGCACCGTTTCCGCGCTGGTGGCAACCGGATTCTTCGTTGGCAAAAAGATTGGTATGCACCCGATTGATGTCGCCATCGTCTCCTGCTGTCAGAGCGGGCAGGGCGGTACCGGTGACGTGGCGATCCTGACCGCAGGCAACCGCATGAGCCTGATGCCATTCGCCCAGATTGCTACCCGTATCGGCGGGGCGATTAACGTCTCTGTCTCACTGCTGATTCTGGGCAACTTCCTCGTTTAAGTTTTCAGGAAAGAACAATGAAACTCGCAAGCTTTTTATACCAGGGTAAACGCAGCTACGGCATCGTTCAGGCCGAGGGCGTGATTGATTTAGGCCGCCGCCTGGGCGACCGCTATGGCGACCTTAAAGCGCTGTTGCAGGGGAACGGGCTGGCGCAGGCCACCCGTTTTCTGAACGACGCGGTGGATGTACCGCTGAACGCCATCACCTTCTTACCGGTGATTGTCCAGCCGGAAAAAATTCTCTGCGTGGGCATGAACTATGCCGACAAGCGCAAGGAGTTTGATCAGCATAACCCGGCCCCGACCCTGTTTGTCCGCTTCCCTGATTCACAGACCGGCCACAACGAGCCGGTGCTGAAGCCGCGCCACTCCAGCGAGTTCGACTACGAAGGCGAGCTGGCGGTGATCATCGGCAAAGGCGGGGAGAACATCAGCCGCGACGACGCCCTGCGCCACGTGGCGGGCTACAGCTGCTACATGGACGGCTCCGCCCGCGACTGGCAGCACACCTGGTTCACCGCCGGGAAAAACTGGCGGCAGACCGGGGCGTTCGGCCCGTGGATGGCGACGGCGGATGAGATCCCGGACCCGCACAGCCTGGCGATCCGCACCTGGCTGAACGGCCACATGGTGCAGGAGGACAACACCAGCAGCATGATCCACAAGGTGGCGGAGCTGATCGAGTACATCAGCACCTTCACCCGTCTCAGCCCGGGCGACGTGATCATCACCGGCTCGCCTGGCGGGGTGGGTAAAAAGCGCAACCCGCCACTGTTTATGAAGGAGGGGGATCGCATTGAGGTGGAGATCGAACATATCGGTCATCTGAGCAACGTGATCGTGGAAGCGCCAGCCGTCGGGCTCGCGGCAGCGCACTGAGTAAGGCGGCAGCATGCAATCGCAACCCATTGATTTTCGCCACACCGTTGTGGCGAAACACCCGGAACGCTTAAGCCAGATCCGCTACCTGCTGGCAGACAGCGGCCTTGGCCTGGACAACGACATCACGCTGTTTGTTGAAGCCTGGTCCGGCGCGCAGCTGGTGGGTTGCGCCGGGCTTGCTGCCAACGTCATCAAGTGCGTCGCGGTCAACGAGCAGCTTCGTGGGGAAAACCTCAGCGCGCGTCTGCTGGCAGAGGTGGAAAATGCGGCGCTGGAGCGCGGCCATTTTCACCTCTTCCTCTGCACCCGTCCGTGTAATAAGGAGCGCTTTGGCCGCAGCGGTTTCTGGCCGGTTGCCCAGAGCGGGAACAACGCGGTGCTAATGGAGAACACTCCGCAAGGGATCGTGCGCTACTGCCGATCCCTGCGCGCTAGCCGCAAGTGTGGGGAGAAGATTGGTGCCATCGTGATGAACGCCAACCCGTTCACCCTCGGTCACCGTCATCTGGTGGAGCAGGCGGCGGCGCAGTGCGATGCTCTGCATCTGTTCGTGGTGCGTGAAGACGCCTCGTTCTTCCCGTTCAGCGCGCGCCTTGAGATGGTGCGTGCGGGCGTGGCGCATCTGCCGAACGTGGTGGTGCATGAAGGCTCGCAGTACATCATCTCCCGCGCCACGTTTCCGGCCTACTTCCTGAAGGAGACCGGCAAAGTGCAGCAGGCATGGAGCGAGATCGACGTGCTGATCTTCCGGGACTTTATCGCCCCGGCGCTGGGCATCACGCACCGTTTTATTGGTTCGGAACCGTTCTGCGATATCACCCGCCAGTACAACCAGACGCTGCACGATCTGCTGGCCTCGCACATCGACGTGGTGGAAATGCCGCGCATCAAAGCCACCGGCAACGCCATTTCGGCCTCGGAAGTGCGCCGTTTACTCAAGACACAGCAGTTTTCCCGGATCCGGGAGATTGTCCCGGACTCCACCTTCGCGCACCTCGAAGCACATTATCGTGCGAGTGCGGAAGTCGCATAACTATCAGGAATTTATCATGAATATTGTAAGGGAGGCGCTGGCCGGAACGCAGGAGTCCAGCGACCTGATGGTGAAAATCGCCCCCGCTCACGGTGAGCTGGAGATTGTCATCCACAGTGAAGTGATTAAGCAGTTTGGCGAGCAAATACGCCAGGTGGTCAACGACACATTGCGCGCCATGAACGTGCACCAGGGATTAATCATTATTGAAGACAAAGGGGCGCTGGACTGTGTGATCCGCGCCCGCCTGCAAAGCGCGCTTCTGCGTGCAGCCGATGAACAGGCCATCAACTGGGGGGCGCTGAAATGAGCAAACTCCGCCGCAGTATGCTGTTCCTGCCGGGCGCCAATGCCGCCATGCTCTCCACCGCCTTTATCTACCGCCCCGACTCCATCATGTTTGACCTTGAGGACGCCGTGGCCCTGCGCGAGAAAGACACCGCACGCATGCTGGTGTTCCACGCGTTGCAGCACCCGATGTATCAGGATATCGAAACCGTGGTGCGTATTAACCCGCTGAGCACGCCGTTTGGCCTGCTGGATCTGGAGGCCGCCGTACGCGCGGGCGTAGACGTGATTCGCCTGCCAAAAACCGACACCCCGGACGATATCTACGAGCTGGAGGACCACCTCGAGCGCATTGAGCAGGAGTGCGGGCGTGAAGTAGGTTCCACCCGCGTGATGGCGGCGATTGAATCGGCCATTGGCGTCATCAACGCCGTGGCGATTGCCCGCAGCTCCCCGCGCCTTATCGGCATCGCGCTGGCCGCCTTTGACTACGTAATGGACATGCAGACCGAGCGCGGCGACGGCACCGAGCTGTTCTACGCCCGCTGCGCCGTGCTGCACGCCGCCCGCGCTGCGGGCATCGACGCTTTCGACGTGGTGTGGTCAGACGTTAACGACGAAGCCGGGTTCCTGCGCGAGGTCGATCTGATCCGCAAGATGGGCTTTAACGGCAAATCGCTGATTAACCCGCGCCAGATTGACCTGCTGCACAACGCCTACGCCCCGACTCAGGAAGAGGTGGATCACGCGAAACGGGTGATTGAAGCGGCAGAAGAGGGCGAGCGTAACGGCCTGGGCGTGGTCTCGCTCAACGGCAAAATGGTGGATGCACCGATTATTAACCACGCGCAGGTGGTGCTGGAGCGCGCGGCGGCCTCCGGCGTGCGTCGGTAAGGATGACATAATGAATCAGACAGAACTTCTCCATGTGAATTTCCCCCATCTGCGGGATCTGAAGCCCTTTGATACCGCCCACAGCGCGACGCCGTGGCTGGCGGACAGCGAGGCGAAACACAACCGTAAGCTTTGCGCCTCCCTCGAAGAAGCCGTCATGCGCAGCGGCTTGCAGGACGGGATGACCATCTCTTTCCACCATGCCTTTCGCGAAGGCGACCGGGTGATCAACACCGTTGTGGCGCTGCTGGCGCGGATGGGTTTTAAAAATTTGACCCTGGCCTCCAGCTCGCTGATGACCTGCAACGACGCGCTGATCGAGCATATTCAAAACGGCGTGATCGCCCGAATTTACACCTCCGGTATGCGCGGCAGGCTGGCGGAGGCCATCTCCCACGGGCTGATGGACGAGCCGGTACAAATTCACTCCCACGGCGGGCGCGTGAAGCTGCTCCAGGATGGCGAGCTGAATATCGACGTGGCATTTCTTGGCGTGCCGTGCAGCGATGAGTTTGGCAACGCCAACGGCACGCAGGGCAAATCGTGCTGCGGTTCGCTGGGCTACGCCATGGTGGACGCACACTTTGCCCGTAAGGTGGTGCTGCTGACCGAAGAGCTGGTGCCGTTCCCGAATATGCCCGCCAGCCTGGTGCAGGATCAGGTGGACTACATCGTGCAGGTGGAGAGCGTGGGCGACCCGGCGAAAATCAGCGTCGGTGCGGCGCGCGTCACCAGCAACCCGCGCGAGCTGATGATTGCCCGCTATGCGGCGGACGTGATTGAACACTCTGGTTACTTTAAACCGGGCTTCTCGATGCAGACCGGCTCCGGCGCGGCGGCGACCGCCTGCACCCGCTTTATGGAAGAGAAGATGGAGCGCAGCGGCGTGAAGGCGCGCTTCGCCCTTGGCGGTATCACCGGCAGCCTGGTGGATTTGCACGAGAAGGGGCTCATCGAAAAGCTGCTCGACACCCAGTGCTTTGACGGCCAGGCGGCGGCCTCGCTGGCGCGCAACCCGAACCACGTGGAGATCTCCACCAACGTCTACGCCAACCCCGGCAGCAAGGCGGCAAGCTGCGACCAGCTCGACGTGGTGATCCTCAGCGCGCTGGAAATCGACGTCGATTTTAACGTCAACGTCATCACCGGATCCGACGGCGTGATGCGCGGCGCATCCGGCGGGCACTGCGACGTGGCGTCGGCAGCCAACCTGACCATTGTGGTCGCGCCGCTGCTGCGAAGCCGCATCCCGACCGTTGTGAAGCGCGTTACCACGCGCCTCACGCCGGGGGAGAGCATTGACGTGCTGGTCACCGACCACGGTATTGCGGTCAACCCGGCGCGCCCGGAGATCCGCGAACGACTCATGGAAGCAGGCCTGAAGGTTGTAGATATCAACGCGCTCTATGAGCGGGCGATTTCCCTGACCGGCGTACCGAAACCGATTGAGTTCACCGACAAAATTGTCGGGGTGATCCGCTACCGCGACGGCAGCGTGATCGACACCGTTCGACAGGTAAAGGAGTGAATATGACTATTGCGACACCCGTGCGGACGGGTGTCAGCCTGGACGCGCTGCTGGCGGCGAAAGAGCGCCGCGCAGCCCGTCAGGCTGACTGGCTTACGCACCATCAACAACCGGTGATCTCCCTAACGCTGGTCACGCCCGGGCAAATTAAAGACAGCCTGCGCTATCGCAACACCATGGGCGTGGCGTTACAGATGTGCGACCAGCTGCTGTGGGAAAACCGCTGGCAGGTGCTGGACCGCCAGGTGCTCTGGCTACCCACCGGACCTGAAGCGCTGTGGTGCGTCGCGCATCCGGCGGCGGAAATTAAAGCGCACTGTGCTGAACTGGAGCAGACGCACCCGCTCGGCAGACTGTGGGATCTGGATGTGATCTGCCCTGAAAACGGCCACGTTGGCCGTCAGTCGTTGGGTTCACACCTCAGGCGCTGTCTGATTTGCGACGAGCCTGCCCACGCTTGTTCCCGTTCTCGGCACCATCCCGTTGAGCAGGTGGTTTCCCGCGTGGAGAAAATGATAGATGACTGGTTTGCTCGCGACTAAACCGCGCCCGGTTGATGTTCCTGCGCTTGCCGCAGAGGCGCTGTGGCAGGAGCTGGAGCTGACGCCCAAACCGGGGCTGGTGGACAGGCTCAATAACGGCTCCCATCGCGATATGGACCATACCTTATTCCTCCGCAGCATTGCGGCGATTACGCCGTGGTTTGCCCGTTTTGCGGAACTGGGTGAAGCACATGCGGCCAAACCTGCCGATCAGCAGTTGCGGATTATCCGCCCGATGGGAATGGCCTGTGAGCAGGCAATGTACGCCGCCACGGGCGGGGTGAACACGCACAAGGGCGGGATTTTTGCCCTTGGTTTGCTCTGCTTCGCCGCCGGACGTGTAAAAAATATCTCTGCGGATAGCCTCTGTTGTGAGGTAAGTAACATCTGTCGTGGGCTGGTGGCGCGGGAACTGGGCGGGCGCAGCGGGCAGGCAACGGCGGGAGAGCGACAGTTTCAACAGTACGGTTTAACCGGCGCGCGCGGTGAGGCAGAAAGCGGCTTCAGCACGGTGCGTAAGGCGTTGGCTCAGTGGAAGGGAAACACCCTTCATGACCTGTTATTGCGCCTGATGGCCATCAACCAGGACAGTAATCTCGTTTCGCGCGGCGGCACTGAAGGGCTGCGCTACGTCCAGGGTTATGCGCAGGAGCTGCTGGCGAACGGCTGGGATCAGGATGCGTTACTTAGGATGGATAACGCGTTGATTGAACGAAACCTGAGTCCGGGCGGCAGCGCGGATTTGCTGTCGGTGGGGTGGGTGCTGTCTGGAATAAAATAGCCGGGTGGCGCTAACGCTTACCCGGCCTACGGTTTGCGGTTTGTAGGCCCGGTAAGGCGAAGCCGCCACCGGGCACAACAATCAATGCGCGATCGGCTGCGCACCGTGTGGTTCGCGTACGTGCTTGTACTTGAACAGCACGATGAACGCGAAGAACAGCACCAGTGAGTACCCGGCGAAGATCAGCCACACTGGCTGCCAGTTGGTGATGCCGTTGGTGGTATACATCTCAACCACTTTACCGCTCACCACGCCGCCCAGAATACAGCCGAAGCCGTTGGTCATCATCAGGAACATGCCCTGCGCGCTGGCGCGAATTTCAGGTTTCACCTCTTTTTCTACAAACACCGAGCCGGAGATGTTGAAGAAGTCGAAGGCGCAGCCGTAAACAATCATCGACAGAACCAGCAGCACGGTGCCGAACGCGCTTGGGTCGCCGTAGGCGAACAGACCGAAGCGCAACATCCAGGCAGCGATACTGATCAGCATGACGTTCTTGATGCCGTAGCGGCTCAGGAAGAACGGGATGGTCAGGATGAACAGCGTCTCAGAGATCTGCGAGATGGACATCATCACCGACGCGTGTTCAACGATAAAGCTCCCGGCAAACAGCGGATCGTTATCGAAGCTGTGCAGGAAGGTATTACCGAACATGTTGGTGATTTGCAGTTCCGCGCCCAGCAGCATGGAGAAAATAAAGAAGATCGCCATGCGCTTGTTTTTGAACAGGGCGAAGGCGTCCAGGCCAAGCATGGTGCTCCAGCTCTGGTTTTTCTGCTGGTTAGAAACCGGAATGGTGGGCAGCGTCAGGGTGAACAGCGCCAGCAGCACGGAGAGCGCGGCACCAATATACAGCTGCATGTGGCTCAGCTCGAAGCCCGCGAAGCTCACGCCCCACATTGCCATGATAAAGCCGATGGTGCCCCAGATACGGATTGGCGGGAAGTCGGTGACGATATCCAGACCGGCAGATTTCAGGCGGTAGTAGGAGATGGTGTTGATCAGGCCAAGCGTTGGCATATACGCCAGCGAGTTAAGCAGGATCACCATAAACATCGCCCCCGGCGTGGTCACTTCGGCCGCCATAAACAGCGTCCCCGCACCCACCAGATGGCAAAGCATATACAGCCATTTCGCACTTAACCATTTATCCGCCACGATACCGAGCAGCGTTGGCATGAAAACAGCCGCAATACCCAGCGAGCTGTAGACGGCACCGATTGACGCACCATCGAACTTGAGCGTCACAAACATATAGGAGCCGAGTGTAGTCAGCCAGCTACCCCACAGGCAGAACTGCAGAAACGACAAGATTTTAAGCTGCAGCTTAAGGTTCATGTTACTTTCCTCACAAGTGAGCGGGAGATATGTTGTTATAGGAACATTCAGGGTTGTTATTTGATGCAATTCTATCAGTTGGCAACGATATGTTTTGTTACCTCCCGCAAAAAAATGCAATCCACATTAATTTGCAGTTTGGATTGTGATGCAAATAGCATTTTTGTATGGGTGGGATGAGATGGGTGCGGTCTGATGCCCCCTCACCCCAAAGGGGAGAGGGAACTTGAACACCCTCTCCCCATTGGGGAGAGGGTAGGGTGAGGGGTGGTGTTGGTTTCTAGCGGCGACGGTAGTTCTTCTGCGCCGTATTCACCTTATACAGATAGCGGCGGGATTCCGCAGACGGGTGGCGAGTGGTCAGCGTGGAGTACACGTCCCCCGGCGCCATGCTGTTGATGATGTTCGCGGCCTGAACTTTATCGTTCGAGAAGACGCGCAGGACGCTGCCCGCACCGCCGTTGTAGGCGGTGATCACCGCATAGCGACGTGAAGTCGGGTTATCGATCCCGCCGAGATAGACATTGTTCAGCATCGCCAGATAGGCCGTGCCGGTATCAATGTTGCTTTGCGGATCGAACAGGTAGCTGCGGCTCGGCGTACCGGATTTCCCCTGCGCGCGGAACACGTCTTTACCGGCGCTGTGCTGCACAACCTGCATCAGCCCCAGCGCGTCGGAACGGCTCACCGCATACGGGTTGAACGAGGATTCGGTCTGCATAATCGCCAGGATCAGCGACTCATCCACGCCATACTTACGCGACGCCTGACGCACCATGCCCAGATACTTATGCGCACGCTTGTCGAGGTGGTTCGGCACCAGGTTGATCGTAACGCTATAGATCACCTTCAGGCCATTGGTGCGGCTTTTCAGGCGCGTTTGCAGCAAATAGTCTGCGAAGTTCGTCGCGCGACCTTCCCAGCGAATCGGCTGACCGGTCTGGTCAACGACCTGCCCATACAGGAACGGCTCTTTGGAGATAGTAATGTCATCGGCATCAGAGTAGAGATCGATAGATCCCGGATCGTCGCCCATCAGCAAGGTTTTGATGATGGCCTGACGTAAATGCGCCGCAGGTTCAGTCCCCGCGATGGTTTCAATCGTAATCGTACCGTCATCGAAGTTGATGTGGCTACGGGTCTGATAGGCGTCGGTATACTTAACGTAGTCCTTCGGTCCGGCAATAAGAACTTCGTTAAATCCCCATATGTTCTCGATGTTATGGGCAAACTGCCCCATCAAAATGTCAAAACCGTTGGTGTCCTTAACCCAGGCTTCGTTATAGCTATCGCCCTTTTTGGAAGAACAAGACACAAGCAACGGCGCAACAAGTGCTAGCGCTAATAGTTTTTTCATCATTCCGGGAGTGCGTGTTGTGTTTGCTTTGAGGTTGCTGTTGCCGGGTGGCGCTGCGCTTACCCGGCCTACATAACCGTAGGCCCGTGCAAGCGCAGCGCCGCCGGGCAGCAGCCGCAGAGTATTATTTTTCCGGTGGCGTATAGCCTTCGATGTGGACGTCTTTACCCTCGAACAGGAAGTTCACCATCTCCTGCTCCAGCAGCTTGCGGTGTTCCGGGTTCATCATGCTGAGCTTTTTCTCGTTGATCAGCATGGTCTGTTTTTTCTGCCACTGTCCCCAGGCTTCTTTGGAGATCTCGTTGTAAATGCGTTTACCCAGGTCGCCCGGGTAGAGCTGGAAATCCTGGCCTTCAGCGTCGCGCTGCAGGAAAGTACAAAAAATGGTTCTGGCCATACTCATTCCTCTTTGTCTTGCCGATGCTAAACCATTGCACCGACACGTAATTGCTGTAACAGGCGCTCCACGGGAGCCGCCAGCCCGACTGATGGCGGTTGCGCTAAGTTATACCAGAGAGCGGTGCCTTCATCCATGCAGGAGGTGAATGAGGACACGGGAAGCCACATAGGCACAATATCCAGATGGAAATGGCTGAAGGTATGACGGAACGCGTTGAGTTGCGTCACGGTATCGGCCGCAATGCCGCGCTGTTCAAGCCATGCCCGAAGCGAAGCTTCATCCTCAAACTGTGGGAAGCAGTATAGACCACCCCACAGACCACTCGGCGGGCGCTGGGCGAGAAACACCTCGTCGCCATGCTGCATCAGCAGCATGTACCCGGTGCGTTCAGGCAGCGTCTGCTTCGGTTTTTTCCCCGGATACTGCGCCCAGGAGTGGTTCGCATAGGCCACGCAGAGGTTATTTACCGGGCAGAGTTCGCACTTCGGTTTTGAACGGGTGCAGACCATCGCGCCCAGATCCATCATCGCCTGGTTAAAACGCTCCACCCCTTTCGCCGGAGTGACCGCTTCACTGATCTCCCACAGGCGCTTCTCAACCTCTTTCTTGCCCGGCCAGCCTTCTACGGCGTAGCAGCGTGCCAGCACGCGCTTGACGTTGCCGTCGAGAATAGGGAAATGCTTGCCTAAAGACAGGGAAAGGATTGCGCCTGCGGTTGAACGCCCGACGCCGGGCAAATCCGCCACCTCGTCAAAGGTCTCCGGGAATTTACCGTTGTGGCGGGTGGCGACCTGCTGTGCGGCTTTGTGCAGGTTGCGCGCGCGGGCGTAATAGCCGAGGCCTGTCCACAGGTGCAGTACCTCGTCTAACGGCGCGTTGGCCAGATCGGTGATTGTCGGGAAGCGCGCCATAAAACGCTCGAAATAAGGAATGACCGTCGCGACCTGCGTTTGTTGCAACATCACCTCGGAGAGCCATACTTTGTAAGGCGTTTTTTCAATTTGCCAGGGCAGGGTTTTACGCCCGTATTTGTCGTACCAGTCCAGCACCTGGGCTGAAAATTGAGAGGCTTGCATGGTCATCGATTCGCTTAATCAGGGAGGCAGATTGCAGCACAGCGTCAATCTGCTGTAAACCGGATCTTTCCCATGCTTGCATAGAAGCCTTAACTTTGGATAATGCCCGTTTCCCGTACACTCTCACAAGCAGACAACTCTTTTATGAAAAACGACGTCATTTCACCGGAATTTGATGAAAACGGTCGCCCGCTGCGCCGTATTCGCAGCTTTGTCCGCCGTCAGGGCCGCCTGACAAAAGGGCAGCAACACGCGCTGGACAACTACTGGCCGGTGATGGGCGTTGAGTTCAGCGAGCAGCCGCTCGACTTTACCGAGCTGTTTGGCCGCGATGCGCCAGTGACGCTGGAGATCGGTTTTGGCATGGGCACCTCGCTGGTCACTATGGCGAAAGCGCGACCGGAGCAAAACTTCCTCGGTATTGAAGTGCACTCGCCAGGCGTCGGTGCGTGTCTGGCAACGGCCCATGAAGAGGGCGTTGAGAACCTGCGCGTTATGTGTCACGACGCGGTGGAAGTGCTGCACAAAATGATTCCTGACAATTCTTTGAACATGGTTCAGCTCTTTTTCCCTGACCCGTGGCACAAAGCGCGTCATAATAAACGCCGTATCGTTCAGGCACCGTTTGCCGAGCTGGTGAAAAGTAAGCTTAAGCTGGGCGGCGTCTTCCACATGGCGACCGACTGGGAACCTTATGCGGAACACATGCTGGAAGTGATGTCGTCGCTGGACGGGTATAAAAACCAGTCTGAAAGCAACGACTACGTACCGCGTCCGGATTCACGTCCGGTGACAAAATTTGAACAGCGTGGCCATCGTCTTGGTCACGGCGTATGGGACTTAATGTTCGAGAGGGTGAAATAATGGCAAAGAATCGTAGCCGTCGTCTGCGTAAAAAGATGCACATCGAAGAATTCCAGGAAGTGGGTTTCTCCGTTGCCTGGCGTTTCCCGGAAGGCACCAGCGTTGAGCAGATCGATCAGGACGTTGATGCGTTCATCAACGAGGTGATCGAACCCAACAAGCTGGCCTTCGACGGTAGCGGCTATCTGGCGTGGGAAGGTCTGATTTGCACCCAGGAAGTGGGGAAATGCACCGAAGAACATCAGGCGCTGGTACGCAAATGGCTTGAAGACCACAAACTGGAAGATGTCCGCGTCAGCGAACTTTTCGACGTTTGGTGGGACTAATAAAGCAAGAACGGGGCCAGCATTAGCTGGCCCATTTTGTCTGAGGGAGTGTTGAAGATGCGTAAAACGTTGCTGGCGGTTGCTTTACTGGCAATCGGAACCACCGCCCATGCGGAGTATAAATGTAGCGTCACCCCGCGTGACGACGTGGTATTAAGCCCGCAAACCGTGCAGGTTAAGGGCGAGAATGGCAATCTGGTGATCACGCCGGATGGCAACGTGACGTTTAACGGCAAACAGCAAAACCTGACGGCCGCCCAGCGCGAGCAGGCGATGGACTACCAGGCCGAGTTGCGTACCGCGCTGCCATGGATAAACGATGGCGCGCTGACCCGCGTTGAGAAGGGCCGCGTGGCGCTGGATAAAATCATCACCAAAGAGGTGGGGGAGAGCAGCAATATGCGCACCCGCCTGACGAAGCTGGATAAACAGCTGAAAGAACAGATGAACCGCATTATTGAGACGCGCTCTGATGGCCTGACATTCCACTATAAGGCGATCGATCAGGTGCGAGCCGACGGTCAGCAGCTGGTGAACCAGGCGATGGGCGGCATTCTCCAGGACAGCATCAACGAGATGGGCGCCAAAGCGGTGCTGAAAGGCGGCGGTAATCCGTTGCAGGGTGTACTGGGTAGCCTGGGCGGACTGCAAACCTCGATTCAGAACGAGTGGAAGAATCAGGAAGCCGATTTCCAGCAGTTCGGCAAAGACGTGTGTAAACGCGTGGTGTCCCTGGAAGACAGCCGGAAGGCGCTGGTGGGGACGCTGAAGTAACGCCTCTGCGCGTAGGGCCCCTCACCCCGGCCCTCTCCCCAGGGGAGAGGGAGTAACCAGTTCCCTCTCCCTGTGGGAGAGGGTTAGGGTGAGGGCATCAGGCATTGCAATCGTTGCAGAATAGCCATCAGCATCTCCTCCTCATTAGCCCTGAATTCATGATTCCAGAACCGTACGACTTCCCAGCCGTTCGCATTCAAAAACTCGGTGCGACGAGAGTCATAGGCCTCTTTATCCTGATGTTGCCCCCCGTCCAGCTCAACAATCAGTTTCGCCTTAAAGCAGGCAAAATCCACGATGTACGGCCCAACCGGCATCTGTCGGCGAAACTTATACCCAAAGAAGCGGCGACCTCTGAGCAGATACCAGAGGCGTAATTCTTCGGGTGTCATTTGTTTGCGGAGTTGTTTTGATTTTTCCATCCCCACACTCTGCCAGCCTTTCCCTCAACCAGCAGAACGGGATGTAAAATCCTGAATCAGCCTTCAGGATTTTCAGCGAGAAACAGCTCAAGAAGGGAGTTTAGGAACAGCTTACCGTGCTCGGTGATCTGCCAGTACTCATTACACTCGGTCAGATACCCCTGCGCCAACGCCTCGTCAATCTGCGGACGAATCACCGACTCTGACAACCCGGTGTAGAGCGCAAACTCCGCGCGCGGTGCGGCTTCCAGCAGACGGAAGCGGTTCATAAAGAACTCAAACGGCTTATCCACCGCCTCGACGTCATGCTGACGCTCCAGGTAGCGGCCTTCCATAAACCCGCGCGGATGACGCGTTTTTGCAGTACGCAGAATGCGCCCGTCCGGGAAGGTCACTTTGCCGTGTGCCCCGCAGCCAATCCCCAGATAATCACCAAAGCGCCAGTAGTTCAGGTTGTGCTGACACTGATAGCCCGGCTTCGCATACGCCGAGGTTTCGTATTGCTGATACCCCGCCGCGGTCAAAAGCTGGTGGCCCTGCTCGAAGATATCCCACAGCGCGTCATCGTCCGGCAGCACCGGAGGACGGGAACCAAACAGGGTGTTCGGTTCAATGGTCAACTGATACCACGACAGATGCGGCGGGTTCAGTTCAATTGCCTGACGCAAATCGTCCAGCGCTTCTTCCAGCGACTGATCCGGCAGGCCGTGCATCAAATCGAGGTTAAAACTGCGCAGCCCAAGCCCCGTTGCCAGGTTTGCCGCGCGCTTTGCCTCTTCCGGGCCGTGAATGCGCCCCAGGCGCTTCAGCTTTGGCTCGCTAAAGCTCTGCACGCCGATGGAGATACGGTTCACGCCCGCGCGCTGATACTCGACAAAACGGTCGGCCTCAACGGTGCCCGGGTTGGCTTCCATCGTAATTTCAGCATCCGCTGCCAGGTTCAGGCGCACACGCACGCCGTCCAGCAGCGTCTGCATCGCCGGGCCTGAAAGCAGGCTCGGCGTACCGCCACCAATAAAAATGGTCTTCACTTCACGTCCCTGTGCGTACGGTACATCGGCATCCAGATCGGCCAGCAGATGCGCGACGTAATCATCGTGCGGCACTTCGCCCTTCAGCGCGTGCGAGTTGAAATCGCAGTACGGGCATTTCTGCACGCACCATGGGATGTGAATATAAAGACTTAGAGGCGGCAAATTAGCCATTACGCAGTGCTTCCAGTAACAGTTTCAGTGCGCGTCCACGGTGGGAGATCGCGCTTTTCTCTTCGCGGGTGAGTTCCGCAGCGGTTTTGCCCTCGGTCGGGACAAAGAAAATCGGGTCGTAACCAAAGCCGCCGTTGCCCGCCGCTTCACGGGTGATCACGCCCGGCCAGCTGCCGTGACAGACAATCGGCGTGGGATCTTCCGCGTGACGCATGTAGACCAGCACGCAGTGGAACTGCGCGGTACGCTGTTCGTCAGGGACGTCGTTCAGGGCCACAAGCAGCTTTTCCAGGTTCTGCTGGTCGGTGGCGTCCACCCCGGAATAGCGGGCGGAGTAAATCCCCGGCGCACCGCCCAGAAAATCCACGGCCAGACCGGAGTCATCGGCAATCGCGGGCAGCCCGGTGATCTGCGCCGCATGGCGCGCTTTCAGAATGGCGTTTTCGATAAACGTCAGGCCGGTTTCTTCGGCGGAGTCCACGCCCAGCTCGGTCTGAGCCACCACGTTCAGCCCAAAATCATGTAATAGCGAGGCCAGCTCGCGCACTTTACCGGCGTTACCGGTGGCGAGAACAACTTTCTGCATGGTTTAGTCCTGTTTTGTCAGAGCCGCGACTTCCGTCGGGATAGATTGCGGGTTAAGGATTTTTACCTGTTTATGCCGGCCAAGTTCACCTTTCTCAATGATGACCTGGCTTTTAGCGACGCGAAACTGTTTTGCCAGATATTTGGTCAGATGCGCATTCGCCTGGCCGTCAACGGGCGGGGCAGTGATGGCGACTTTTAGCTCGTCGCCATGCAGCCCAACAATGCTGTCGCGGCTGGCTTTCGGCTGAATGTACAGCCGTAAAACCAGCCCGTCGGCGCAGGGGCTAACTGCACTCATAACGCCATCCACAGCCCCGGCAGCAGCATATTACCCGTCGCCTGTAACAGTTCCGCGATACCCATATTCAGCACGTACAGCAGCAAAACGAGAAGCATCGGGGAGAAGTCGATTCCGCCCATCGCAGGCAGCAGGCTACGGATCGGACGCAGCAATGGTTCAGTCAGCTGAATCAACGCGTACTCCACCGGGCTACGGCCCCGGCTTACCCAGCTCATAATCGCCATCACCAGCAGGACCCAGAAGATCAGCGAGCCGACGGTTTTAACCAGGATCAGAACGGCTGAAATCCAGATAATCGGCTGGAAAGTGATGACCATAAACAGCACGATCGCTTTGATAACGCTCAGAATAAACGCCATCAGCAGAGATGAACTGTCAATCGGCCCCATTGCCGGAATGATGCGGCGAAGCGGCCCCACAATGGGCTGCGTGATTTTCACGATAAATTGTGAGAATGGATTGTAAAAATCACAACGGGCCCACTGCATCCAGACGCGCAGTAGCAGCGCCATCGTATACAGTTCAATGACCGTTGAAAGCAGGAAAGTCAACGTCTTCATGGCGTTCCTCAGGTTTCCTTATTATTGGGTGTAATCGCGCGCACCGAAAATTGCTGTGCCGATGCGCACCATGGTGCTGCCTGCCGCGATGGCGGCTTCCATATCGTCCGACATGCCCAGAGAAAGCGTGTCTACCGTGTCATAGCGCGCTTTAAGCGCCTCAAATGCTACAGCCATTTGCTGTGCTACGGCAAACTGCCTTTCATAACTTGACTCTGGTGCCGGAATGGCCATCAGTCCGCGCAGGGTTAAGCGCGGCAGCGCCGCCACGTCCGCCGCCAGCGCATCCAGTTCGCTCAGCGTAATGCCGGACTTGCTGTTTTCATCACTGATGTTGATTTGAATCAGCACGTTAAGCGCTGGCATCTCCATAGGGCGCTGGTCGCTCAAACGGGTAGCGATACGCAGACGATCGATGGTGTGACACCAGTCGAAGTGCTCTGCTACCAGACGGCTTTTGTTCGACTGTAGCGGACCGATAAAGTGCCACTGCAGGTCTGTATTTCCCCGCTCCCGGAAAGCGCGAATCTTATCTACGCCTTCCTGCACATAGTTTTCACCAAAGGCACGATGACCGGCGGCTATCGCTTCTGCGATGGCGCTCGCAGGCTTGGTCTTGCTGACTGCAAGCAACGTAATTTCTTCTGAAGCACGGCCGCAACGCGTTGCCGCGGCTGAGATTTTGTCCCGGACCTGTGCCAGGTTATGCGCAATGTCGTTCATTTTCCGAGGAGTTGTCTATGGATGTGGAAGAAATTGTGGCCCTTAGTGTAAAGCATAACGTCTCCGATCTACACCTGTGCAGTGATTCACCACCGCGCTGGCGCAGGTCAGGCCGTCTTGAACCTGCGCCGTTTCCGCCCCCCGATGTGGAGGCGTTATTAAAAGCGTGGCTCAACGACGAGCAGCAGGGTGCCTGGTGGGCAAACGGGCAGGTAGATTTTGCCGTTACCCTCACAGACGGTCAGCGGCTGCGCGGCAGTGCGTTTAAGCATATGCACGGCGTTTCGATCGCGCTACGCCTGTTGCCGCTGACGTGTCCGCAGCTCTCTGCGCTAGGCGTGCCGCGCGCGATCCCGGAGCTTTTGTCCAATGACAATGGCCTGATTCTGGTCACCGGCGCCACCGGCAGCGGGAAATCGACCACCCTGGCCGCGATGGTCGATTTTCTCAATCACCATACGGACGGGCACATTCTGACCCTGGAAGATCCGGTGGAGTTTATGTACCAGAGTGAACGTTGCCTCATCCGGCAGCGGGAGATAGGCCAGCATAGCCCGTCCTTTGCCGAGGCCCTGCGCAGTGCGCTGCGTGAAGATCCGGATGTGATTCTGCTTGGTGAGCTGCGCGACAGCGAGACGATACGCCTGGCGCTGACGGCGGCTGAGACTGGCCATCTGGTGTTGGCCACGCTGCACACGCGCGGTGCGGCGCAGGCGATCGAGCGCCTGGTCGATACCTTCCCGGCGCAGGAGAAAGATCCGGTTCGTAATCAGCTGGCGGGAAGCCTGCGTGCGGTACTGGCGCAGAAGCTGCGTCAGGATGTCCAGGGCGGGCGCGTGGCGCTGTATGAGCTACTGGTGAATACGTCGGCGGCGGCAAACCTGATCCGCGAAGGCAAAACCTGGCAACTGCCGGGCATTATTCAAACGGGGCAGCAGGCGGGGATGCAGAACTTTGAGCAGAGTCTGGCGGAGCGACGGGCGCAGGGGCGGCTGTAGGCCCCGGCGCTCAGTAACCCTGTTCGAAATAGCTTTCGAGGATAATGACGGCTGAAGCTGAATCCACGCTGCCTTTGTTCAACGCCCGGAAGCCACCGTGCTCGAACAGGCCAGCGCGTGCCTCGACGGTGCTCAAACGTTCATCGTGCAGCTTAACGGAGACACCAAAGCGGCCATGAATTTTGTTCGCGAACTTGCGCGCGCGGGCGGTAAGCGGCTGCTCGGTGCCGTCCATGTTCAGCGGCAGACCGACAATCACGTCGTCCGGCTGCCACTCTTTGAGCAAGCGCTCAATAAGGTTCCAGTCCGGCGTGCCGTCGTTAGCTTTCAGCGCCGTGAGCGGGCGGGCGGTGCCGGTGATCCGTTGACCCACAGCGACGCCGATGCTTTTGGTGCCGAAGTCAAAGGCGAGAAGGGTGCCGCTCATTACGCGTGCCCCGCAACGCCAGGCATGGTCAGAATATCAATGCCAATCAGTTTTGCCGCGTCACGCCAGCGATCGGCGATAGGGGTTTTAAACAGGATATTCATATCCGCAGGGGCCGTCAGCCAGGCGTTGTCCAGAATTTCTTGTTCCAGCTGCCCTTTTTCCCAGGAGGCGTAACCGAGCGCAACCAACACCTCAGAAGGCTGATTTGCCGTGCCCAGTGTTTCGAGCACATCGCGAGAGGTGGTGACGACGGTGTTATCGGAGATACGAATGCTGGACGAGAAAACCGGCGGGGTATGCAGGATAAAGCCACGATCTTCTGCAAGCGGTCCGCCGAGCATCACCGGTTTATCAAGACGGATTTCCGGCAGCCGCGCTTCAGCAGGGATTTTCAGCTTGTCCAGAATGCCTTCGACCTGAAGGTTTTCCAGCGGCTTATTGATGATAATCCCCATTGCGCCGTCTTCGTTGTATTCGCAAATATAGACCACGGCGCGGCGGAAAATCGGATCCTGGAGAGCAGGCATGGCAATAAGAAAGTGATGCTGTAAATTCATTGTCAGAGGTACTGTTTCCTGGTTTAAAAAGCGACAGCGCCCAGTATGGGGATAAACACAGGCGCTGTCACAGGTTATTTCTGTAAACGTTTTTCGATAGCGTCCATCAGCATTCCGGTGATCGAGATCGGGAATTCCGCTTCGATCTCACGAATGCAGGTCGGGCTGGTGACGTTCACTTCGGTCAGACGATCGCCGATAATATCGAGGCCAACGAAGATCAGGCCTTTGGCTTTCAGCGTAGGGCCGACACGGCGGGCAATTTCCCAGTCGCTTTCGCTTAACGGACGCGGTTCGCCACGACCTCCGGCCGCCAGGTTGCCACGGGTTTCACCACCCTGCGGGATACGCGCCAGGCAGTAAGGCACCGGCTCGCCGTCTACAACCAGCACACGCTTGTCGCCGTCTTTAATGGCCGGCAGATAGTTTTGCGCCATGCAGTAGCGGGTCCCCAGCTCGGTCAGCGTTTCGGCAATCACGCCAATGTTCGGGTCGCCCTCTTTCACGCGGAAGATCGATGCGCCGCCCATGCCGTCCAGCGGCTTCATGATGATGTCGCCGTGCTTCTGCCAGAATTCTTTCAGCTGCGTTTTGCTGCGGGTGACCAGCGTTTCCGGCGTCAGGTCAGAGAACCATGCGGTATAGAGCTTCTCGTTGCAGTCGCGCAGGCTCTGCGGCTTGTTGACGATCAGCGTGCCTTTCTCTTCGGCACGCTCAAGGATATAGGTGGAGTAAATGTATTCGGTGTCGAACGGCGGATCTTTACGCATCAGGATGACGTTAAGGTCGGCCAGGGCAATATCCTGCTCGGTGCCGAATTCGTACCATTTTTCGTAGTTCTGCTCGACGTTAACGATGCGGGTACGTGCGCGGGCTTCACCGTTGATCAGGTACAGATCGTTCATCTCCATATAGTGGAGTTCATAGCCGCGACGCTGCGCTTCCAGCAGCATAGCGAAGCTGGAATCTTTCTTAATGTTAATGTTTGCGATGGGGTCCATCACGATGCCGAGCTTAATCATGTTCTTCTCCGGTTATGGGTCAGGCTTTGCTTCAACCCAGATCGCCAAATCGCACCTGTAGGGCGGTAATGGCGGTGAGTGCCGTTGTCTCAGTGCGCAGAACGCGAGGTCCCAACAGAATATCAGTAAACTGGTAACGCGCCGTCATGGCGATTTCGTCAGCCGACAGGCCGCCTTCCGGGCCAATCAGCAGGCGTACGCGCTCAACGGGCAGCGGCAGCGTATTGATGCTGGCGCTGGCGCGCGGATGAAGATTAAGCTTAAGCCCGCTTTCCTCTTCTGCACACCAGTCCTCCAGATCCATCGCCGGGCGGATCTCCGGGATGCGGTTGCGGCCACTCTGTTCACAGGCTGCAATGGCAATTTTCTGCCACTGCTGGATCTTTTTGTTCAGACGTTCCGCATCCAGTTTAACGCCGCAGCGCTCAGAAAAAAGTGGCGTAATGAGGCTTACACCCAGTTCAATGGATTTCTGAATGGTGAACTCCATCTTTTCCCCGCGCGACATCACCTGGCCAAGGTGAATGTGCAGCGGGGATTCCCGGTCGTCCACGTCGCCACGCAGCACCTTCGCGTGCACGCTTTTTTTATCGGCGCGCGTAATTTCAGCGTCAAAAATCTGATTAGAGCCGTCAAAGAGCTGAATCGCCTGTCCTGCGCCCATGCGCAGCACGCGGCCTACGTGGTTTGCGGCATCATCAGACAGGGCGATTTCGCCGCCTGGGGTAATCAGTTCAGGGTGATAGATGCGAGGGATGCGCATAGTCAGAAATTCCATGTGTCATGCGATATAAGCGAATTGCCGTAGTGTAGGTTAGCTCTTTTGCGCCTGGCAAGCCCGCTGGACGTAAGGGTTGTGATTCCCCTGGACTTTGGCGATACGTTCGTCGCGCTGGCATTCCCAGTCCGTCACCGGGTAGAGCTTGTCCCAGGCATTGAAGAGCTGCGTCTGCTGGCGGGAAAGGTTGAGATCGTAGCGGTCGCGCATATAGAAGTAAGTGCGGGCGATGCTGCCGCGCGCGCGGGCAGGCGGTTCGGCGAGTTTCTCTTTGAAATCGACCTTCATGGCGCACTGACCGTACTGGCCTTCGCCACCGTTCCACTGGCTGTACATGAAGTTTCCGCGGTCGCCATTGACTTCACCCACGGCGGGTTGCAGGTTGTGCATATCGCTTTCCATCTGGCGGTAGACCGGATCTTTTGCGCAATTTTTACGTCCACCGTCCTGCCAGCACTGGCGCTGGTGGCCAAACTGCCAGGCCGGAACAACGTGTTCCCATTCGATTCGGCTGGCGCGGTTCTCGTTCTTGCGCACCTTATAGCCGCAGGATCCCAGATCCACGACCCCTTTCTTACCCTGCCAGTTAATTTTACAGCCGCAGTAGAAATCACCCGGTACGTCGGCGTTAATCTTTACGCCTGCGGTTTTTGCCTGTGAGAAACTGTGAATACCGTCGGCCAGAGCATGGCCGGAGAGCGCCGCCGCCAGAAAAGCGACTGCGAGAGAAACATTACGGGACATCTTACACTCCGTGTCAAAACGAGCCCGCAACGTAACGAATGTTGTTCCCATATGCAATCAGTCAGATCAGGAAAGTTCCTGAAAGTTCGAGTGATTATTCCGCAACCAGCGGTTCGCCGCATTTAACGCAGCGATAGGTCGCCTCGCCGCGCACCACGCGGTTATGGCGGCGGACGGTAAGCTGGTGCTGCTGACACTGGCAGCGGTAGGGGAAGGTATTGCGGCGTACCGATTCCAGCTCGAACTGATGGGTGCGGCGAGCCGGAACGCCGAGCACCGCCTCCATCATCCATTTCCACTCTTTGCCGTGCGGCGCGACGCGGCCAAAGTGTTTCCACACCAGAAGGTGGGCCAGCTCGTGCGGCACCACTTCTTCGATAAACGCCTGCTGATTTTCCATCATCAGCACCGGATTCAGGCGGATCTCATACGATTCCAGCCAGGCGGTGCCTGCCGCGGTGCCACGCTGCTGATAGACCAGCTTCGGTTCAGGATAATTGCGGCCGAGCTTCAGGTTGGCCTGGGCGAGTTTTTCCCGCAGGCTGCGCATGACGGCTTGCTGAATGGCGATGGGGAGACGGGGAGCTTTCATAGGGGCAGAGCATAAAGCGGGAAGCGGGGAGGCGCAAGAGGCGCCTCCCGCAGGAGGATCAGTCGTGTGCGCCGATTTCGCGCAGAGGACGACCTTTCATCAGGTTACGTTCAATGTGTTCCAGTGAAACATGTTTGGTTTCAGGAACCAGCCAGATAGTGAGAACGATAAAGAACAGGTTCAGACCGGCGTAGACCCAGAAGGTATTGGCGTTACCCAGGGTATTGAGCATGGTCAGGAAAGTTGCGCCGACGATCATGTTGGCAATCCAGTTGGTTGCGGTAGAACAGGTGATACCAAAATCACGCCCTTTCAGCGGCTGGATCTCAGAGCACAGCACCCAAATCAGCGGACCGGCGCTCATCGCAAACCCAATGATAAACATCAGCAGCATCGCCACGGCGAAGTACTGTGCCGTTGGGGAATGAATGCCCATGTGCATCATGGTACCCAGCACGCCCATCCCGACGGCCATCACCAGGAAGCCCAGCGTCAGGGTTGGTTTACGCCCCCAGCGGTCCACCAGACCGATAGCGATAAAGGTCGCCAGCACGTTGGTCAGCCCGACGATCACGGTGCCCCACATCTGTTCGGTGGTGTTGGTGTAGCCCGCCAGTTCGAAGATTTTCGGCGCGTAATACATGATGACGTTCATCCCGGTGAACTGTTGCATGATCTGTAACAGCACACCGAGGAACACCGCGCGGCGGAAGTTGCTGTTCTCTTTGAACAGCGCCCAGCCGGACTGTTTGACCTTCAGGCTTTCGCGGATCTCTTCCAGCTCGTTTTTGGCTTCGGCGCTGGTATCACGCAGGCGTAAGAGCACGCGTTCGGCATCGTGGAAGCGGCGTTTGGCGGCGAACCAGCGCGGGCTGTCCGGCAGGAAGAAGACACCAATCAGCAGCAGAATGGCCGGAATGATGATGACGCCCAGCATCCAGCGCCATGCGCCGCTGTAGCTGAAGGCGGTATCGGAAAGATAAGCCCCCAGAATACCGATGGTGATCATCAGCTGGTACATGGAAATCATGCTGCCGCGGATTTTTTCCGGTGCGATTTCAGACAGGTACAGCGGGGCAGTATAAGACGCCACGCCCACTGCCAGACCGAGCAGCACGCGGGAGAGGATCAGTACTTCAACGTTAGGCGCAGCGGCAGAGAACAGTGAGCCGGCAACGAACAGGATCGCACCGATCATCAGGCTCTTTTTACGCCCGAGCTTAAAGGAGAGCCAGCCGCTGCCGACCGCGCCGACGGCGGCACCGAACATCATGGAGCTGACCACCCATTCCTGAGTGTGTGCGCTAATCTGGAACTCATCGGTGATGAAAGGTAATGCACCGGCAATTACGCCAATATCCAGGCCAAAGAGTAATCCTGCCAGAGCGGCGAGGAAGCAGACGAAGAACGTCATTGCCTTATTGGACGTACGCCCCTGTTTATTATTGTCAGGCATTATGCCCTCCAGTTGGGTTATCAGTTTTTACGATATTAAGAGTAGGTGAGCGGCTCATAAAAATATGTGAGTCA
The DNA here is from genome assembly GCF_014893445.1 of Enterobacter cloacae complex sp. P29RS. NCBI lineage: Bacteria > Pseudomonadati > Pseudomonadota > Gammaproteobacteria > Enterobacterales > Enterobacteriaceae > Enterobacter > Enterobacter cloacae complex sp. P29RS. The sequence continues at coordinate 50,338 of NZ_JADBPZ010000014.1, read as the reverse complement.
AATCACAACGGTGTAATCGGTTACACTAGTTTGTAACCGTAAAAATAATTAAAGCTTTGAAAATATAGAGGTAAATTAATTGATATGCATCGCGTTTGCACAAATTTCAGACTTAACTGAAAGGGAATGTAACAGCAGAAGAAATGCGATCATGCAAAGAGAATATTCTGAAAGCGGGGTATAGAGAGTGAGGTGTAAACGGTTCCAAACATTGCCGGGTGGCGGCTGCGCCTTACCCGGCCTACAAAAATTCACTACCCGTAGGTCGGGTAAGGCATAGCCGCCACCCGACATAAAAAAGGCCAGCACAAAGGCTGGCCTGTTTAAGCTGCTGGCAGTCGATTATTTCAGACCGGCAGCATCACGCAGCAGGGCGGCTTTGTCGGTTTTTTCCCAAGGGAAATGTTCGCGACCAAAGTGACCGTACGCTGCGGTTTCCTGGTAGATTGGGTGCAGCAGATCCAGCATCTGAATCAGACCGTATGGACGCAGGTCGAAGAACTCACGCACCAGCAGGGTCAGCTGTTCAGAAGGCACTTTTTCAGTACCGAAGGTTTCCACCATGATGGAGGTTGGCTCAGCCACGCCGATGGCGTAGGAAACCTGAATTTCACAGCGGTCAGCCAGGCCCGCAGCAACGATGTTTTTCGCCACATAACGTGCAGCGTACGCCGCAGAACGGTCCACCTTAGACGGGTCTTTACCGGAGAACGCGCCGCCACCGTGGCGCGCCATGCCGCCGTAGGTATCTACGATGATTTTACGACCGGTCAGACCGCAGTCACCCATTGGGCCGCCGATAACGAAGCGTCCGGTTGGGTTGATGAAGAATTTGGTCGCAGAGCTCAGCCATTCAGTTGGCAGAACCGGCTTGATGATCTCTTCCATCACCGCTTCCTGCAGGGATTTCTGGTCAATATCTTCAGCATGCTGCGTGGAAAGAACCACGGCATCAATGCCGACGATTTTCCCGTCGTCATACTGGAAGGTCACCTGGCTTTTCGCATCCGGACGGAGCCACGGCAGGGTGCCGTTTTTACGCACTTCAGCCTGACGCTGCACCAGACGGTGTGCGTAAGTCACCGGCGCTGGCATCAGCACGTCGGTTTCGTTGGTCGCGTAGCCGAACATCAGGCCCTGGTCGCCCGCGCCCTGTTCCAGCGGATCGGCACGGTCAACGCCCTGGTTGATGTCCGGGGACTGTTTGCCGATAGCGCTCAGTACGGCGCAGGAGTTGGCATCAAAGCCCATATCAGAATGTACATAACCGATCTCACGCACCGTGTTACGGGTGATCTCTTCGATATCAACCCATGCGCTGGTGGTGATCTCACCGCCAACCAGAACCATGCCGGTTTTGACATAGGTTTCACACGCTACGCGCGCCTTTGGATCCTGCGCGAGGATCGCATCCAGCACCGCATCGGAGATTTGGTCAGCAATTTTATCAGGATGTCCTTCTGATACGGACTCGGACGTAAACAGGTGTTTTGCCATGTTTTATTTCACCTAAAAGGAATTTGGTTAGCTCGAACTGCTGTGTGGAATAGCCAAAGGAGATAATTCTACCAAGGCCTGCAGGATTTTGACACTGGCAGTCTGAGTGTTAATCGGTATGGATGGATTAACATCTGGACGTCTATTTTAGGTCACTTCTTCACCCGATTTCCAGTTTTTTTTGACTCACCTCTCACTGCGTTGAAAACACGGCTGGAAATTTTTCCTGACGGCGCTGGCAACCTGCGCATTTTTGTTTTGCTTTTTAGCGACCTTCTCGGTATAAAACGCGGCGCGCGGCTCATATAAAATAAGCGCTCGATGAACACATCGTGTCGCCACTTCCAGCCGGGTTAAGCAGTGAACTTTTAGCTTTGGCTTGTGGTCCGTTTCAGCAGAGGCGGCCGTGGAGGTGATACGAGATAATGAACCATTGTTTTCCGCTCATTCAGCGCAGTCGTTCTGGCGCGCATTTGATTCCCACCCGCACTTCTGGTCTAAACACCTGCCGATGTTATACCCATCTCGGTGCTTCTCAGGATTCCAGAGCCGGTCACGCTTTGTGAAAACTGAACAAGGGCGCTCTTGTTAATACAGGAGTTTTCTCGTGGTTTCGCCGAACCTTGTCATACAGAGTTCGGATACGTGTTTTACAATGATATGAATAAGAAACCGGTCGCACGGTCTGGATTTCAGCATACTCTGCTGGGAAATGGAGCCGTTAATGGGTTGTTATCGCCGTATAACGCTGCGATAGTAGTCAACTGTTTTACACTTAATACAAAGAGTTGAGGTTCGCTATGTCTGACGACATGTCTTCGCTTTCGCCTTCGTCAGCAGGCGAACAGGGTGTACTACGTTCTATGCAGGAGGTTGCGATGAGCTCCCAGGAAGCCAGCAAGATGCTGCGCACTTACAATATTGCCTGGTGGGGCAATAACTACTACGACGTTAACGAGCTGGGCCACATCAGTGTCTGCCCGGATCCGGACGTCCCGGAAGCGCGCGTGGATCTCGCTAAGCTGGTGAAAGCCCGTGAAGCCCAGGGTCAGCGCTTGCCTGCACTGTTCTGCTTCCCGCAGATCCTGCAACATCGCCTGCGTTCTATTAACGCCGCGTTCAAACGCGCGCGGGAATCGTATGGTTATAACGGCGACTATTTCCTTGTTTACCCGATCAAGGTAAACCAGCACCGTCGCGTGATTGAGTCCCTGATCCACTCCGGCGAACCGCTGGGCCTGGAAGCTGGCTCCAAAGCGGAGCTGATGGCGGTTCTGGCGCACGCGGGCATGACCCGGTCGGTGATCGTCTGTAACGGCTATAAAGACCGCGAATACATTCGTCTGGCGCTGATTGGCGAGAAGATGGGCCACAAGGTCTATCTGGTGATCGAGAAGATGACCGAAATCGCGATCGTGCTGGAAGAGGCCGAGCGTCTGAACGTGATCCCACGCCTTGGCGTGCGTGCGCGACTGGCGTCGCAGGGTTCCGGTAAATGGCAGTCTTCCGGCGGTGAAAAATCCAAGTTCGGCCTCGCGGCGAACCAGGTGCTTCAGCTGGTGGAAATACTGCGCGAGCGCGGTCGTCTGGACAGCATTCAGCTGCTGCACTTCCACCTTGGCTCGCAGATGGCCAACATTCGCGACATCGCCACCGGCGTGCGTGAATCGGCACGTTTCTACGTTGAGCTGCACAAGCTTGGCGTAAATATTCAGTGCTTTGACGTGGGCGGTGGCCTGGGCGTGGATTACGAAGGGACACGCTCGCAGTCTGACTGCTCGGTCAACTACGGCCTGAACGAATACGCCAACAACATTATCTGGGCGATTGGCGATGCCTGCGAAGAGCACGGCCTGCCGCACCCGACGGTGATCACCGAATCCGGCCGCGCGGTCACTGCGCACCATACGGTGCTGGTCTCTAACATCATCGGCGTTGAGCGCAGCGAAATCACTGAAGCCACGCCTCCGGCAGACGATGCTCCACGTTCCCTGCAAAGCATGTGGGAAACCTGGCAGGAGATGCACGAGCCGGGCACGCGTCGTTCTCTGCGCGAATGGCTGCACGACAGCCAGATGGATCTGCACGACATTCACGTCGGTTATTCTTCAGGCACCTTTAGCCTGCAGGAACGCGCGTGGGCGGAGCAGCTCTATCTGAACATGTGCCATGAAGTGCAGAAGCAGCTCGATCCGAGCAACCGCGCACACCGTCCGATTATCGACGAGTTGCAGGAACGTATGGCGGACAAAATGTACGTCAACTTCTCCCTGTTCCAGTCGATGCCGGATGCCTGGGGTATCGACCAGCTGTTCCCGGTTCTGCCGCTGGAAGGGTTGAATCATGCGCCGGAACGCCGCGCGGTGCTGCTGGACATTACCTGTGACTCAGACGGCGCGATTGACCACTACGTCGACGGTGACGGTATCGCAACGACCATGCCAATGCCGGAGTACGATCCGGAGAACCCGCCAATGCTGGGCTTCTTTATGGTGGGTGCGTATCAGGAGATCCTCGGCAACATGCACAACCTGTTCGGTGATACCGAAGCGGTTGACGTGTTTGTCTTCCCTGACGGCAGCGTGGAGGTTGAGCTGTCCGACGAAGGGGACACCGTGGCGGATATGCTCGAATACGTTCAGCTGGATCCGAAAAAACTGCTCACCCAGTTCCGCGATCAGGTCAAAAACACCGGTCTGGACGATGCCTTGCAGCAGCAGTTCCTGGAAGAGTTTGAAGCGGGTCTGTACGGGTATACGTATCTGGAAGACGAGTAGTAAAACCTCCCTCTCCCGGTGGGAGAGGGTTGGGGTGAGGGCATCAGACCGCACGATGCCCTATACTCACTTGAACCCGTATGAATTAACGGCGATAATTCGCCCCACTATGCGATTTACGAATCAATCCCTTCCTCGTCGGGTTTAACGACGCGGAGGGGATTTTTTTTCATCTGTTTTTAATGTATCGACTTTATAAGAGGTCAGGACATGAGCACTTTAGGTCATCAGTACGATAATTCTCTGGTATCTAACGCGTTTGGTTTTTTACGCCTTCCGATGAACTTCCAGCCTTACGACAGCGATGCTGACTGGGTGATCACCGGCGTACCGTTCGACATGGCAACGTCCGGTCGTGCGGGTGGACGTCATGGCCCGGCGGCAATCCGTCAGGTTTCCACCAACCTGGCCTGGGAGCACAACCGCTTCCCGTGGAACTTCGACATGCGCGAGCGCCTGAACGTGGTGGACTGCGGTGATCTGGTGTACGCCTTCGGTGACGCGCGCGAAATGAGCGAAAAATTGCAGGCGCACGCCGAGAAGCTGCTGGCGGCCGGTAAACGCATGCTCTCCTTCGGCGGTGACCACTTCGTGACCCTGCCGCTGCTGCGCGCCCACGCGAAGCACTTCGGTAAAATGGCGCTGGTGCACTTTGACGCGCATACCGACACCTACGCGAACGGCTGCGAATTCGACCACGGCACCATGTTCTACACCGCGCCGAAAGAAGGCCTGATCGATCCGAACCACTCCGTGCAGATCGGCATCCGCACCGAGTTCGACAAAGACAACGGCTTCACCGTACTCGACGCGGGCCAGGTGAACGATCGCGGCGTGGACGATATTCTGGCTCAGGTTAAGCAGATCGTCGGCGATATGCCTGTCTACCTGACCTTCGACATCGACTGCCTGGATCCGGCATTCGCACCGGGTACCGGTACGCCGGTGATCGGCGGCCTGACGTCAGACCGCGCCATCAAGCTGGTGCGCGGCCTGAAGGATCTGAACATTGTCGGGATGGACGTGGTGGAAGTGGCTCCGGCCTATGACCAGTCCGAGATCACCGCGCTGGCCGCGGCGACCCTGGCGCTGGAAATGCTCTACATCCAGGCAGCGAAAAAAGGCGAATAAGCCTTACGCGCTTATTGCTGCTGCGCGCCGCATGCGCAGCAGCAACATTCCCCAGGCCAGCGTGAAGGTGTAGACAAACCCCGGTTATTTCGCGGGCGATGACCATTCCCGTCAGCGAGCCTAACAAAGGCGAAACCGCGCAGACCGCGGCCCAAAGCGCAATGCTGCTTAATAATCCCTGCCGATAATGAAGTTTGCTTTCAATAACCGACGTTAATAATAGAGCGGAAAAACCATAACCCAGAAGAAAGCAGGTCATGAGTAGACCCTGTAACATTCTGTTTTCATTTAACTGAAAATGTTCGGCAAATTCCGGGTTTAAAATCATTACCGAGATATTTACCCGATCGACGTACGAAATAATAATGAGTAATAAAAGCGCAATCGTGCCTTGCCATCCTGCCGTCATCATGTCCGCCTTACGTTTTTTGTAACTTATATTTTTCATCAATGTGATTGTCACGGAGCTAAAATGGTTCACCTGTGAAACTCATTGTTTATTAAAGATAAATTAAAAATGAGTTTCACCGGTGAAACGCGAAAGAGGTGACGTTAATTTATTTTTAAAGAGTAAAAAGAAAGGAAGTCAATATCTTTTATTCAAAATAAGAGACCATTAAAAAAACGTATTTCTCACGCTGTAATAATGAAAATTTCATATCGCTGCATTTTTTCGTGATCCCTTGCACACTTAGTTAATTAATTGCCGATCGATTAACAAATTCGTCACATTGTCGCTTGACGAAACATTCATCGCTTTTATATTGACCGTATTAAATAAGAAACAGAGTTTCATATATGAAACAAAAGCCTGGAGGATCGTGATGAGCTGGATAGGCGTATGTGACGCAGAACAAGTACAGGAAGATTTCCCTTTTAGCGGCAACGTCGACGGGAAAGAGATCGGCGTTTACCTGATCGACGGTGAATATTACGCGCTGGAAGACGTATGCCCCCACGCCTATGCCCTGCTGAGTCAGGGCTTCGTAGAAGACGGCAAGGTGGAATGCCCGCTGCACGAGGCGGTGTTCGACGTCAAAACCGGCCAGTGTCTGCACGGCCCCGGAGGACGCAACCTCAACCGTTACCCGGTTCGGGTCTTTGAAAACCAGATTCAGATTACCTTTGTTGAGGAGACCGTGGCATGAGCGACACGCTGAACTACAACCCGGCGCTGCCGGAAAGCCGCCAGTTTACCCCGCCGGCAGAGGGCGGTAATGGCGCCATTCACAAGCCGGGCGAGTACCAGAACCTGATCTGGCAGACCCGCAGCCGCGAGCCGGAAAGCTGGGAGGTGAAGCTGATTGCGACGCTGGAAGAGCTCTTCGAACAGGGCGTTGAAACCCTGCCGGAGCTGGTAAACGGGCTGAACGCGGTGCGCATGCACGACCAGCAGGGTGAGCCGTGGAGCGACGCCAGCTTCCAGGCATTCTTACAGGTTAACGGCTACTGAGGGCAACGCGATGACGACGACCGTACAACACTATCTGGATAAAGGCCTGCGCGGCCTCTGGTATCCGGTGCTGGCGAGCTGGGAAGTGCAGTCTGCTCCTGTGGGCATCACCCGCCTGGGCGAGCAGATTGTGGTCTGGCGCAACAAAGACGGCCAGGTGCAGGCGCTGGAGGACCGCTGTCCGCACCGCGGCGCGCGCCTGTCGATGGGCTGGAACCTCGGCGACCGCATCGCCTGCTGGTATCACGGCGTAGAGGTGGCGGGCAACGGCGAGGTGAAAGACGTGCCCGCTGTGGATAAATGTCCGCTGGTCGGCCAGCAGTGCGTGCGCAGCTATAACGTGCAGGAGGCGCACGGCGCCATCTTCCTCTGGTTTGGCGTCACCGCGGATCAGCAGCCGGACGAACTGACCTTCCCGGATGAACTCGCCGACACGGACAGCTTCAGCAACTTCCTCTGCACCGCCGCGTGGAAATGCAATTACCAGTACGCGCTGGAAAACGTGATGGACCCGATGCACGGCACCTATCTGCACTCCTCCTCGCACTCGATGGCGGAAGGGGATCGCAAGGCCGACATGGTGCTCCAGCCGACCAAAACCGGCTTTATCTTTGAGAAGAAAGGGCAGAGCGGCGTCAACTTCGACTGGGTGGAGCTGGGCAACAGCGGCACCTGCTGGATGCGTCTCTCCATTCCGTACAAGAAGCGTTTCGGGCCGGGCGGCCACTTCTTTATCGTCGGCATGGTGGTGCCGGAAGATAACGACAACTGCCGCGTCTTCTTCTGGCGCATTCGCCGGGTGCAGGGCTGGCAGCGCGATATGTGGCGCTTCATGTACCGCAACCGGCTGGAAAAACTGCACTGGGAAGTGCTGGAGCAGGACCGCGTGGTGCTGGAGAGCCTGGCGCCAAACGCCCGCGATCATGAATACCTGTATCAGCACGACGTTGGCCTCTCGCGCCTGCGCCGCATGATGCATAAGGCCGCCAAAGAGCAACTGGCGATGCGTGAAGCACAGCAGGGGGCCGCCTGATGAACGGGCTGCTGAGCGGCAAGCGCATCGTCATAACCGGCGCCGCGCGCGGGCTGGGCTACCACTTTTCCCAGGCCTGCGCGGAGCAGGGCGCGGCGGTGGTGATGTGCGACATCCTTAAAGGCGAACTGGCCGAGAGCGCCCACCGGCTGAGCGAGCGGGGATATGCGATCGAATCGCACGTTATCGATCTGGCCGATCCGCAGTCCATTGAGCAGGTGTTCAGCGCGATTGGCGAGCAGGGGCAGATTGACGGTCTGGTGAACAACGCGGCGATGGCGACGGGCGTCGGCGGCAAAAATATGCTCGATTACGATCCGGATCTCTGGGATCGGGTGATGAGCGTCAACGTCAAAGGCACCTGGCTGGTAACGCGCGCCGCCGTACCGCTGCTACGCGAGGGGGCGGGCATCGTGAACGTCGCGTCCGACACCGCACTGTGGGGCGCGCCGCGCCTGATGGCCTACGTCGCCAGCAAGGGCGCCGTGATTGCCATGACCCGCTCAATGGCGCGCGAACTGGGTGAAAAGCGTATACGCATTAACGCCATCGCGCCGGGGCTAACCCGCGTCGAGGCGACGGAATATGTCCCCGCCGAACGGCATCAACTCTACGAAAACGGCCGCGCGTTAACCGGGGCACAGCAGCCGGAAGACGTCACCGGCAGCGTGGTCTGGCTGTTAAGCGATCTGTCGCGGTTCATCACCGGACAGCTGATCCCGGTCAACGGCGGTTTTGTCTTTAACTAAGGTAGGGCGATGATGGCAAACGATCAGGAAGTGAAGTATCTGGTGCCGGGGCTGGAGCGCGGTTTACAGCTGCTGTTGGCCTTTGGCGAGCAGCATCGCGATCTGACCTTTGCCGAACTGCATCGGCTGGTGGATATGCCGAAGGCCACCGCCTATCGCGTGGTACAGACGCTGGAGTACATGGGATTTCTGGAGCGCAACACGCGCACCAATACCTTTTCGCTGGGCATGAACGTGCTGCGTCTTGGCTTTGAGTACATCGCCTCGCTGGACGTGGCGCAGGTCGGCCAGCCGGTGATCGAGCAATTGCGCGACGTGAGCCAGTGCAGCAGCCATCTGGCGATCCGCGACGGGCGCGACATTATCTATATCGCCCGCGTCAGCGCCGCCGGGTCGCGTATCAACCAGGTCAGCATTGGTACCCGTCTGCCGGTGCACTGCACCTCGCTGGGCCGCATGCTGTTGACCGATATTTCCCGCGCTGATTTCGAACAGCTGTTCCCGCATGAGCGCCTGCCGGGCAACACGCCGGGGCAGCTTCACGACCGCGAAGCCCTGTGGCAGATGGTGCAGCAGGACAAAGCCCGCGGGTATGTCATCGGCGAATCCTTCTTCCGCCACGGCATCTCTTCCATCGTCTACCCGGTGTATGACCGAAGCGGCCGCGTGGCGGCGGTGGTCAGCATTCTGGTGCCGTCGGAGGAGATCCCACAGAGCGACCGCGAGCGCCTGCAAAACGAGGTTCGCCTCGCGGCGGATAAAATTTCTGGCTTCTTAGGGTATCTGTCACAGGCCAGTTAAATCAGTGAGTTAACGTCAGGCGCTTGACTGCGTCGGGCATGTTTTACGCCCAATCTGGGCCAGATGAGGCAACGAACGATGAGTATAACCGGAATTGAAAAGCTGGAATTTGGTGTGGAAGACCTGACGCACTGCGCCAAATTTATGCGTGATTTTGGCCTGACGGGCGATGCCAGCGGCCAGCGTTTCACCACCCTGAGCGGCGCGCGCGTGGAGCTTAACCCGATCGACAGCCCCGACCTGCCGCCCGCGTTTGAAGCGGGTAACACTCTGCGCCGCATGACCTGGGCGGTTGCCAGCCAGTATGAGCTGGATGCGCTGCGCCCGAAGCTGGCGCAACAGCCAGGTTTTCGTGAAGTGGGCGACGCGCTGGAATGCCTGGATCCGAACGGCATGACGCTGCGCGTGCAGGTGACCCAGCAGACCGACGTGGAGCTTAACGTCGAGCCAATAAACCAGTGGGGCGACGCCCGCCGTATCGACACGCCCAGCCCGGTTTACGATCGCGCCCAGCCGATCAACGTGGGGCATGTGGTGTTCTTCGTGGAAGAGCTGGCGGCAGTGGAGAAATTCTACCGCGAGGTGCTCGGCTTCCAGGTCTCGGATCGCTATATCAACCGCGCCGTGTTCCTGCGCTGCGGGGCGCGTGGCGGCCATCACAACCTGTTCCTGCTGCAACTGCCGAACCGCAAGCGCGGCCTTAACCACGTGGCCTTCACCGTGCGCGACATCCACGAGGTGATCGGCGGCGGTATCGCGATGAATAAACATGACTGGAGCACCTTTATCGGGCCGGGCCGTCATCCGGTGTCGTCGGCGTACTTCTGGTACGTCAACAGCCCGACCGGCGGCGCGTTTGAGTATTACACCAACGACGACTACCTGACCGAAAACTGGCAGCCGCGCGAGCTGGAGCACTCCCTGGTCTCCTTTACCGAATGGGCGGTGGAGGGCGGGATTGACCACGACACGCGCCGTCAGCAGAAAAAGCCGGAGGCGGTATGACATCGCGCATTGTCATTATCGGCGGCGGCCAGGCGGGCGGCTGGGCGGCGAAAACCCTGCGTGACGAGGGCTTCGACGGCGAGATTTGCGTGGTGGCGGAAGAGGAATGGGATTTCTACGAGCGGCCGCCGCTGTCAAAAGCGTCTCTGCTGGAGCCGGACTCCGCGCTTCCGCGGCTGTTTAGCGAAGAAGCGCAGCAGGCACTGAACCTGATCTGGTACCGCCCGCTGCGTGCTGAATCAGTCGATCGTGAAGAGAAAATCGTGCGTTTAAGCAACGGCGAATGTCTTAGTTACAACATCCTTTTAATCGCTACCGGCGGTCGGGCGCGCCTGCCTTCGCAGGCGTGGGCCAGCCATCCGCAGGTCTACACCCTGCGCCACTGGCAGGACGCGCAGCGTCTGAAGGCGCGTCTGGCGGAAAGTCACAAACTGGCGATTATCGGCGGCGGCTGGATTGGCCTTGAGATTGCCGCTTCCGCGCGGAAAAGCGGCGTGGCGGTCACCCTGTTCGAGCAGCAGCCTGCGGTGTGCATGCGCTCGGTGAGCAGCGAGGTGTCCCAGCGCCTGGAGGCCATCCACCGCGAGCAGGGGGTGGAGATCCGTACCGGTTGCGGCGCGCTGGAGCTGGAGGACGACGGCGGACTGCCGGTTATCCACTGCGACGGCAACCGTGAAACCTTTGATGCGGTCGTGGTCGGGATCGGCGTCGATCTCAATCTGGAGCTGGCGCTTGATGTGGGGCTGAAAACCGGGCGCGGGATCGTGGTGGATGCCCAGGGACGCACCTCGGATCCATTCATCTTTGCCGCTGGCGATGTGGCCCAGCACCATCACTACGGCCTGTGCATCCAGTCCTGGGCCTTCGCCCAGAATCAGGCGGTGGCGACGGCGAAAGCGATGCTCAACCCCGATGCGCCAGGTTATGACGACGCGCCGTGGCTGTGGTCGGATCAATATCAGCACAATATTCAGATCCTCGGTATTCCGCAGCCGGAGAGTAAAACGATAGTGCGTGAAGATGCGCTGTTCTTCTCGCTGGATGAAAACGGGCGGCTGACGCAGCTGGTGGCGTTCAACGATGCGCGCACCGTCAAGCTGGCGAAGCGCTGGATGGCGGCGGGGCGGGATCTGTCGAACGTACCGCTTGCCGACCCGACATTTTCACTGATGTCACTGCGATAGCTAACCCGCACCCGTAGGGGGAGAGATGACCACACTAGAGACGAACACCGCGCCGGTTGAGGCGAGCGGTGAGGGGACCCGCACGCCCGAAAAAGCGGTGCGCTGGGCCATCCCGCTGTCGCTGCTGGCCTGCGTGCTGCTGGCGTTTTTCGACAAAATCAGCATCGCGGCGCTCTTTTCGGATACCCATTTCCAGCAGGCGATGGGCATTGATTTCGACACCACGCGCCTCGGCATATTGATGAGCGCCTTCCTGCTGAGCTACGGCTTTTCGTCGGTATTTTTGAGCGGTTTAGGCGACAAAATTGCGCCGCTGCGCCTGCTCACCGGGATGATGGCTGTGTGGTGCGTGCTGATGGTGGCGATGGGCTTTACCCATAACTACACACTGATGATCGTCCTGCGCATCCTGCTGGGCGTGGCGGAAGGGCCGCTGTTCCCGCTGGCTTTCGCCATCGTGCGCCACAACTTCCCGCAGCATCTGCAGGCGCGCGCCACCATGCTGTGGCTGCTGGGCACACCGGTAGGGGCGGCAATTGGCTTCCCGCTCTCCCTCTGGCTGCTGAACACCTTCGGCTGGCAGAGCACCTTCTTTGTCATGGCCATGCTTACCGTGCCGGTGCTTATCTTTGTACGCATCGGCCTGCGCGGGATCCGTCTGGAGGCTAAACCCGGCACTTCGCAGGCGTCACAGGACGAGCGGCGTGCCGCGCGGCGCGAGCTGTTCGTCAGCCCGCACTTCTGGATCATCTGCATCTTTAACATCGCGTTCCTGACCTACCTGTGGGGCATCAACGGCTGGCTGCCGGGCTACCTGATCAAAGGCAAAGGCATTCACCTTGAGCATGCTGGCTGGCTGTCGTCGATGCCGTTCATCGCCATGCTGGCGGCGGTGATGCACCTCGATACCCCGCTCGCCGTCATCGCGGCGATGAGCTTCAGCACCTTTATGTGGGGCACCGGCGCGCCCAACATTTTCGCCCTGCTGGCGAAGGCCACCCATCCCCGGGTGAGCGCCACGGCGGGCGGCATTTTCAACGGGCTGGGAAACTTTGCAGGCGCGCTGTCGCCGGCGGTGATGGGCGCGCTTATCGCCTTCACCCACAGCATGGATTCCGGGCTGATTTTTCTGGCGGTGATGGCGGCGGTGGGCTGCGTCCTGTTACTGCCGCTGCTGAGACGTTACTGAGGAGAGTGTCATGACTGATTCAACCGTAACCCACAAAACGGGCATCAAACCTGACCATCTAACGATGGAAGAGTGGGTCGAGTCGCGCATCGCGCGCTTCGAAGGCCGTAAATACGACTGGAACGCGCTGAAGTTCCAGGCCGATTTTGACCCGAAATACCGCCGGGCGCAGATGCGCTACATCGGCACCGGCGCAACCGGCGTGGCGAACGACACCAATACCGTGCAGGCGGACCATTTTACCTTCTCCACCATGGTACTGCCGTCGAAGTGCGAAGGGCCGCTGCACCTGCACGACGACGTAGAAGAGGTGTTCTTCATGCTCAAGGGGCAGATCACGCTGATGATCCAGGACGGCGACAACTACACCGAAACCGTGCTGCGCGAGCGTGACCTGATCTCCGTCCCGCCGGGCATCTATCGCGGCCTGTTTAACCACGGGGAAGAAGAGGCGCTGATGTGCGTCATGCTGGGAACCAACAAGCCGGAAATCCCGACCTATCCGTCCGACCATCCGCTCTCGAAAGTGAAGCGGAACTAAGGGGGCGCCATGACGGGTTTTCGTGAACAGGGAAGCGGCATTCCGCTGATGCTGCTACACGGGATCAGCTCTGGCGCTGCGTCCTGGCACAAGCAGATGGCACTGAACGTTTTTCGCGTGCTGGCGTGGGACATGCCCGGTTATGGCGAAAGCCCGATGCTGGCCGTCGCGCGGGCAAACGCGGGGGATTACGCCGACGTGCTGGCGGCGATGCTGGATCGCGCCGGTGTCTGGCAGGCGGTGCTGGTGGGCCATTCCCTGGGGGCACTGGTCGCAAGTGCCTTTGCGGCGAAGTTCCCGGATCGCGTCATTCATCTTGTACTGGCCGACGCTGCGCAGGGCTACGGCAATGCCGCGCCGGAGCAGCGGGAGCAGGTCTGGCGCAACCGCGAGCAGCAGATGGCGTTGGGCGGCGAAATCCTCGCCCAGACCCGTGCCGCGAAGCTGCTGCGCCCCGGCGCGCGCGCGGAAGATATCGCCACCGTCGCGGCGGGCATGCGCACGCTGCGCCCGGAAGGCTACCTTGCCGCCGCGTGGATGCTGGCGCATGACGACATTCACGGCTGGCTTAAACGATACTCCGGCACGTTTGAAGTCTGGTGCGGCGAGCAGGACGCGATAACGCAGCCCGAACTGGTGCAGGGGCTGGCGCTGCGCTACGGCATGCCGTTTACCGCCATTCCGCAGGCCGGGCACGCCAGCTATCTCGATAACGACGTGTTTTTCAACCAACAGCTTTTACGCATTAACGAAGAGGTGCGCGATGAATGCACAAATTGACGGGCGCGTAGCGGTAGTCACCGGCGGTTCTTCTGGCATTGGCTTTGAAACGCTGCGCCTGCTGCTGGGGGAAGGGGCGAAAGTCGCCTTCTGCGGCCGTGACCCGGACCGGCTCGCCAGCGCCCATGCGACGCTGCAAAACGAATTCCCCCACGGGGAGATTTTTTCTTACCGCTGCGACGTGCTGAATGCCGACGAGGTTCAGGCCTTTGCGGATGCGGTGCAGGCGCGCTTTGGCGCGGCTGATCTGCTGATCAACAACGCCGGGCAGGGCTACGTGGCGCACTTCCATGACACCCCGCGCGAGGCGTGGCTGCACGAGGCAGAGCTGAAGCTGTTTGGCGTCATCAATCCGGTGCAGGCGTTTCAGCCGTTGCTGGAGCAGTCAGACATTGCCTCTGTTACCTGCGTCAACTCCCTGCTGGCGCTACAGCCGGAGGAGCACATGATCGCTACCTCCGCTGCTCGTGCCGCGCTGCTGAACATGACGCTGACGCTCTCGAAAGAGCTGGTGGGTAAAGGCATTCGCGTCAATTCCATTTTGCTCGGCATGGTGGAGTCCGGCCAGTGGCATCGCCGCTTTGAAAACCGGGCGGACAAAAGCCAGAGCTGGCCGGAGTGGACGGCGGATATCGCGCGCAAGCGCGGCATTCCAATGGTGCGCCTCGGCAAGCCGCAGGAGCCCGCGCAGGCGCTGCTGTTCCTCGCCTCGCCGCTGGCCTCGTTTACCACCGGCGCCGCGCTGGACGTTTCCGGCGGCTTCTGTCGCCATCTGTAAGGACGCATCATGAAAAAGGTAATGTTGATTGGTTTTGGTGCCATGGCGCAGGCGGTGATTGAGCGCCTGCCCGCCGGTGTGGCTATCGGCTGGATCGTGGCGCGCGCGTCTCACCATGCCGCCATTCACGACCAGTTTGGCGATGCGGTCGAGGCGCTGACGTCGCCAATGGCGTGCGCGCAAACGCCGGATCTGGTGCTGGAATGCGCCAGCCAGCAGGCGGTGGCCCAGTACGGGGAAGAGATCCTGCGTCGCGGCTGGCATCTGGCCGTCATTTCCACCGGCGCGCTGGCGGACAGCGCGCTGGAGCAGCGTCTGCTCGCGGCGGGCGGAAAACTGACTCTGCTTTCCGGTGCAGTGGCCGGTATCGACGGGCTGGCGGCAGCGAAAGAGGGTGGGCTTGAACGCGTCACCTATCAGTCGCGCAAAAGCCCGGCCAGCTGGCGCGGCAGCTATGCCGAGCAGCTTATCGATCTGAATTCAGTGGCTGAGGCAAAGGTCTTTTTTGAAGGCAGCGCTCGCGAGGCGGCGCGGCTGTTCCCGGCGAACGCCAACGTAGCGGCGACCGTGGCGCTCGGCGGCGTCGGGATGGATGACACCCGCGTGCAGCTGATGGTTGACCCGGCAACGAAACGTAACACCCACACGCTGCACGTCGAAGGGCTGTTTGGCGAATTCCATCTGGAGCTGAGCGGGCTGCCGCTGGCGTCTAACCCTAAAACCTCCACCCTGGCGGCACTGAGCGCGGTGCGCGCCTGCCGCGAGCTGGCCCTGAGCTGAGGAGTGACGATGGACGATCTGAAGATTTTTATCGGCGGCCAGTGGCGACACGGCGGAGGTAACCCGATGCAGAGCCACTTCCCGGCAGACGGGTCGATCAATGCGACGCTGAACGCCGCCAGCCTGGATGACCTGGAGGAGGCGATAGACGCCGGAGAGCGCGCCTGGCGCGATCCCGCCTGGCGTAACAGCCTGCCGCACGTGCGGGCGAAGATCCTGCACAAGGTGGCGGATCTTATTGAATCCCGTGTGGATGAACTGGCGCAGATGCAGAGCCGGGATAACGGCAAGCCGCTGGCGGAAGCGTGCGGGCTGGTGATGAGCGCGGCGGGAACGGCGCGCTACTTTGCCGCCGCCTGCGAACTGCTGGAAGGGGAACTTCCGACACCGCGCCAGCCGGATCTGCTGACGCTGAGCCGCTACGAGCCCCTTGGCGTGGTAGCGGCCATCACGCCGTGGAACTCGCCGATTGCCAGCGAAATGCAGAAGGTCGCACCGGCGATTGCCGCCGGGAACGCGGTGATCGTCAAGCCCGCCGAAGCCACGCCGCTGATGGCGCTGGAGCTGGCGCGGATTTTTGAACAGGCCGGGCTGCCCGCCGGGCTGCTGAGCGTGCTGCCGGGCAAAGGCTCGGTGATTGGCGATGCGCTGGCGCGTCATCCTTGCGTGCGCAAAATTTCCTTTACCGGCGGAACCACTACGGGCCGTCATCTGGCGCACGTGGCGGCGGAAAAACTGATCCCGGCCTCGCTGGAGCTGGGCGGCAAATCGCCGACTATCGTGCTGGAGGATGCCGATATCGAACAGGCGGCGCGCGGGATCTGCTACGGCATTTTCAGCTCGGCGGGGCAGGCGTGCATCGCCGGATCGCGGCTGTTTATCCACGAGAGTATTTACGCCCCGCTGATGGCGAGGCTGCTGGAATTAACTCGCGGGCTGCGCGTCGGGCATCCGTTTACCGACGACGTGCATGTAGGACCGCTGATCGGCGAGAAACATCGCCAGAGCGTGATCGAGTACGTCGAACTGGCGAAGCGGGAAGGGGGCCGCGTGCTGTGCGGCGGCGAGATCCCCGCCGATCCCGCTCTGGCAAACGGCAGCTTTTTCCAGCCAACCATTATCGAAGGGCTAAACAACAGCGCTCGCGCCTGTCAGGAGGAGATCTTCGGCCCGGTGCTGGTGGCGATGCCGTTTGGCGATGAAGCGGCGTTGATCAGCGAGGCGAACGACTCGGTTTACGGCCTGGCGGCGGGGATCTGGACGCGCGATTCCGGGCGCGCCCTGCGTCTCAGCGAGCAGCTGGAGGCAGGCACGGTGTGGATCAACACCTACAAAGTTTTTGCGATTTCGACCCCGTTCGGGGGCTTTAAAGAGAGCGGTCTGGGCCGCGAGAAGGGTATCCAGGGGCTGAAAGCCTGGATGCAACAAAAGAGCATTTATCTGGCGACGGGTAACAGCGTCAACCACTGGTGCGACTGAGAAAGGGTGAGCAATGAGCGAAATGATAACCGTCGGCGACGCCATCGCCAGAACGCTGGAGCAGTATCAGGTTGAGGCCATCTACGGCGTCATCTCCATTCACAACCTGCCGATAGCGGATGCGGTTGGGCAGCGGGGCAATATCCGCTTTGTACCCGCGCGCGGTGAAGCCGGTTCCGTCACCATGGCCGATGCTCACGGGCGCTTTTCCGGCCTCGGCGTGGCGCTGACCAGCACCGGCGCGGGGGCCGGGAACGCGGTAGGCGCGCTGGTGGAAGCGATGAATGCCTGCACGCCGCTGCTGCATTTAACCGGGCAGGTAGAGAAAGCCTGGCTGGACGCCGACACCGGGTTTATCCATGAAACCCGCGATCAGCTGACCTTCCTGAAGGCCAGCTCAAAACGGGCGTACCGTATCAGCAATGCGAATCAGGCGATAGCCATTCTGCATAAAGCCATCCAGGACGCGCAGACCCCGCCGTGCGGACCGGTTTCGGTGGAAATCCCGATTGATATTCAGGGCGCCAAAATTCCGCTGTCGCTGGTTACCGCCCCGGTCAAACCGGCATCGGTTCCAGCCGTGGATACCGGGATGGTTGACGCGCTGTGGGCGCAGCTCAAACAGGCGAAACAGCCGCTGCTGTGGCTGGGCGGCGGGGCGCTGGGAAGCGCTGAGGCGGTGAAAAAACTGGCGGATGCGGGCATCACCGTGATTTCCAGCACCCACGCGCGCGGCGTGCTGCCGGACGACCACCGCGCCAGCCTGCGGGCGTTCCACAACTCGCCGTCGGTGGAGGCGCTCATTGCGCAGTGTGATTTTACGCTGGTCGCCGGTTCACGTCTGCGCAGCAACGAAACCCGCTCCTGGACGCTTGAGCTGCCGTCCCCGTGCGTGCAGATTGATATCGACCCGGCGGCAGCCAGCCGTAACTACTTGATGGATAACACGTTGATAGCCGATTGTTCAGCGCTGCTTGGCGCGCTGGCTAAAAAAGTGCAGGGCCGCGAGTGGGGCAACGCGCAGTGGGATATGCAGGTGCAGCAGGCGGTCGGGCAAGCTGAGCAGGGGCTGCGCGAGCAGTGCGGCGCCTATGCGAAGCTTAACGACGCCATAGAAAAAGCCCTGCCGAAAGACGGCCTGCTGGTGCGCGATATCACCGTGTCCGGTAGCCTGTGGGGTAGCCGTCTGTTCAGGGCTAACGGTCCGCTGCTGAACATTCACTCCCTCGCCGGGGCGATTGGTATGGGACTGCCGATGGCCATCGGCACCGCGATTGCCAACCCGCAGCGTAAGGTGGTGGGACTGGTGGGCGACGGCGGCCTGAGCCTCAATTTAGGCGAGCTGGCGACGCTGGCGCAGGAGAAAGCCAACGTGACGCTGCTCATCATGAACGACGGGGGCTACGGCGTAATGCGCGGTATTCAGGATAAATATTTTGGCGGGCGTCAGTATTATAACGAACTGCATACACCGGACTTTACCCTGCTGGCGCAGGCGATTGGGCTACAGGCCTGGAGCGTTGAGCGGGCTGAGGACTTTGATGCGGTGATGACGGAAGCGCTGGCGATGCCGGGGCCGTCGGTGGTGGAAGTGCGGATGGGGCAGATTGGCGCCCTGAAGTTTGCCGGGCCGCCACAGAAAACGCTGTACTGATTGAGCCTTGTTGCCCGGTAGCGCGGCGCGCACCGGGCCGAAGTTTTATTTAATTCCGTCTGCCGCCATGCGGTCACGGATATGCTGCGCGCGTTCAACGGAGGCCGGGTGATCGTCAAACATGGAGCTTTGACGGCCTTCCTCCAGTTTCGCCAGTTTTTCGAAGCTGGTGGCTAAACCCGATGGATTGATGCCGCGTTTGCGCAACAGATCGTAAGAGTAGTCATCCGCTTCCGACTCCTGACGCTGGGAGAACTGGGAGTTAACCAGTTTCTCACCCACGTCGCCCAGCTGCGACTGGGACAGGCTGCCGACAATGCCGCCCGCAGAGGCCGCCGCAGCACGCACGGCATTGGTGCCCAGCGCAACCTGCATCCCTTTCTTCACGTGACCGAGAGCAACGTGACCCATTTCATGGCCGATCACCGCTTCCACTTCGTTGTCGGTCATCATGTCCATCAGGCCGCTGTAAACGCGGATACAGCCGTTAGCCATCGCGAAGGCGTTGACGTCTTTCGCCATATACACCTTGTAGTTCACCGGCTGACCGTTAATGTTGTCGCCCAGCGCGGAAGCAATCTTGTTCAGACGCTGCGTGTAGGTGCTGTTTGCCGGGGCAAGCGTAGCTTTTCCATCCATATCCTTACAGGCCTCGTCGCTCAGCGCTTTCACCTGCGCATCGCTCAATGAGTAGGCCTGAAAAGCTTCTGCGCCTGAGGTCATCAGGCCGTTAGAATCCATATTCTGACAGCCGCTTAGCAGGAGCGTTGTTCCCACAGCCAGCCCAATTGCACGCATTTTCATGATGTTGCTTCCGTACTCGTTAATCTGAATTAATTCCGAAAAATGCACCGTCAACGAAGCCGGTGTCGGGCTAAGTATAAGGAATATCTACAGGGGCGGGCGAGTAGATTGCGCAACATGCGAGCATGATCCAGAGATTTCTTAAGCTGCAAAAGAATGGTCCATGTACATGCCCTGCGGCTTGGGTTACATTGTTGGCACTTTTTTCCGGCGTAGCCCAAAACGCGCTGTCGTCAAGGGCATGGCCTTTAACAGTCCGATCTGGAGTTAAAATGTCCTCACGTAAAGAGCTTGCTAATGCTATTCGTGCGCTGAGCATGGACGCAGTACAGAAAGCCAAATCCGGCCACCCGGGCGCCCCTATGGGCATGGCTGACATCGCCGAAGTCCTGTGGCGTGATTTCCTTAACCACAACCCGCAGAACCCGGCATGGGCAGACCGCGACCGTTTCGTGCTGTCTAACGGCCATGGCTCTATGCTGATCTACAGCCTGCTGCACCTCACTGGCTACGATCTGCCAATTGAAGAGCTGAAAAACTTCCGTCAGCTGCACTCCAAAACTCCAGGTCACCCGGAAGTGGGCTACACCGCTGGCGTTGAAACCACTACCGGTCCGCTGGGTCAGGGCATTGCGAATGCCGTGGGTATGGCGATTGCTGAGAAGACCCTGGCGGCACAGTTCAACCGTCCTGGCCACGACATCGTTGACCACTTCACCTATGCGTTCCTGGGCGACGGCTGCATGATGGAAGGCATTTCTCACGAAGTGTGCTCCCTGGCAGGCACCCTGAAGCTGGGTAAACTGGTTGCGTTCTACGACGACAACGGCATCTCCATCGACGGTCACGTTGAAGGCTGGTTCACTGACGACACCGCCGCACGTTTCGAAGCCTACGGCTGGCACGTTGTGCGCGGCGTTGATGGCCACGATGCTGACTCGATTAAACGTGCCGTAGAAGAAGCGCGCGCCGTGACCGACAAACCGTCCCTGCTGATGTGCAAAACCATCATCGGCTTCGGTTCTCCGAACAAAGCGGGCACTCACGACTCCCACGGCGCACCACTGGGCGACGCGGAAATCGCACTGACCCGTGAAGCGCTTGGCTGGAAACACCCTGCCTTCGAAATCCCATCTGAAATCTACGCGCAGTGGGATGCGAAAGAAGTGGGCCAGGCGAAAGAAGCAGCCTGGAACGAGAAGTTCGCGGCTTACGCGAAAGCCTTCCCACAGGAAGCGGCTGAATTCACCCGTCGTATGAAAGGCGACATGCCGTCTGACTTCGACGCGAAAGCGAACGAGTTCATCGCGAAGTTGCAGGCGAACCCGTCTAAAATCGCCAGCCGTAAAGCGTCTCAGAATGCGATCGAAGCGTTTGGTCCTCTGCTTCCAGAATTCCTCGGCGGCTCCGCTGACCTGGCGCCATCTAACCTGACCCTGTGGTCTGGCTCTAAGCCAATCAACGAAGACAATGCCGGTAACTACATCCATTATGGTGTACGTGAATTCGGTATGACTGCGATTGCCAACGGTATCGCTCTGCACGGTGGTTTCCTGCCGTACACCTCTACCTTCCTGATGTTCGTAGAATATGCACGTAACGCCGTGCGTATGGCTGCGCTGATGAAACAGCGTCAGGTGATGGTCTACACCCACGACTCCATCGGTCTGGGCGAAGATGGTCCAACTCACCAGCCGGTAGAGCAGGTAGCTTCCCTGCGCGTGACCCCGAACATGAGCACATGGCGTCCATGTGACCAGGTTGAATCTGCGGTGGCGTGGAAATACGGCGTTGAGCGTCAGGACGGCCCGACCGCGCTGATCCTCTCCCGTCAGAACCTGGCGCAGCAGGAACGTACCCCAGAGCAGCTGGCAAACATCGCGCGCGGTGGTTACGTGCTGAAAGATTGCGCAGGCCAGCCTGAGCTGATCTTCATCGCGACCGGTTCTGAAGTTGAACTGGCCGTTGCCGCATGGGAAAAACTGACTGCTGAAGGCGTGAAAGCGCGTGTGGTTTCTATGCCATCTACCGATGCGTTCGACAAGCAGGATGCCGCGTACCGCGAATCCGTACTGCCTAAAGCGGTCTCCGCTCGCGTGGCAGTGGAAGCGGGTATCGCTGACTACTGGTTCAAATACGTTGGCCTGAACGGCGCTATCGTCGGTATGACCACGTTTGGTGAGTCTGCGCCGGCTGAACAGCTGTTTGAAGAGTTTGGCTTCACCGTTGAGAACGTTGTCGCTAAGGCGAAAGAACTGCTGTAATTGCCGTTTTGCCCGGTGGCGCTAACGCTTACCGGGCCTACAAATGGCATAAAATGTAGGCCGGGTAAGCGTTAGCGCCACCCGGCTTTTTTGTATGCACGATTCCTCAGACATGTAACTGCTCTGTAAATTATTCCACCGAAAATGTGATGCAAGTCATATAGCTCGCTTATTCATCTGGACAGAGATTCCTTTTATTCCCCGATTCGCTTATTCTTGCTGAAGCGTTTCAGTCGATTAAATGTTCGACAATTGACCAATCAATCGCAGTTTGTGACAGCAAGGATTCCCCTTCGGGCGTCGCTGGATTACTCTTTCAGCCACCTCAAACTCAGGGATAGCTTTGCAGGAGATCTATGACCGTACGCGTAGCGATTAATGGCTTCGGTCGCATCGGGCGCAACGTGGTTCGTGCTTTATATGAATCCGGGCGTCGTGCGGAAATCACCGTGGTGGCAATCAATGAACTGGCGGATGCTGCGGGCATGGCGCATTTGTTGAAATATGACACCAGCCACGGTCGCTTTGCCTGGGACGTTCGCCAGGAAAGGGAACAGCTGTTCGTCGGTGACGATGCCATCCGCGTGCTGCATGAGAACAGTATTGAAGAGCTGCCCTGGCGCGAACTGGGTGTGGATGTGGTGCTGGACTGTACCGGCGTGTACGGTAACCGTGAACATGGCGAAGCGCATCTGAATGCTGGCGCGAAAAAAGTGCTGTTCTCCCATCCCGGCAGTCACGACCTCGACGCCACCGTCGTGTTTGGTGTCAACCAGCACGAGCTGCAGGCTGAACACCGCATTGTCTCCAACGCCTCCTGTACCACCAACTGCATTATTCCGGTCATTAAACTGTTAGACGATGCGTATGGCATTGAATCCGGTACCGTGACCACGATTCACTCCGCCATGCACGATCAGCAGGTTATCGACGCCTACCATCCGGATTTACGACGCACTCGCGCGGCGAGCCAGTCCATCATTCCGGTGGATACGAAACTGGCTGCCGGGATCACGCGTATTTTCCCGCAGTTTAACGACCGTTTCGAAGCGATTGCCGTGCGCGTCCCGACGATAAACGTCACCGCAATCGATCTTAGCGTGACGGTGAAAAAACCGGTAAAAGCCTGTGAAGTCAACCTGTTGCTGCAAAAAGCGGCACAGGGAGCATTTCATGGTATAGTTGACTATACGGAATTACCGTTGGTCTCAGTAGATTTTAACCACGACCCGCACAGCGCCATCGTGGATGGCACGCAGACGCGAGTCAGTGGTGCGCACCTCATCAAGACGCTGGTCTGGTGTGATAACGAATGGGGCTTTGCTAACCGAATGCTCGACACCACGTTAGCCATGGCCGCAAAAGGTTTCAGGTAGAGCGCACCTTGCGCTTGCAAAACTTTAAGAATCAACGAGAGGATTCACCATGTCTGTAATTAAGATGACCGATCTGGATCTGGCAGGTAAACGCGTTTTCATCCGTGCCGATCTGAACGTACCGGTTAAAGATGGCAAAGTGACCAGCGACGCGCGTATCCGTGCATCTCTGCCAACCATTGAACTGGCTCTGAAGCAGGGCGCTAAAGTGATGGTCACCTCCCACCTGGGCCGTCCAACTGAAGGCGAGTACAACGAAGAGTTCTCTCTGCTGCCGGTTGTTAATTACCTGAAAGACAAACTGTCCAACCCGGTTCGCCTGGTGAAAGATTACCTGGACGGCGTGGAAGTTGCCGAAGGTGAGCTGGTTGTTCTGGAAAACGTTCGCTTCAACAAAGGCGAAAAGAAAGACGACGAAACCCTGTCCAAAAAATACGCTGCGCTGTGCGACGTATTCGTGATGGATGCATTCGGTACGGCTCACCGTGCGCAGGCTTCTACCCACGGTATCGGTAAATTCGCAGACGTCGCCTGTGCAGGTCCACTGTTGGCTGACGAACTGGAAGCGCTGGGTAAAGCACTGAAAGAACCTGCTCGTCCGATGGTCGCTATCGTTGGTGGTTCTAAAGTTTCTACCAAACTGACCGTTCTGGATTCTCTGTCCAAAATTGCTGACCAGCTTATCGTTGGCGGTGGTATCGCGAACACCTTTGTTGCTGCGCAAGGCCACAACGTGGGTAAATCCCTGTACGAAGCGGATCTGGTTGACGAAGCCAAACGTCTGCTGAGCACCTGTGATATCCCGGTTCCAACTGACGTTCGCGTGGCGACCGAGTTCTCCGAAACTGCTACCGCAACCCTTAAATCTGTTAATGACATCAAAGATGAAGAGCAGATTCTGGACCTGGGCGACGTTTCTGCACAGAAACTGGCTGAAATCCTGAAAAACGCAAAAACTATCCTGTGGAACGGTCCTGTCGGCGTGTTCGAATTCCCGAACTTCCGCAAAGGGACTGAAATCGTGGCTAACGCTATCGCAGACAGCGAAGCGTTCTCTATCGCAGGCGGTGGTGACACCCTGGCAGCTATCGACCTGTTCGGTATCGCTGACAAGATCTCCTACATCTCCACTGGTGGCGGCGCATTCCTCGAATTCGTGGAAGGCAAAGTCCTGCCAGCAGTAGCAATGCTCGAAGAGCGCGCTAAGAAGTAAGCCATTCAGGGGCAGGGAAACCTGCCCAATTTTCAGCGCGCTTATCAGAGCTCGCACCTTTTCTAACGGCCGAAGATACAGGACTAAGCAACATGTCTAAAATTTTTGATTTCGTAAAACCTGGCGTTATCACTGGTGATGACGTACAGAAAGTGTTCCAGGTAGCTAAAGAAAACAACTTCGCTCTGCCAGCAGTTAACTGCGTAGGTACCGACTCCATCAATGCCGTACTGGAAACCGCTGCAAAAGTCAAAGCACCGGTTATCGTTCAGTTCTCTAACGGCGGCGCTGCGTTCATCGCAGGTAAAGGCGTGAAAACTGACGTTCCTCAGGGCGCTGCTATCCTGGGTGCTATCTCTGGCGCACATCATGTTCACCAGATGGCTGAGCACTACGGTGTTCCGGTTATCCTGCACACTGACCACTGCGCGAAAAAACTGCTGCCATGGATCGACGGTCTGCTGGACGCAGGTGAAAAACACTTCGCAGCAACCGGTAAGCCACTGTTCTCTTCTCACATGATCGACCTGTCCGAAGAGTCTCTGGAAGAAAACATCGAGATCTGCTCTAAGTACCTGGCGCGTATGTCCAAAATGGGCATGACCCTGGAAATCGAACTGGGTTGCACCGGCGGTGAAGAAGACGGTGTGGACAACAGCCACATGGACGCTTCTGCTCTGTACACTCAGCCAGAAGACGTTGATTACGCTTACACCGAGCTGAGCAAAATCAGCCCACGCTTCACCATCGCAGCATCCTTCGGTAACGTGCACGGCGTGTACAAGCCAGGTAACGTGGTTCTGACCCCGACCATCCTGCGTGATTCTCAGGAATATGTGTCTAAGAAACACAACCTGCCGCACAACAGCCTGAACTTCGTCTTCCACGGCGGTTCCGGTTCTTCTGCTCAGGAAATCAAAGATTCCGTAAGCTACGGCGTAGTGAAAATGAACATCGATACCGACACCCAGTGGGCAACCTGGGACGGTATCCTGCAATACTACAAAACCAACGAAGCTTACCTGCAAGGTCAGCTGGGCAACCCGAAAGGCGAAGACCAGCCGAACAAGAAATACTACGATCCACGCGTATGGCTGCGCGCTGCCCAGACTTCTATGATTACTCGTCTGGAGCAGGCATTCAAAGAACTGAACGCGGTTGACGTTCTGTAATTTGTACTGCTGACAGCACATCAGAAGGCCCGCAAATGCGGGCCTTTTTTTATGCTTTTTCAATATCCTGCAATACCTGATTTTGTGATCTGTTTGGCATTACCCGCTCTTTTTGTTTACCCTTTACTGACCTGCCTGTCCCCTTAAGGGATAGATTTTGTGTTTTGGTTTAGCAAAAGGAAGAATAAATGGAACAACTTGATGTTGTAGACAGCATCAATCACGCGGGTAACTGGCTGGTGCGCAACCAGGCGCTACTGCTGAGCTACGCTGTGAATATTGTTGCCGCTATTGCCATCATCATTGTCGGGATGATCGTGGCGCGTATCGTATCGAACGCGGTCAACCGGGTGATGGTTGCACGACACATTGACGCCACGGTCGCCGATTTCCTCTCCGCGCTGGTGCGTTACGGCATCATCGCCTTTACGCTGATTGCGGCGCTGGGGCGTGTCGGCGTGCAGACGGCATCCGTCATCGCTGTGCTCGGTGCTGCCGGTCTGGCCATTGGTCTGGCATTACAGGGTTCGCTGTCGAACCTGGCGGCGGGCGTACTGCTGGTAACCTTCCGTCCGTTCCGTTCCGGTGAATACGTGGATTTAGGCGGGATCGCGGGTACCGTGTTGCAGGTACAGATTTTCTCTACCACTCTGCGTACTGTCGACGGTCGTATTGTGGTGGTACCGAACGGGAAAATCATTGCCGGCAATATCATTAACTTCTCCCGCGAGCCGGTGCGTCGTAACGAGCTGATCATCAGCGTGGCGTACGATTCCGATATCGATCAGGTGAAGTCTCTGATTACCAACATCATTGCTTCAGATGACCGTATTCTGAAGGACCGCGAGCAGACCGTTCGTCTGAATGAACTGGGCGCATCATCCATTAATTTTGTGGTGCGCATCTGGAGCAAAAGCAGCGATCTGCAAAACGTATACTGGGATGTGCTGGAGCGCATTAAGCGTGACTTCGATGCTAACGGCATCAGCTTCCCGTACCCGCAGATGGACGTAAACGTCAAAAAAGTCAAAGAAGCAGAGTAACGTCTCCGTAGGCCCGGTAAGCGTCAGCGACACCGGGCTTTTCTTTTATTAGCCCCGCTAATCCCCAATTAATATTATCCATTTCCTCTAATGTCGTTCCCGCAGTATAGTCTGCCCCAGGACAACTCTGCGAGAATTACGTTATGTTATCTTACTATTTTCAAGGGCTTGCGTTAGGTGCGGCCATGATCCTTCCCCTTGGTCCACAAAATGCGTTCGTGATGAATCAGGGTATCCGCCGTCAGTACCATCTAATGATTGCCTTGCTGTGCGCGGTGAGCGATCTGCTGCTGATTTGCGCCGGGATTTTTGGCGGCAGCGCCCTGTTGATGCAGTCGCCGTGGCTGCTGGCGCTGGTTACCTGGGGCGGCGTAGCGTTTCTGCTGTGGTACGGGTTTGGCGCCCTGAAAACGGCCATGAGCAGCAATCTTGAGCTGGCGAGCGCCGAAGTGATGAAGCAAGGGCGCTGGAAGATTATCGTCACCATGCTCGCCGTGACATGGCTTAACCCGCACGTTTATCTTGATACGTTCGTGGTGCTCGGCAGCCTGGGTGGACAGCTGGACGTTGAGCCGAAACGCTGGTTTGCGCTCGGTACGGTCAGCGCCTCCTTCCTCTGGTTCTTTGGTCTTGCGATCCTGGCGGCGTGGCTGGCGCCACGACTGCGTACCGCCAAAGCGCAGCGCATTATCAATACCCTGGTGGGGCTGGTGATGTGGTTTATTGCCTTCCAGCTGGCGAAAGAGGGCATTCATCACGTACAGGGATTGTTCAACTAAGCGTTGTCTTATGGACATCTGAACAAGACCCGCTAAGCTTGCTGGCATGAGCCCTGTTAACAGGGCACTCTTCGCAACATGGAGGAATGACAGTGAAGTTTAAGGTGATGGCCCTGGCGGCATTAGTAAGTTTAGGTGCGGTGTCGGTGCAGGCGAATGAACTGCCAAACGGCCCGCACATTGTCACTTCAGGTACGGCAAGCGTGGATGCGGTACCGGATGTTGCAACCCTGGCAATTGAAGTGAACGTGGCGGCGAAAGATGCTGCTTCCGCCAAGAAACAGGCAGACGATCGTGTTGCGCAATACCTCTCTTTCCTGGAACAGAACGGTGTCGCGAAAAAAGACATCAGCTCTGCGAACCTGCGTACTCAACCGGATTACGATTACCAGAACGGCAAAAGCATCCTGAAAGGCTATCGCGCCGTGCGTACTGTAGAAGTGACCGTGCGCCAGCTTGATAAGCTCAACGGATTGCTGGATGGTGCGCTGAAGGCAGGGCTGAACGAAATTCGTTCCGTCTCGCTGGGCGTTGCGCAACCGGAGAAGTATAAAGACGAAGCGCGTAAAGCGGCGATTGATGATGCCATTCATCAGGCACAGCAGCTGGCATCCGGCTTCAAGAGCAAGCTCGGTCCGGTTTACAGCGTGCGTTACCACGTCTCAAACTACCAGCCAAGCCCGATGGTGCGGATGATGAAAGCGGACGCCGCGCCGGTTTCTGCTCAGGAAACCTACGAGCAGCCAACCATTCAGTTCGACGATCAGGTTGATGTGGTGTTCCAGCTGGAGCCGACTGAAAAGCCAGCTCAGTAACCCGTAGGCCGGGTAAGGCGAAGCCGCCACCCGGCTTGTTTTTCAATCCTGTCTTAACACCTTATGCCCAAACGCCAGCAGCGCGTCGGTGACGTTGCGCATCATGCGGCTTTCCGGAGCAAAACGGTGCCAGTACAACATCCGGCGCTGATACAGCCCCGGAGTTAAATCAATCAGCTCACCGCTTTTCAACTCTTTCTCAATCTGCAGATGCGGGATCATGCAGCAGGTGGTTCCCTGACGTGCAAGCTGCACAAAGGCTTCGGACGAGTTAACGATATGACACGGCACGCTGCCCGGCGGCAGATCGAAGTTTTGCTGC
Organism: Enterobacter cloacae complex sp. P29RS; assembly: GCF_014893445.1. Lineage (NCBI taxonomy): Bacteria > Pseudomonadati > Pseudomonadota > Gammaproteobacteria > Enterobacterales > Enterobacteriaceae > Enterobacter > Enterobacter cloacae complex sp. P29RS. The sequence goes on along the minus strand of NZ_JADBPZ010000014.1, from coordinate 21,719 downwards.
AGGAAGGCCTGATGCATATCGTCCAGATGGTCGAACGCGACGGCAGGGGCTTTTAGCAGCGCGGCGCGGGTCACACCGTTCGGGAAATAGCGCTCGGCAAAGGCTTTTGAACCGACGAAGAGGTAATCCAGCGCGCCCAACTGATCCACCAGACAGCTTGGCAGCGCCTGAGGCTGAATACTGACGGCACCAACCACTTCGCCGCGACGCAGGCGTTCCTGGGTGCGGGTTTCATCTTCAACCTGGAGATTCAGGCGGATAGGGGAGTCGGCCAGCACCGGCGCAAGGGCCGGCAGCAGCCAGGTTGCCAGACTGTCGGCGTTCACCGCCAGCGACAGCAGCAGCGGCGTGGAGCCGGTCTGTTCATCGCCCAGCCACTCGTCTTCCAGCAGTTCAACCTGGCGCAGCAGGGCGAGGAGCTTTTGTCCTTGCTCCGTTGGACGCGGCGGTACGGTACGCACCAGCAGCGGCTGCCCGAACATGTTTTCAAGCTGTTTGATACGCTGTGATACGGCGGACTGGGTGATGCACAGCTTTTGCGCCGCGCGCTCAAAACCGCGTTCACGAATAACTGCATCAAGTGCCTGTAGTGTTCTGTAGTCCGGACGTTTCATTGCTCTGGCTGACTCCTTAATTTTGCTTAATCTGCACTATGACACAATTTTCCCTTCGTGGCAGACGAAATCCATTCGACGTGTTCTATAATGCGCCCTGAGTTTTCACACCACAGGCAAAACGATCATGACGCAGGATGAACTGAAAAAAGCAGTAGGATGGGCCGCTCTCCAGTACGTACAGCCGGGTACCATTGTCGGTGTTGGTACGGGATCGACGGCGGCGCACTTTATCGATGCGCTGGGCACGATGAAGGGGCAAATCGAGGGCGCGGTTTCGAGCTCCGATGCTTCCACGGAAAAGCTGAAAAGCCTCGGCATCACTGTTTTCGACCTCAACGAAGTGGACCGTCTGGGCATTTACGTTGATGGCGCGGATGAAATCAACGGCCACATGCAGATGATCAAAGGCGGTGGCGCGGCGCTGACCCGTGAAAAAATCATTGCCTCCGTGGCGGATAAGTTCATCTGCATCGCCGACGCCTCCAAGCAGGTCGACATTCTGGGGAGTTTCCCGCTGCCGGTCGAAGTGATCCCGATGGCGCGCAGTGCCGTGGCACGTCAACTGGTGAAGCTGGGTGGTCGTCCGGAATACCGTCAGGGTGTGGTGACCGACAACGGCAACGTGATCCTCGACGTTCACGGCCTTGAGATCCTCGATGCCATTGCGCTGGAAAATGCGATCAACGGCATTCCGGGCGTCGTTACCGTAGGGTTATTTGCCAACCGTGGCGCGGACGTGGCGCTGATCGGCACGGCTGACGGTGTAAAAACCATCGTAAAATGATCTGACGGGGGGAGCGCTCCCCCCGCTAAAAAATTTTGAAAAGCTAAATTCGGTGACTTGTGTCACGTTTTTCCGCCTCTTTTGCCGATCCTTCCGCGTTTGTAAATTTCCATAGCATTTTCCTCTGTCATTTTGCTCTGTATGACTTTTCTTCAGAGTGCCGACGCAAACGTTCATATTGCTGCAATAGTTTTTTTTGATATGTTGGCTGCACGGGATTTATATCCAGCACAACATCAGTTCAGATAAAAACAGGGTCGGGTAAATGGCAAAGGTATCACTGGAGAAAGACAAGATTAAATTCCTGCTGGTTGAAGGCGTGCACCAGAAAGCGCTCGATAGCCTTCGCGCTGCAGGTTACACCAACATCGAATTTCACAAAGGCGCGCTGGATACTGAAGAGCTGAAAGCGTCCATCCGTGATGCCCATTTCATTGGCCTGCGATCCCGTACCCAACTGACTGAAGACGTTATTGCTGCGGCGGAAAAGCTGGTGGCGATTGGCTGTTTCTGTATCGGTACCAACCAGGTTGATCTGAATGCTGCCGCAAAACGCGGTATCCCGGTCTTTAACGCCCCGTTCTCCAACACCCGTTCCGTGGCGGAGCTGGTGATTGGCGAGCTGCTGCTACTCCTTCGCGGTATTCCGGAAGCTAACGCCAAAGCGCACCGCGGCGTGTGGAATAAACTGGCCGCGGGCTCCTACGAAGCGCGTGGTAAAAAACTCGGGATTATTGGTTACGGCCACATCGGTACGCAGCTTGGTATTCTGGCGGAATCCCTTGGCATGCACGTGTTTTTCTACGATATCGAAAACAAACTGCCGCTGGGTAACGCGACGCAGGTGCAGCATCTTTCTGACCTGCTGAACATGAGCGACGTGGTCAGCCTGCACGTGCCGGAAAATGCGTCCACAAAAAACATGATGGGAGCGGAAGAGCTGGCGCTGATGAAGCCGGGCTCACTGCTGATCAACGCCGCGCGCGGTACAGTGGTCGATATTCCTGCGCTGTGCGATGCGCTGAAGCGTAAGCATCTGGCGGGTGCGGCGATTGACGTGTTCCCGACGGAACCGGCCACCAACAGCGATCCGTTCACCTCTCCGCTGTGCGAGTTCGACAACGTGATCCTGACGCCGCACATCGGCGGTTCTACTCAGGAAGCGCAGGAGAATATCGGCCTGGAAGTGGCGGGCAAGCTGAGCAAATATTCCGACAACGGTTCAACGCTCTCTGCGGTGAACTTCCCGGAAGTGTCTCTGCCGCTACACGGCGGGCGTCGTCTGCTGCACATTCACGAAAACCGTCCGGGCGTGCTGACTGCTATCAACCAGATCTTTGCCGAACAGGGCGTCAACATTGCCGCGCAGTATCTGCAAACGAACGCGCAGATGGGTTATGTGGTGATTGATATTGAAGCGGATGAAGACATTGCCGAGAAAGCATTGCAGAGCATGAAGGCCATTCCGGGGACGATTCGCGCGCGTCTGCTGTACTGATAGTGCGGTCTGTGGTGTCGGGTGGCGCTTACGCTTACCCGACCTACAATGTTCGTGCGGTCTGTGTGTCGGGTGGCGCTCACGCTTACCCGACCTACAATGTTCGTGCGGTCTGTGTGTCGGGTGGCGCTTACGCTTACCCGACCTACAATGTTCGTGCGGTCTGTGTGTCGGGTGGCGCTTACGCTTACCCGACCTACAATGTTCGTGCGGTCTGTGGTGTCGGGTGGCGCTCACGCTTACCCGACCTACAATGTTCGTGCGGTCTGTGTGTCGGGTGGCGCTCACGCTTACCCGACCTACAACGGTCGTGCGGTCTGTGTGTCGGGTGGCGCTTACGCTTACCCGACCTACAATGTTCGTGCGGTCTGTGTGTCGGGTGGCGCTTACGCTTACCCGACCTACAAAGTTCGAGGATTTATGTAGGCCGGGTAAGGCGTAGCCGCCACCCGGCTTTGTTCTACCAGGTCCAGGTTTTACTGGGCGTCACCACCGCCGGTAACGGCACATCCCATTTCTCTACGGGTAATGCCTCCACGCCCTGACAATCATGCGCATAGCCCACCGGCTGCAATCCGTACTGCTGCCAGTTTTGTAGCGTTCTGTCGTAAAAACCACCGCCCATTCCCAGGCGCTGTCCCTGCTCGTCAAACGCCACCAGCGGCGTAATCAGCACATCCAGTTCAGATAGCGGCAGCACATCGCGCACGTCGAGTTTGGGTTCGGTGATTTTCAGACGATTCACCACCAGCTCGCTGTGCGGATGGTAGTGCAGAAACAGCAGATTGCCCCGGCTAAAGGGATGCAGCACCGGCAGATAAACTTTTTTCCCGGCGCGCCAGAGCTGGTCGATAAGCGGTTGGGTATCCAGCTCACCATCAAACGAAAGAAACAGGGCGACGGTGTTTGCCATCACCACAGGCGGATAGGCCATCATACGGGCGGCAGCCTGCTGGGCAAACTGTGTCTGTTGTTCGGCGCTTAAGGCACGACGACGCTGGCGAATGAGCTGACGGATATCCTGGCGTGAAGCAGAAACTTCAGGGAATTGAGTCATGGTAGTTGGTAGAAGAAGAGAGAGGGAATCTCCGAGATGCCGCCGCAGGCTGTAACCCTTGAACCCTTGGTTCAAGGTGAATGTGTCGTCATAGTTTTAAGGCTTCTCGGACGGACCGAGCATGCTCACCAACCATGGAGCGCCACATTCTTGTGGTATGAAATATCGGCTCAGGGGACTGGCCCGCTTGCAAACATCTCAGAGAAATTTTGTCTTCACAGTTACTCTACCATAGTCAACTGAGAAGTGTTATTCAAACTTTGGTCCCGGTCTTTCAGGACTGCGACCTTGATCAAGCAATGCCTGTTCAATGGTCTGCTGGAGCATTTTAATGCGCTGCTCCATGCTTGCCGCGTAATCGCGGGTCTTCGCTTTTTCCTGAGTCAGTTCATAGCTGATGTTCAACGCGGCGATGAAAACCAGCTGCTCAGTATTTGTGACTCTAGTGCGTTCTTTTAGATCTTGCAACCGCTGATTCAAATCGTCCGCAGCCTGATTCAAAGCATCCCTTTGTTCAGGCGGACAATTCACTCGCAGTGAACGGCCAAAAATCTGGAGATCGACGGGTTGTGCAGACATGCCACCTTCCTGCTGATTGACTGCGCTGCCTTCGCTTACTGCCCCGGGGGCTGCGAAGGGGCGACACTATAGCTACCCTGATGTGAAGATACAAGCCCTTTTCTGGTATCACCAGGGTCCAAAGTGGTAGCATATCATGAATATCCTCCCTTTGATGACGAATGCGTATGTCTATACAGAACGAAATGCCTGGTTACAAGGATTTAAACCAGTTACTGAACCAGCAGGGAGTCGGTCTAACCCCTGCCGAAATGCACGGTCTGATCAGCGGCATACTGTGCGGCGGAAACAGCGACAGCTCATGGCAGCCGCTGATCCACGACCTCACCAACGAAGGGCTGGCGTTTGGCCACGAACTGGCGGAAGCGCTGCGTAAAATGCACGCCGCAACCAGCGATTCCCTGGAAGACGATGGCTTTCTTTTTCAGCTTTATCTGCCTGAAGGCGACGATGTCAGCGTCTTCGATCGCGCTGATGCGCTCGCGGGTTGGGTAAACCACTATCTGCTTGGCCTGGGCGTAACCCAGCCTAAACTGGATAAAGTGACCGGCGAAGCGGGTGAAGCGATCGACGATCTGCGTAACATCGCCCAGCTCGGCTACGATGAAGACGAAGACCAGGAAGAGCTGGAGATGTCTCTCGAAGAGATCATCGAGTACGTGCGCGTGGCGTCTCTGCTGTGCCACGACAACTTTACGCGCTCGCAGCCGACCGCGCCGGAAGTTCGCAAGCCAACATTACACTAAGAAAAATAACGCACAGGAGGGTGTCATGGTTATCTCCAGTCAAGAGTATTCTCGCCGTCGTCAGGCGCTGCTGGCAAAAATGCAGCCGGGAAGCGCTGCCCTGATTTTCGCCGCGCCGGAAGTGACGCGCAGCGCCGACAGCGAATACCCCTATCGCCAGAGCAGTGATTTCTGGTACTTCACCGGGTTTAACGAGCCGGAAGCGGTACTGGTGCTGATTAAAAGCAATGACACCCACAACCACAGCGTGATTTTCAACCGCGTTCGCGATCTGACTGCGGAAATCTGGTTTGGCCGCCGCTTAGGTCAGGAGGCGGCGCCGGAAAAACTGGGCGTGGACCGCGCGCTGGCCTACAGCGAAATCAACCAGCAGCTCTATCAACTGCTCAACGGCCTGGACGTGCTGTACCACGCGCAGGGTGAATACGCCTATGCGGATGAGATTGTTTTCACTGCGCTGGATAAGCTGCGTAAAGGCTCACGTCAGAATTTGTCTGCACCCGCAACCCTGACAGACTGGCGACCGGTGGTGCATGAGATGCGCCTGTTTAAGTCTGAAGAAGAGCTGAACGTGATGCGCCGCGCGGGCGAAATCAGCGCCCTGGCGCATACCCGCGCCATGGAAAAGTGCCGTCCCGGTATGTTCGAGTACCAGCTTGAAGGGGAAATTCACCATGAATTTAACCGTCACGGCGCGCGCTTCCCGTCCTATAACACCATCGTAGGCGGCGGGGAAAACGGCTGCATTCTGCACTACACCGAAAACGAAAGTGAACTGCGCGACGGCGATCTGGTGCTGATTGACGCCGGCTGTGAATATCAGGGTTACGCGGGCGACATCACCCGTACCTTCCCGGTGAACGGTAAATTCACCCCAGCGCAGCGTGAAATCTATGACATCGTGCTTGAGTCTCTGGAGACCGCGCTGACGCTGTTCCGCCCTGGCACCTCCATCCAGGAGGTTACGGGCGAGGTGGTGCGCATCATGATTACCGGGCTGGTGAAGGTTGGCATTCTGAAAGGCGATGTGGACACCCTTATAACCGAAAACGCCCATCGCCCGTACTTTATGCATGGCCTGAGCCACTGGCTGGGGCTGGATGTGCATGACGTGGGGGCATACGGTCCGGAACGTTCGCGCGTGCTGGAGCCTGGCATGGTGCTGACCGTTGAGCCGGGGCTGTACATCGCGCCGGATGCCGACGTGCCGGAACAGTACCGCGGTATCGGCATTCGTATTGAAGATGACATCGTCATTACAGAAACCGGTAACGAAAACCTGACCGCGACCGTGGTGAAAAAAGCCGACGACATCGAGGCGCTGATGGCGGCGGCACGCGGATGAGCGTAATCATCGTTGGCGGAGGCATGACCGGCGCTACTCTGGCGTTGGCTATTTCGCAGTTAACCCAGGGCCAGCTTCCGGTGCATCTGGTTGAGGCGGTCGCGCCGCAGGCGACCGATCATCCCGGTTTCGACGCCCGCGCTATCGCGCTGGCGCAGGGAACCTGTCAGCAGCTTGCGCGTATTGGGATCTGGCAGGTGATAGCGGATTGCGCAACGGCGATCGGCACCGTTCACGTCAGCGATCGCGGGCACGCCGGGTTTGTGACGCTGGATGCCCACGATTACCGGATCGAGGCGCTGGGGCAGGTTGTCGAGCTGCATGACGTAGGGCTGCGGCTGTTCCGTCTGTTACAGGACGCGCCTGGCGTCACGCTGCACTGTCCGGCGCGCGTCGCCAGCTTTAGCCGCCGTGACGAAGCCGTCAGCGTGACGCTGGACAACGGCACCACGCTGGAGGGGGAACTGCTGGTGGCGGCGGATGGTTCACGCTCCGCGATCGCCACGCAGTGCGGCGTCGAATTGCGCTCTGAACCCTATGGGCAGGTGGCGGTCATCGCTAACGTCTCTACGGCTGGCACGCATAACGGCAGGGCATTTGAGCGCTTCACGGAGCACGGCCCGCTGGCCATGCTGCCGATGTCGAACGGGCGCTGCTCGCTGGTGTGGTGCCATGCGCAGGACCGGGCCGATGAGGTTCTCTCCTGGTCCGACGAACGTTTTAGTTCCGAGCTGCAAAAAGCCTTCGGCTGGCGGCTTGGGCGTATCACCCAGGCCGGAAAACGCGTGGCCTATCCGCTCGCGCTGACGACCGCATCGCAGACTGTCTCCCATCGCGTCGCTCTGGTCGGCAACGCCGCGCAGACGCTGCACCCCATCGCCGGGCAAGGCTTTAACCTTGGCCTGCGCGACGTGATGAGCCTGGCTGAGCTACTGGCGCAGACGTGGAGCGAACAACAGGATTGTGGCGCATACTCAGTGCTGAGCCATTACCAGAAACGACGTCAGGCGGACAAAGCGGCGACCATTGGCGTTACCGACGGTTTAGTCCACCTGTTTGCCAATCGCTGGGCACCGCTGGTTGCGGGTCGCAACCTTGGGCTGATGGCGATGGAACTGTTCATTCCGGCACGTGACGTGCTGGCGCAGCGGACCCTGGGTTGGGTCGCGCGTTAAGGAGTAATCACCGTGCAAAATGTTGATGTCGCCATTGTCGGCGGCGGAATGGTAGGACTGGCGCTGGCCTGTGGTTTACAGGGCAGCGGCCTGCGCGTGGCGGTGCTTGAGCAAAATGCGCCGCAGCCTGTGGCGCAGGATGCACCGCCGGAGCTGCGCGTCTCGGCGATCAATGCCGCCAGCGAAAAGCTACTGACGCACCTTGGCGTCTGGTCTGAAATCGTGGCGCTGCGTGCCAGCTGTTACCATGGCATGGAAGTGTGGGATAAAGACAGCTTCGGCCATATCGCGTTTGACGATGAAAGCATGGGCTACAGCCACCTTGGGCACATCGTTGAAAACGCGGTGATCCACCACGCGCTGTGGCAAAAAGCGCAGCAGTGCAGCGACGTCACGCTGATCGCACCGGCGAAACTTCAGCAGGTGGCGTGGGGCGAAAACGACGCGTTTATCACTCTTGAAAGCGGCGATATGCTGACCGCGCGGCTGGTAGTGGGTGCCGACGGCGCCAATTCCTGGCTGCGTAACAAAGCGGATATTCCGCTGACCTTCTGGGATTACCGTCATCACGCCCTGGTTGCCACAATCCGCACCGAAGAGCCGCATGGTGGCGTGGCGCGCCAGATTTTCCACAATGATGGCATTCTGGCCTTCCTGCCGCTTGCTGATCCGCATCTCTGCTCCATCGTCTGGTCTTTAGAGCCGGAGAAAGCGCAGCAGATGCAGGAGGCGACGCCGGACGCCTTTAATCAGGCGCTATGCGTGGCGTTTGATAACCGTCTGGGCCTGTGCACGCTTGAAAGCGAACGCCAGGCGTTTCCGTTAACCGGTCGCTACGCGCGTCAGTTTGCGGCGCACCGTCTGGCGTTGGTGGGGGATGCGGCGCATACGATTCATCCGCTGGCCGGGCAGGGGGTGAACCTCGGCTTTATGGACGCGGCCGAGCTGGTTGAAGAGCTGCGTCGTCTGCATCGGGAAGGTAAAGATATTGGTCAGCATCTGTATCTGCGTCGCTACGAGCGCAGCCGCAAACACAGTGCGGCGATGATGCTGGCGGGTATGCAGGGCTTCCGCGAGCTATTTGCCGGAGCGAACCCGGCGAAAAAACTGCTGCGCGATATCGGCCTCAAACTGGCCGACACCCTTCCCGGCGTCAAACCGCAGCTTCTTCGTCAGGCAATGGGCCTTAACGATCTTCCCGACTGGTTACGTTAATCTCGATCCCCGTCACACTTTATTTTCCCGGCCTTCGCGCCGGGGAAATCTCCTCGTTTGAAATAATCTAATTTCACGTTATTTTTCGCATTAGAAAATCTAATCTTACTATTTTTATGTTACGGAAATTCGGCCCGTTTTTCCGCACGAAATATCACCATCTGCTAAATCCTGTTAGCTCGATGTTAATTTTATGCGGGTTTAATCGCATTTTACCAGTGAATAACTCTGTAGGCTTTTCAGCGATTTTTGGTCATAAGCTAATGTGATGACCCGTTTTACCTTATGGTTAACCGCCGGTTTCGGTGGTAAGTTCAGGTAAAAGAGAACGTTTGCGTCGGCCCCCGATCGCGAGGTCGACACCGGGTTTCACGGTGAATTTTTCAACGAGGAAAAGATGGCTCAACAGACTCCTTTGTACGAACAGCACGTGTTATGCGGCGCCCGCATGGTGGACTTCCACGGCTGGATGATGCCGCTGCACTACGGCTCGCAGATTGATGAGCACCACGCGGTGCGCACCGATGCCGGTATGTTCGACGTGTCTCATATGACGATTGTCGACCTGCGCGGAAGCCGCACCCGGGAGTTTTTGCGTTATCTGTTGGCAAACGACGTCGCCAAACTAAAAACGCCGGGCAAAGCGCTCTATACCGGCATGCTCAATGCCTCTGGCGGCGTGATTGACGACCTCATCGTCTACTACTTCACCGAAGATTTCTTCCGCCTCGTTGTAAACTCCGCCACCCGCGAAAAAGACCTCTCCTGGATTTCCCAACACGCTGAACCTTACGCCATCGACATCACCGTTCGTGACGATCTGTCGCTGATTGCGGTGCAGGGGCCAAACGCCCAGGCGAAAGCCGCGTCTCTGTTTAGCGACGAGCAGCGCAAAGCAACCGAAGGCATGAAGCCGTTCTTCGGCGTGCAGGCGGGGGATCTGTTTATCGCCACCACCGGCTACACCGGTGAAGCGGGCTACGAAATTGCAATGCCAAACGAAAAGGCCGCCGATTTCTGGCGTGCGCTGGTGGAGGCGGGTGTGAAGCCTGCGGGCCTGGGCGCGCGCGATACGCTGCGTCTGGAAGCGGGGATGAACCTCTACGGTCAGGAGATGGACGAAGGCGTCTCACCGCTGGCGGCCAACATGGGCTGGACCATCGCGTGGGAACCGGCTGACCGTGATTTTATTGGCCGTGAAGCGCTGGAGATGCAGCGCGAGAAGGGCACTGAACAGCTGGTTGGCCTGGTGATGAAAGAAAAAGGCGTTCTGCGCGGCGAGCTGCCGGTGCGCTTCACCGATGCCGATGGCAATCATCGCGAAGGCGTGATCACCAGCGGAACGTTCTCCCCGACGCTCGGCTACAGTATTGCACTGGCACGCGTGCCAGCGGGGATTGGCGAAACGGCGGTGGTGCAGATCCGCAACCGCGAAATGCCGGTCAACGTGACCAAACCGATTTTTGTTCGCGCCGGTAAGCCGGTCGCCTAACTATTTTTATCAGGAGAACTTCAATGAGCAATGTGCCAGCAGAACTGAAATACAGCAAAGAACACGAGTGGCTGCGCAAAGAGGCGGACGGCACTTACACCGTTGGGATCACCGAGCACGCGCAGGAACTGCTGGGCGACATGGTGTTTGTTGACCTGCCGGAAGTGGGCGCAACCGTGAGCGCAGGCGACGACTGTGCGGTGGCGGAATCCGTTAAAGCGGCCTCTGACATCTACGCTCCGGTGAGCGGTGAAATTGTTGCCGTGAACGACGCGCTGAGCGACTCCCCGGAGCTGGTGAACAGCGAGCCTTATGAAGGCGGCTGGATCTTTAAGATCAAAGCCAGCGACGAAGCGCAGGTTGCCGCGCTGCTGGATGCGACCGCGTACGAAGCACTACTGGAAGACGAATAACGTTGTGCCGGATGGCGCTGCGCTTATCCGGCCTACAGATCTACGTAGGCCCGGTAAGCGTTAGCGCCACCGGGCAACAGCGTTACAGATAATTACGATTCACTGCACGTTTCAGGAACCATCGCTCATGACACAGACTTTAAGCCAGCTTGAAAACCGTGGCGCCTTCATTGAACGTCACATTGGGCCGGATGCTCAGCAACAGCAGGAGATGCTGAAGACAGTTGGCGCGGATTCATTAAACGCACTGATCGGCCAGATCGTGCCAAAAGACATCCAGCTTGCCACGCCGCCGCAGGTAGGCGAGTCCACGACGGAGTTCGCCGCGCTGGCGGAGCTGAAGGCCATCGCCGGCCTTAACAAGCGCTATAAGTCTTACATCGGCATGGGCTACACCAACGTGCAATTACCGCCGGTGATCCTGCGTAACATGCTGGAAAACCCGGGCTGGTACACCGCTTACACCCCGTATCAGCCAGAAGTCTCCCAGGGCCGTCTGGAAGCGCTGCTGAACTTCCAGCAGGTGACGCTGGATCTGACCGGTATGGATATCGCCTCTGCCTCGCTGCTGGATGAAGCCACTGCCGCCGCTGAAGCGATGGCGATGGCGAAGCGCGTGAGCAAGCTGAAAAACGCCAACCGCTTCTTCGTCGCGGCGGACGTGCATCCCCAGACGCTGGACGTGGTGCGCACCCGTGCGGAAACCTTCGGCTTTGAGGTGATTGTCGACGACGCTGACAAAGTGCTGGATCACCAGGACGTCTTCGGCGTGCTGTTACAGCAGGTGGGCACCACCGGGGAAGTGCATGATTACAGCGCGCTGATCGCCGAGCTCAAATCCCGTAAGGTTATTGTTAGCGTCGCCGCAGATTTTATGGCGCTGGTGCTGCTGACGGCGCCGGGTAAACAGGGCGCGGATATTGTCTTCGGCTCAGCGCAACGCTTCGGCGTGCCGATGGGCTACGGCGGCCCGCACGCGGCGTTCTTTGGCGCGAAAGATGAATTTAAACGTTCCATGCCAGGCCGTATTATCGGCGTATCGAAAGATGCCGCCGGTAACACCGCGCTGCGCATGGCGATGCAGACCCGCGAGCAGCATATCCGCCGCGAGAAAGCGAACTCCAACATCTGTACCTCGCAGGTGCTGCTGGCTAACATTGCCAGCTTATACGCGGTGTTCCACGGTCCGGCTGGCCTGAAACGCATTGCCAGCCGCATCCACCGTCTGGCCGATATCCTGGCCTGCGGTCTGCAACAGAAAGGTCTCAGACTGCGTCATGAGCACTACTTCGACACCCTCTGCGTCGAGGTGGCAGACAAAGCGGCCGTGCTGGCGCGCGCCGAGGCAGCACAAATCAACCTGCGCAGCGACATTCACAATGCGGTCGGTATTACGCTGGACGAAAGCACCACCCGTGACGATATCCTGACCCTGTTCAACGTATTGCTGGGTGACGCACAGGGTCTGGACGTTGATACGCTCGACAAAGAGGTTGCGCTCGACAGCCGCTCCATTCAGGAAAGCATGCTGCGCGACGACGCGATCCTGACTCACCCGGTGTTCAACCGCTATCACAGCGAAACCGAGATGATGCGTTACATGCACTCTCTGGAACGTAAAGATCTGGCGCTGAACCAGGCGATGATCCCGCTGGGCTCCTGCACCATGAAGCTGAACGCCGCGGCTGAGATGATCCCAATCACCTGGCCTGAATTCTCCGAGCTGCACCCGTTCTGCCCGGCTGAGCAGGCGGAAGGTTATCACATGATGATCAACCAGCTCTCCGACTGGCTGGTGAAGCTGACCGGGTACGACGCGCTCTGCATGCAGCCGAACTCCGGTGCGCAGGGTGAATACGCCGGTCTGCTGGCGATCCGTCACTATCACGAAAGCCGCAACGAAGGCCACCGCGATATCTGTCTGATCCCAAGCTCTGCCCACGGTACCAACCCGGCTTCTGCCCAGATGGCAGGAATGGAAGTGGTGGTTGTGGCGTGCGACAAAAACGGCAACATCGATCTGGCCGACCTGCGCGCCAAAGCAGAGCAGGCAGGCGACAAACTCTCCTGCATCATGGTGACCTACCCGTCCACCCACGGCGTGTACGAAGAAACGATCCGTGAAGTATGTGAAGTGGTGCATCAGTTCGGCGGCCAGGTTTACCTCGACGGTGCGAACATGAACGCCCAGGTGGGCATCACCTCTCCGGGCTTTATTGGCGCGGACGTGTCGCACCTCAACCTGCATAAAACGTTCTGCATTCCGCACGGCGGCGGCGGCCCGGGCATGGGCCCAATCGGCGTCAAAGCGCACCTGGCACCGTTTGTGCCAGGCCATAGCGTGGTGCAGATTGAAGGCATGCTGACCCGTCAGGGCGCGGTCTCCGCGGCACCGTTCGGCAGCGCCTCTATCCTGCCAATCAGCTGGATGTACATCCGCATGATGGGCGCGGAAGGGCTCAAGCAGGCCAGCCAGGTGGCGATCCTCAACGCCAACTACATCGCAACACGTCTGAAAGACGCCTATCCGGTGCTCTACACCGGCCGCGATGGTCGCGTGGCGCACGAATGCATCCTCGATATTCGTCCTCTGAAAGAAGAGACGGGCATCAGCGAGCTGGATATTGCCAAGCGCCTGATCGACTACGGCTTCCACGCGCCAACCATGTCCTTCCCGGTTGCAGGAACGCTGATGGTTGAGCCGACCGAGTCTGAAAGCAAGGTGGAGCTGGATCGCTTTATCGACGCGATGCTGGCGATCCGCAGCGAAATCGACCGCGTGAAAGGCGGGGAATGGACGCTGGAAGATAACCCCCTGGTTAACGCGCCGCATACCCAGAACGAACTGGTGGCAGAGTGGAACCACGGTTATACCCGCGAGCTGGCTGTCTTCCCGGCAGGTGTGGCAAACAAATATTGGCCAACCGTGAAACGTCTTGATGATGTTTACGGCGACCGTAACCTGTTCTGCTCCTGCGTACCGATGAGCGAATACCAGTAACGTTGTTCCTGTAGTAACGTAGGCCGGGTAAGGCGAAGCCGCCACCCGGCTTTTTTATTGGGAGAAAAGAATGGCAATTGCATTGGTCACCGGCGCCAGCCGGGGTATTGGTAAAGCCACCGCGCTACAGCTGGCAAGCGAAGGCTACACCGTTGCGGTGAATTTTCATCACAACATCAAAGCCGCGACAGAGGTCATTAATCAGATCGTGGACGCGGGCGGTAAGGCCTTTGCCGTGCGCGCGGATATCAGCGATGAATCGCAGGTGATGGCGATGTTCGACAGCATCGATCGCGAAGGTGAGCCGCTCGCCGCGCTGGTGAACAACGCCGGGATTTTGTTTGAACAATCCTCCATCGAAAACCTCTCAGCTGAACGTATTAACCGCGTGCTGTCCACCAACGTCACTGGCTATTTTCTCTGCTGCCGTGAGGCGGTGAAGCGCATGTCGCATAAACACGGCGGCAAGGGCGGCGCGATTGTGAATGTCTCCTCGGCGGCCTCACGACTGGGCGCACCGGGGGAGTATGTGGATTATGCTGCCTCCAAAGGGGCGGTGGATTCCCTCACCACCGGCCTCGCGCTGGAGGTGGCGGCGCAGGGCATTCGCGTTAACTGCGTGCGGCCAGGCCTGATTTATACCGATATTCACGCCTCCGGCGGCGAGCCGGGGCGTGTGGATCGGGTGAAGTCGATGTTACCGATGCAGCGTGGCGGTCAGCCGGAGGAGGTCGCCCAGGCCATTTCCTGGCTGCTGAGCGACAAAGCCTCCTATGTCACCGGTAGCTTCCTGGAGCTGGCTGGCGGGAAGTAACGCTACGACGCCAGCCACAGCCGCAGACGCATTCCCCAGCCGCTGGTCCAGCCGGTGGTGATCGACTTCACTTCACCGTGAGAGATCACCACAAGCGTTGGCGTCACCTGAACGTCCCACTGACGCGCCAGTTCTCCGCTGGCGTCGTTGACCGTGGGCATCATCGCCTTCTTCTTTCTCATCCATGTTTCGAGCGTCGCGTTATCGCCTGAGCGCAGCGCAACCGACATCACGTTACCCCCGTCCGCGGCAATCGCCGCCACCGACGGCGTGGTGTAGCGGCAGACGCCGCACCATGTCGCCCAGACGTAGACCAGCAGCGGTCGCTCCTTACTCATGGCGATAAGATCGACGGGCTGACCGTCGAGGGTGTGCAGTGCCGTCGCGGAGAAATTCTGCGGCAGCGCGGGCTGGCGGAAATAGTCCACCGCCAGGCTCACGGCTACGCCAATCAGCAGCCACACGGCCAGCTCGCGCAGCAGGCGCGGAAGCTTACTTGCCACGGGCGTTTGCCAGCTGTTCTTTGACCAGCCCCTCCAGATCGTCATACGGGATTGCGCCCGCCACCATCTGGTCACCGATGATGGTCGCCGGGGTGCCCTGAATATTCAGCACCTGCGCCAGGATCAGGTTCATCTTTACGCTGTCCATAGTTTTATCATCGGTTTTAATGCTGTCCGTCCCGGTCTTCACCTGCGCGGCGGCGATGCTGGCGTCATCGTGATAGCCCTTTTTCATCATCAGCCGCTGGTGTAGTGCCCAGAATTGATCCGGCGCCTGCTGCCACGTTGAGAGCGCCGCTTTCGCGGCATTTACCGAGCTTTGTCCCTTGAACGGCAGCAGTTTGATGATGAGCTGCACGTCGGGATTATCGTGCACGATTTTCTCCAGCATTGGGTCGAACTGCTTGCAATACGGGCAGTTGTAGTCTGTGAAGGAGACGATGGTGAGCTTCGGCGATGTCGCGCCGGTTCGCGGGCTGTTGGGGTCGTTAAACAGCAGTTTTGCCAGCTGGTCGTTGGAAGCGTCATCTGACGGTGCGGCGAAACCGAACGTTGATAACGACAGCAGAAGTAAGGCAACGAAGGTTCTCATGTTATTTTCCTTTTGCATCGGACAGGGTGCTCAGCACCGCTTCGCGGCTTAACAACGCAGGCAGCACGTGGCCCTGCGGTAATCCCGGTCCGTAGATCTGGTTAAACGGCACGGCCGCGCTGCCGCGCGTGGTTAAAAACTGGCTGATGGTATCTGAGGGGCGGCTCCAGTCGCCGCGCAGGGCGACAACGTCCGGGGCGGAGAACGCATCCTGCACGTCGTCGCGCAGCAGCACGTTGTATTTATTGGCTTTACAGGTCACGCACCAGTCGGCGGTCACGTCGACGAACACCCGTTTGTTCTCCGCCAGCGCGCGGGCAATGGCCTGCTCGCTGAGCGGCTGCCAGTGAATACGATCGCGGCGGGAGCCCTCGCCGCCGGAGCCGGAAACAAACGCGACCACCCCGGCCACCAGTACAGCTAATACCCCGGCGCGCAGTGCCGTTTGCCAGCGGTAGCGCCAGGCGGTGACCAGCAGCAGCGCAAGGATCAGCAGCACGCCCAGCGTAATGACCGGCAGGCTGCCAATATGCACCGTCAGCAGGCTCAGCAGCCACAGCGATGAGCCGAGCATCATTATCCCCAGCACTATGCGTACAACGTTCATCCAGCGCCCCGGACGCGGCAACCGCAGGGCCAGCCCCGGCCAGGCCGCCACCAGCAGCCACGGCAGGCTCATGCCGATACCCATCGCCAGGAAGATCCCCCACAGCAGGGGAAGCGGCGCCGCCAGCGCGACCGAGACCGCCGTACCCAGGAACGGCGCGGTGCAGGGTGTCGCCAGCAGCGTGGCAAAAGCGCCTTGCCAGAAATGACCCGCAAGCCCGTTACCGCCGCGCGTGGCGAGGAAGGTGCTGGCGCCGGAAGGGAGACGGATTTCAAACAACCCCAGCAGGCTGGCGCTGAAAAGCACCATCACCAGCGTCATCGCACCAATAAACCACGGGTTCTGGAACTGGATCCCCCAGCCGAGTGCCTGATTGCCTAAGCGTAAAACCGTCATCATCAGCGCCAGCGCGAGGAACGAGATCACGATCCCGGCTACCGACGCAAGAAACTGTCGGCGTACCTGACCCCGCGCCTGCCGTTCGGTTTGCATCAGCGTGCCCAGCTTCATGGCCAGCACGGGCAGTACGCAGGGCATGACGTTAAGGATCAGACCGCCAGCCAGCGCCATCAGCAGCACCCAGCCTAACGAGAGTGTCGGCGCGGCGTTCCCCGGCTGAATGCTCAGGCTGGACTCCTGCGCCTGCCCGCTATCGGCCAGAACCAGCGACAGGGTTTTGCCGCTGAGGTTGGGCGCGGCCTCGCCCCAGCTGTCCGTCACGGGCACGGTGGCGACCAGCGAATCACCGCGCACGGTGAGGGCCGGTTTGCCGAAATCAACATCATCCATACCGTCGATAAACAGGGACGGCGCCTGCCAGCCTGCGTCACGCTGCGCTGTTACGGTCAGCTTGCCGGGGGTATAGGTGGCGTTAAGCGTTGAGGTCAACCCGCCGCTGAGCGGAAGGGTGCCCATGGCCCGACTGAAATCGTAATCAAAACCGGCGCCTGCGGATGCGGTCATGTTCAGTGAAAACGGGTAGTCGGTAAGAATACAGACGTTGCTACAGGTGGAGAGAGTCAGCACGCCGCTCAGGATCGTCGGGACGTCGCCCCGCAGAGTGAGGGGAAAGCTGACATCGCCGTGATAGCCCTGCGTGGTGATACCCGCGACGTCGAAACGCTGCGGCACAGGCCAGCGCCAGATCGCCTCGACGGGCTGATGCCATTTAATCGCGGGTGCGACGCCGCCTTCGCCCGGCGAGCGCCAGTAGGTTTTCCAGCCTTTTTGCAGGGCGACGTCCAGCAGCAGGCGGGTTTCGCCAGTGCTTTCAGGTTGCGCACGCAGCCTGACGCTGGCGTGCTGATTATCGGCGGCGCGCAGCCAGCCGCTGTCGGCAGCCTGGCTGAGGGGCAGCCATAGCCAAAGCAGGCAGACCAGCAGTCGCCTGAATACAGTAAACATAAATTTTCTCCGTAAATGATGAATTAACCTGAAGTAACAGGCGAAGGCTCATTCACGGAAGACGCATAATCGCAGATGCACCCTTAACCGGGGCGGGGAGATAACGCGGGGAGGCCACTGCCGTTCGCGGCGCGGTGGACTGGCTGCCAGCAACGCAAGCAGCAGGGTGACGGCAATCAGGGCGCCTTCAAACAAAACAGGCGGGACCGACATCAGCGACTTGGCGCTTAGCTCACACGGGGTTACCGGTGCGTCGGCACTCTCCTGCCCCTGCTGAACAGACTGGCTCGTGGCGGTGACGTTCATGACAAGCGCGTGCATCCCGGCCATCCGCTGGGCGGTACATATCAGTACCACCAGGCAGGCCAGGGCTACAAGCAGGATAGCGTTGCGTTGTCGCTTAATCATGTTCGCCTCAAATATTCAGGATGCCTATATTATCGGGCGAACATATTTTGGCAACGCAAAAGCTGTAAAGAAGTGTCTGGAAGATAAGCAGTTTGCCCTCTCCGCTTGCAGAGAGGGCAAGCCATTACAGCGTTTCGCCGTTGCTGGCAATGACGGTTTTATACCACTCAAAGCTCTTCTTACGGGAGCGGGACATGTCACCGGTGCCGTCGTCGTGCTTGTTGACGTAGATAAAGCCGTAGCGCTTGCTGTACTGGCCGGTGGTGAAGGAGACGCAGTCGATGCAGCCCCACGGGGTGTAGCCCATCAGATCCACACCGTCCCAGGTCACCGCCTTCATCATCTCTTCCACATGGGCGCGCAGGTAGTCGATGCGGTAGTCATCGTTGATGCTGCCGTCCTCTTCCACCTTGTCGTAGGCGCCGAAACCATTTTCCACGATAAACAGCGGCTTCTGGTAGCGCTCGTACAGTTCACACAGTGAATAACGCAGGCCCACAGGGTCAATCTGCCAGCCCCAGTCGGACGCCTTGACGTGTGGGTTCGGCACGCTGCCCTCGAAGCCGGAAATGGCATCACCGGTGCCGCCTTCCGCTTTGACCGCGTTGGTCATGTAGTAGCTGAAACCTAAGTAATCGCAGGTGCCTTCACGCAGGATCTGCTCGTCGCCTGCTTCCATTTTGATGGAGAAGCCACGGCGTTCCCACTCGTTCAGCACGTAAGACGGGTAGTAGCCGCGCAGCTGTACGTCGGTAAAGACGTAGCGCTCGCGCATGGATTCCTGAGCAAACATGACATCTTCTGGCTTGCAGGAGTATGGATAGAGCGCCACCATCGCCAGCATGCAGCCGACTTTCATCTCCGGGTTAATGCGGCGGGCGGCTTTCACCGCCAGCGCGCTGGCCACGAACTGGTGGTGCAGCACCTGGTACATGGTCTCTTCCGGGTTGTCGTGCTCGGTATAGACCACGCCAGAGCAGCAGTAGCCGAACAGCGGCGCACGCCAGTTGCGCTGGTTGTTGATTTCGTTGAAGGTCATCCAGTATTTGACCTTATTTTTGTAGCGCTCAAATACCACTTCCGAGAAGCGTACAAAGAAATCGACTACTTTACGGTTGGTCCATCCGCCGTATTCCTGAATGAGGTGCAGCGGCATTTCAAAGTGGGAGAGGGTGATCACCGGCTCGATGTTGTACTTCAGCAGTTCATCGAACATGTCGTCGTAAAACTTCAGCCCCTCTTCGTTTGGCTGAGTTTCGTCGCCTTTCGGGAAGATGCGCGTCCAGGCGATAGAGGTACGGAAACATTTGAAGCCCATCTCGGCAAACAGCTTGATGTCTTCTTTGTAATGGCCGTAAAAGTCGACGGCTTCGTGGTTCGGGTAATATTTGCCTTCAATCACTTCCTGCGTGATTTCACGCGGAACGCCGTGTGCGCCGCCGGTGAGCACGTCGCAAATGCTTGGCCCTTTGCCGCCTTTGTTCCAGCCGCCTTCAACCTGGTGCGCCGCCACCGCGCCGCCCCATAAAAAATCTTTCGGTAAAGTGAGTTTTTTCATCTTTGCTATTCTCAATTCAGGACTTAATGATTTCGAGTCTAGCAAAGCGGAAATAAATGTCACGATATAACATTTTGCGGAAATTGTAATTTGTCACATCAAAAAAACAGGATGTTTTATTCTGTTAATTTCTTCGCCAGTTTCCGGCCTAATGATTCCAGAATATAGATGACGGGAATTTGGGTGGTTATATCGTAAACGCCGCCTATGCGCGTTTGGGGGACATGCCAGGAGAGATTAAAGTCCGCCAGTTTCGCGAGACGAGAATGTTCGTGGCTGGTGACAGAGAGCACCTTGCAGCGATGCAGGCTGAACTGGCTGGCGAAGCGCAGGATTTCCTCGGTTTCTCCGGAGACGGAAAGTACAATGGCCAGTGCATTTTTAGCCATATCGTTAGTGACCGGGAAATAAGGATCGTCGATATGGTTGCTGAATTTCCCGATATTTGAAAAGAAACGTGCGCCATATTTTGCCAGCGATCCGGACGTGCCTGCGCCAACAAAAATAATTCGTTCAGATGATAAAATAATATCGACGGCTTTATCTAATAACGCATCGAACTCTTCGTTATTTACGCTTTTAAAGAAGCTGATAATTTCACTGGCACCAAAATTCGCCTGCTGCGGCTCGTTCTGCTCCAGATAGAGTTTAAAGCGCACCCGAAATTCCGAGTAGCCTTCGCAGTTGAGCTTTCGGCAGAAGCGCAGGATAGTAGTGGTAGAGACTCCCGCCGCATCCGCCAGCTCGCGGATGGTCATGTACATCACTTTGTCACGGTTCTTAATGACATAGTTGTAGACCATCATTTCCAGATTGTTGAGGCTGGCAATGGCGGAATGGCTGAACATACTCACAATGGCTAAACTCGCTGTCGGACACTATCCCTGAAGCATACCATGATGACGAAGGGTGAGAGACGGATTTATCTCCTTGATTACTCAGGTGTTAATGAAATTATTTACATCTGTGCGGTGGGTTTGGTTTGTATTTGTTTGATTTATAAAGATAAATTCTTATTGGGGATTTATTTTAGCTAACAGGTGTTCACTGGAATCATTCTCAGTTAGCATAGACTGGCGATGAATAATCATCTTTTGTTTTCCCGGAGTTAAGTATGGTGAGCAGACCATTAATCGCACAGGGATATTCGCTGGCTGAGGAAGTAGCCAACAGTATAAGCCATGGCATCGGCCTGGTGTTTGGGATTGTCGGCTTAGTATTGCTGTTGGTGCAGGCGGTAGATACCAACGCCAGCGCGATGGCCATTACCAGCTACAGCCTGTATGGCGGGAGTATGATCCTGCTTTTCCTTGCCTCAACGCTGTATCACGCTATTCCGCATCAACGGGCGAAGATATGGCTCAAGAAATTTGACCACTGCGCAATCTATCTTCTCATTGCAGGCACTTACACGCCATTTTTGCTGGTGGGGCTCAACTCACCGCTGTCGCGTGGCCTGATGATTGTAATCTGGAGCCTGGCGCTGCTGGGGATCCTGTTCAAGCTGACCATCGCGCACCGGTTCAAAGTGTTGTCACTGGTCACCTATCTGACAATGGGCTGGCTGTCGCTGATTGTGGTGTATCAGTTAGCCATTAAGCTGGCGGTGGGGGGCGTGACGCTTCTGGCGGTGGGCGGAGTGATCTACTCGCTGGGCGTGATTTTCTACGTCTGCAAGCGTATCCCGTACAACCATGCCATCTGGCACGGCTTTGTGCTGGGCGGCAGCGTGTGCCACTTTCTGGCAATTTATCTGTATGTTGGTCAGGTGTAGTTTTTTTGTAAGGTGCGGTCTGATGCCCTCACCCCGACCCTCTCCCGGTGGGCTGAGGGTTCCCCACAAATTAATGCGAGCACTGAGCAATCCCCTCGCCCCTCCGGGGAGAGGGTTAGGGTGAGGGGAACATACGG
>NZ_JADBPZ010000013.1:0-135049 GCF_014893445.1 Enterobacter cloacae complex sp. P29RS | reverse complement strand
GTCTCCTCTTCTATGCCAGT
Source organism: Enterobacter cloacae complex sp. P29RS (assembly GCF_014893445.1). Classification (NCBI taxonomy): domain Bacteria; kingdom Pseudomonadati; phylum Pseudomonadota; class Gammaproteobacteria; order Enterobacterales; family Enterobacteriaceae; genus Enterobacter; species Enterobacter cloacae complex sp. P29RS. Next base: position 135,029 of record NZ_JADBPZ010000013.1, on the reverse strand, counting down.
TATAACTGTTACCCATGTATCCGGTCTAAAGTGTTACCCATGTTTCCGGTTCATACCGAAGCGCCACCGGGGACATGCTGACTACTGCGCGGTCTTTTTCATCATACTGAAAATAAACAACACCGCCGCGCACAATACCACCGACGGCCCTGCTGGCGTGTCATAGAACGCCGAGAAGGTTAAGCCGCCCGTCACCGCGATCATTCCGATAATCACCGCGATACCGGCCATTTGCTCCGGCGTACGCGCAAAACGACGCGCCGTGGCGGCAGGGATTATCAACAGCGACGTGATGATCAGCGCGCCAACAAATTTCATCGCCACCCCGATGGTTAACGCCGTCACCAGCATCAAGAGCAGCTTCACGCGCTGAAGCTTCACGCCGTCGACAAAGGCCAGATCGGGGCTGACGGTCATTGCCAGTAAATTCCGCCACTGCCACAGCAGGATCCCGAGCACCACCACCACGCCAATGGCAATGGAAATCAGATCTTCGGGCGTGACGGCCAGCAGATCGCCGAACAGATAAGCCATCAGGTCCACGCGGATGTTTGACATCAGGCTCACCACCACCAGGCCCAGCGACAGGGCGCTGTGCGCCATAATGCCGAGCAGGGTATCAATGGCCAGGTGAGGGCGTTTTTCCAGCCAGACCAGACCGGCGGCCAGCAGCAGCGTGACGACAATCACCGCATAAAACGGGTTTACGTCCAGCAACAAACCAAACGCGACACCCAGCAATGACGCATGGGCCAGCGTATCGCCGAAATAGGACATTCTGCGCCAGACGACAAACGAGCCGAGTGGACCCGCGGCGCAGGCAAGCATAATCCCGGCCAGCCAGCCGGGCAGTAACAGTTCAATCATGAGTGTCCATTTCCCCGACGCAGGACAATTCGTCCCTGTAAATCATGGCGGTGATTGTGATTATGGCGATAGATGCCCAGCTGTTCGGCGCCACGATGGCCAAACATGGAGATAAATTCGGGATGCATTGACACCACTTCCGGCGTGCCGGAACAACAGATGTGATGGTTCAGGCACAGCACTTCGTCGGTTTTGGCCATTACCAGATGCAGATCGTGGGAGACCATCAGCACTGCGCAGTTAAGCTCCCGACGGAGCTGGTCGATAAGATCGTACAGCGCAACCTGACCGTTGACGTCGACACCCTGCGTCGGCTCGTCCAGGACCAGCAGCTGAGGGCTGCTGAGCAGGGCGCGGGCAAGCAATACGCGCTGGGTTTCACCGCCCGACAGCTTTTGCAAAGGCGCCTCAACAAGATGTCCCGCCTGAACGCGTTTTAGCGCCGGTAGGATATCCGCTTTACGCGTACCGGGACGGAGACGCAGGAAGCGGCTCACCGTCAGGGGCAGGGTGGCATCAAGATGTAATTTTTGCGGCACATAGCCGATACGCAATTTGTCCTCGCGGACGATAACACCTGCGTCAGGGGCTACCAGGCCTAATACGACGCGCACCAGCGTCGATTTGCCTGCACCGTTAGGGCCGAGCAGCGTGAGTATTTTGCCGGGCTTCAGATTCAGCGACACGTCAGAAAGGACGCGGCGCTGGCCGAACGAGACCGAAACATTTTCAAGAGAAACTAAAGTCGTCATGTCAATTTAAGCTTGCAGAAGTCATCGAATGTTATAATATCACATTCCACGCATTCATTACGATGATTAGTCGCATTATGTTACAGAAAAATACGCTTCTTTTCGCAGCTTTATCCGCTGCTCTTTGGGGGACAACAGCACAAGATGTTAACGCTGCCGTTGTCGCTTCGCTTAAACCACTTGGCTTTATCGCCGCTGCCATCGCCGACGGTGTGACGGACACAGAGGTTCTTCTGCCTGACGGGGCCTCCGAGCATGATTATTCTCTGCGTCCGTCTGATGTAAAACGCTTACAGAACGCGGACTTAGTCGTCTGGATTGGTCCTGAGATGGAAGCGTTCATGCAGAAATCCGCTAAACAGGTCCCTGCGGAGAAACAGGTGACGATTGGTGAGCTGTCCGCTGTGAAACCGTTGCTGATGAAAGGGGCTGAGGACGAGGGCGACGAACACGACCACGACCATGCTCATGGCGAAAAAGGTGACGACCATCACCATCACGGTGAATACAACATGCATCTCTGGCTCTCCCCAGAGATAGCGCGGCTTACAGCGGTTGCAATCCACGACAAATTAGTGGAACTTATGCCGCAAAGTCGAATCAAACTCGACGCCAACCTGAAGGATTTTGAGGCTCAATTAGCCGCAACCGACAAACAGGTGGGTAACGAGCTCGCACCGCTTAAAGGAAAAGGGTACTTCGTTTTTCATGATGCCTACGGGTATTACGAGAAACATTACGGTCTGACCCCATTGGGGCATTTTACCGTCAACCCTGAAATTCAGCCTGGTGCGCAGCGTTTACATGAAATCAGAACACAGTTGGTTGAGCAAAAAGCGACATGCGTTTTTGCTGAGCCACAGTTCAGGCCAGCGGTCGTAGAAGCCGTGGCCAGGGGAACATCCGTGCGCATGGGAACCCTTGACCCGCTAGGTACGAACATCCAGTTGAGCAAAGCGAGCTATTCGCAGTTCCTCAGCCAACTGGCGAATCAGTATGCGAGCTGCCTGAAAGGAGATTAACGAGGAAGTGAATACGTGCAACAGATAGCCCGCTCTGTCGCCCTGGCATTTAACAATCTGCCTCGACCCCACCGCGTTATGCTGGGGTCGCTTACAGTTCTCACGTTAGCGGTCGCCGTCTGGCGGCCCTATGTTTACCACCCGAGTTCTGCCCCTATTATTAAAACCATCGAACTGGAGAAGAGCGAGATCCGCTCTCTGCTGCCTGAGGCCAGCGAGCCTATCGATCAGGCCGCACAGGAAGATGAAGCTATTCCCCAGGATGAGCTGGATGACAAGATCCAGAATGAAACCGGCATTCATGAATATGTTGTTTCTACTGGCGATACGCTGAGCAGCGTCCTGAACCAGTACGGTATCGACATGGGCAACATTAGCCAGCTTGCCGCATCCGATAAAGAGCTGCGTAACCTGAAAATTGGTCAGCAGCTTTCCTGGACCTTAACGCCCGACGGCGATCTGCAACGTCTGACCTGGGAGATGTCCCGTCGCGAAACCCGCACCTACGATCGCACCGCAAACGGTTTCAAAATGACCAGTGAAATGCAGCAGGGCGACTGGGTTAACAGCGTGATGAAAGGGACCGTCGGCGGCAGCTTTGTTTCCAGTGCCCGCGATGCTGGCCTGACCAGCGCTGAAATCAGCTCGGTGATCAAAGCCATGCAGTGGCAGATGGATTTCCGCAAACTGAAAAAAGGCGATCAGTTCTCTGTCCTGATGTCCCGCGAAATGCTGGACGGTAAGCGCGAGCAGAGCCAGCTGGTGGGTGTTCGCTTGCGTTCAGACGGCAAAGACTACTACGCCATTCGCGCGGAAGACGGTAAGTTCTATGACCGCAGCGGTACGGGCCTGGCAAAAGGCTTCCTGCGTTTCCCAACGGCGAAACAGTTCCGTGTCTCCTCCAACTTTAACCCGCGTCGTCTGAACCCGGTAACGGGCCGCGTAGCGCCGCACCGTGGCGTTGACTTCGCCATGCCGCAGGGCACGCCAGTGCTGGCGGTAGGTGATGGTGAAGTGGTCATGGCGAAACGCAGCGGTGCTGCTGGCTATTACGTGGCTATTCGTCACGGTCGCACGTACACCACCCGCTACATGCACCTGCGTAAACTGCTGGTCAAACCGGGCCAGAAGGTGAAACGTGGCGATCGCATCGCGCTGTCCGGTAACACAGGCCGGTCGACGGGCCCGCACCTGCACTACGAAGTGTGGATCAACCAGCAGGCGGTTAACCCGCTGACGGCGAAACTGCCGCGCACCGAAGGGCTGACCGGGAAAGATCGCAAAGATTACCTGGCGCAGGTGAAAGAGGTGATGCCACAGCTGCGCTTCGACTAAGCTAACACCCTCAAAAATAAGCCGGCGTCAGTGTGCGCCGGCTTTTTCTTTTGTACGCGGACGGCTGCCTCGCTACACTATCTGAATATATTTTTGCGTCACCAGACCCTGGAACCCGCATGGAAACCAAAAAAAACAATATTGAGTACATTCCCGAGTTTGAAAAATCCTTTCGCCACCCGCGTAACTGGGGCGCCTGGCTTGGCGTATACGCGTTTGCTGGCATGGCGTTGCTACCTGCTTCCCTCCGCGATCCGGTGCTCGGAAAAGTGGGGTGCCTGGCAGGGCGCTTAGGTAAAAGCGCACGCCGCCGGGCGCAAATAAACCTTCTGTACTGCTTCCCGGATAAAACCGACGTCGAACGCGAAGCAATCATTGATGACATGTATACCACCGCGCCACAGGCCATGGCGATGATGGCGGAACTGGCGCTGAAAGGGCCGGAAAAGATCGTCGACCGCGTTGACTGGAAAGGGCTGGAAATCATCGACGAGATGCGTCGCAATGATGAAAAAGTGATTTTCCTGGTGCCGCACGGTTGGGGGGTCGACATTCCGGCAATGTTAATGGCATCGCAGGGCCAGAAAATGGCGGCGATGTTCCATAATCAGGGAAACAAAATCTACGATTTCGTCTGGAATACCGTGCGCCGTCGCTTTGGCGGACGCCTGCACGCCCGTAACGATGGCATTAAGCCTTTCATTCAGTCCGTACGTCAGGGTTACTGGGGCTACTATCTGCCCGATCAGGATCACGGTCCTGAGCACAGCGAGTTTGTCGATTTCTTCGCGACCTATAAAGCTACGCTACCCGCGATTGGTCGCCTGATGAAAGTCTGCCGCGCCCGCGTGATCCCGCTGTTCCCGGTTTATGACGGTAAAACGCATCGCCTGAGCATTGAGGTACGTCCGCCGATGGACGATCTGCTGACCGCGGACGATCGCACCATTGCACGCCGCATGAATGAAGAGGTGGAAGTGCTGGTGGGGCCACATAAGGAGCAATATACGTGGATCCTGAAGTTGCTCAAAACGCGTAAACCTGGCGAAACAGAGCCGTACAAGCGTAAAGAGCTTTTCCCGAAGAAATAGGAAACCTTCACCCCTCTCCCCTTAGGGGAGAGGGGATCGGAGCTTACTCTACGGTCAGTACGCGGGTGGTATTGGTTGAGCCGATGGTGCTCATCACGTCACCCTGCGTCACGATAACGATATCACCGGATACCAGATAACCTTTGTCGCGCAGCAGGTTCACAGCATCGTGCGCGGCGGCCACACCGTCATTGGTGCTGTCGAAGTAGACTGGCGTCACGCCGCGATACAGCGCCGTCAGGTTCAGCGTACGCTCGTGACGGGACATGGCGAAGATCGGCAGACCGGAGCTGATGCGAGACGTCATTAGCGCGGTACGGCCAGATTCGGTCATGGTGATGATCGCCGTGACCCCTTTCAGGTGGTTGGCTGCGTACATCGCGGACATCGCAATCGCTTCTTCCACATTGTCGAACTGGATATCCAGGCGGTGCTTGGAGACGTTAATGCTTGGGATCTTCTCCGCACCCAGGCAGACGCGCGCCATGGCGGCCACGGTTTCCGCCGGATACTGACCCGCAGCGGTTTCTGCTGACAGCATCACCGCATCAGTACCATCCAGCACGGCGTTCGCCACGTCCATGACTTCCGCACGGGTTGGCATTGGGTTGGTGATCATGGATTCCATCATCTGGGTGGCGGTGATCACCGCGCGGTTCAGCTGACGCGCGCGACGGATCAGCGCTTTCTGGATACCGACCAGTTCAGGGTCGCCAATTTCCACGCCCAGATCACCACGGGCAACCATCACCACGTCAGACGCCAGGATCACGTCGTCCATCGCGTCCTGATCGCAGACCGCTTCAGCGCGTTCCACTTTCGCTACGATTTTCGCATCGCAGCCTGCATCACGCGCCAGGCGGCGAGCATAGTTCAGATCTTCGCCGCAGCGGGGGAAGGAGACGGCCAGATAATCCACGCCGATCTGCGCTGCGGTCACGATATCCGCTTTGTCTTTATCGGTCAGCGCTTCGGCAGACAGGCCACCGCCGAGTTTGTTGATGCCTTTGTTGTTGGAGAGCGGGCCGCCGACGGTCACTTCGGTGAACACCTTCATACCCTGAACTTCCAGCACTTTCAGCTGTACGCGTCCGTCGTCCAGCAGCAGTATGTCGCCAGGCACAACGTCAGCAGGCAGACCTTTGTAGTCGATACCCACTTTTTCCTTATCGCCTTCGCCTTTGCTCAGGTTGGCATCCAGCAGGAATTTATCGCCGATGTTGAGGAAGACTTTGCCTTCTTTAAAGGTCGATACGCGGATTTTTGGACCTTGCAGGTCACCGAGGATAGCAACATGGCGGCCCAGTTTAGCTGCGATTTCACGCACTTTGTCGGCACGTAATTTATGGTCTTCTGGCGTACCGTGAGAGAAGTTCATGCGCACCACGTTGGCACCCGCGGCGATAATCTTTTCGAGGTTATTATCGCGGTCGGTGGCCGGGCCTAGGGTGGTGACGATCTTGGTTCTGCGAAGCCTTCTGGACATGTAATACTCCGTTGACTGAAACAACTTTGGTGTTGCGTGAACATAGAATCGGCCTTCATCTATCGCAAGGCAGTAGCGAGGGGACCGAATGCCGTAAATCGTACATCGTCGTTATTAGGGAACATCGCTCTTTATAAGCAATTCTTTATCAAAACGCGATTCTTTCAGGGCTTCCTTGACCCGCTTCAAGTTATCCCGGAATTTTGCGCCCCGGCGTAAAGTAAAACCGGTCGCCAGCACGTCGATGACCGTCAGCTGCGCCAGGCGGGAGACCATCGGCATGTACATGTCGGTGTCTTCCGGTACGTCCAGGGTAATGGCGAGCGTTGCTTCCCGGGCCAGCGGCGTACCTGCCGTCGTCAGGGCGATGACCATCGCATCGTTGTCACGCGCGAGTTGCGCCAGCTCCACCTGGCTCTTGGTGCGGCCCGTATGGGAGATGAGTACCACGACATCATCTTCGCTACAATTCATACAACTCATGCGTTGCAGCACAATGTCATCGGAGTAAATCACCGGCACGTTAAAGCGAAAGAACTTATTCATGGCGTCATGCGCCACGGCGGCGGACGAGCCAAGGCCAAAGAAAGCAATCCGTTTGGCCTGCGTGAGAAGATCGACCGCGCGATTCACTGAACTCATGTCCAGAGACTGGCGAACATGGTCGAGCGTGGCCATTGCCGATTCAAATATTTTTGCGGTGTAAGCATCAACACTGTCGTCTTCATCTACATTGCGATTAACATACGGGGTACCGTTTGCCAGACTTTGTGCCAGATGCAGTTTAAAATCAGGAAAGCCGCGGGTGTCCAGACTACGACAGAATCGATTGACCGTCGGTTCGCTGACGCCCGATTCCTGTGCCAGAGCGGCGATGCTTGAATGAATCGCCTGAGCGGGCGCGGCGAGAATAACTTCAGCCACTTTGCGCTCGGATTTGCTAAGGTGTTCCAGTTGAAACTGGATTTTTTCCAGCATGTTCATTGTTAACAAGACGCTCGTGAGGGCATAAACGATTTCATAGAGATGAAACCTTGATTCGATTTAGCCGATATTACCCCCGGGACACCCGAAAGGGTAATCGTCGACAAGAAATGTTGTTGTTTTTTTTCATTACTTGATCGACGTCGGGTTTTGCTCTGACCCTGTTGCGCAAAGAATCGACATTAGTTGCGTCACCAGACGGGCATTATGGCACCGGCGACGAAAAATCACCGTATCGCACGCGTCGTTAAGCGCTAATGGTTTCAGGAAACGCGTAAAAGCAGTACAGTGCATTGTAATAAAATTACAACGATACCTGGCAGAGTACCAGGAGATCTAACTGAGGAGAATGACATGGCGGTAACGCAAACAGCCCAGGCATGTGACCTGGTCATTTTCGGCGCGAAAGGCGATCTTGCACGCCGAAAATTGCTGCCTTCCCTGTATCAGCTCGAAAAAGCGGGCCAGATCCATCCCGATACCCGAATCCTTGGGGTAGGGCGCGCCGACTGGGATAAGGAGGCTTATACCAAAGTCGTGCGCGAGGCGCTCGAAACCTTCATGAAAGAGAAAATCGATGAAAGCCTTTGGGATAAGCTGAGCGGGCGTCTCGATTTCTGCAATCTGGACGTCAACGATGTAAGCGCCTTTACCCGTCTGGGTGAAATGCTGGACCAGGAAAATCGCGTCACCATTAACTATTTCGCCATGCCGCCAAGCACCTTCGGCGCCATCTGCAAAGGTCTGGGCGAAGCGAAGCTGAACGCCAAACCGGCGCGCGTGGTGATGGAGAAGCCGCTGGGTACGTCGCTGGCAACCTCGCGTGAAATCAACGACCAGGTGGGCGAGTTCTTTGAGGAGTGTCAGGTTTACCGTATTGACCACTATCTGGGTAAAGAGACGGTTCTGAACCTGCTGGCGCTGCGTTTTGCCAACTCCTTGTTTGTGAACAACTGGGACAACCGCACTATCGACCACGTGGAAATTACCGTGGCGGAAGAGGTGGGCATTGAAGGCCGCTGGGGCTACTTCGACCAGGCCGGCCAGATGCGTGACATGATCCAGAACCACCTGCTGCAAATTCTGTGCATGATTGCCATGTCTCCACCGTCAGATCTGACGGCCGACAGCATTCGTGACGCCAAAGTGAAAGTGCTGAAATCACTGCGCCGTATTGACCGCTCCAACGTGCGTGAGAAAACCGTGCGCGGCCAGTACACCGCAGGTTTTGCCCAGGGGAAAAAAGTCCCTGGCTATCTGGAAGAAGAGGGCGCGAACAAGTCCAGCAACACCGAGACGTTTGTGGCGATCCGCGTGGATATCGACGACTGGCGCTGGGCCGGCGTGCCGTTCTACCTGCGTACCGGGAAACGTCTGCCGGCAAAATGCTCCGAAGTGGTGGTCTACTTCAAAAATCCGGAACTGAACCTGTTCAAAGAATCCTGGCAGGAACTGCCGCAGAACAAACTGACCATCCGTTTACAGCCGGACGAGGGTGTGGATATTCAGATCCTGAACAAAGTGCCGGGTCTTGATCACAAACACAACCTGCAAACCACCAAGCTCGACCTGAGTTACTCTGAAACTTTCAACCAGACGCATCTGGCCGATGCTTACGAGCGTCTGCTGCTGGAAACCATGCGTGGTATCCAGGCGCTGTTCGTCCGCCGCGATGAAGTGGAAGAGGCGTGGAAGTGGGTGGACTCAATCACCGAAGCGTGGGCAGCCGACCAGGACGCGCCAAAACCGTATCAGGCGGGAACATGGGGACCTGTCGCCTCCGTTGCGATGATCACCCGTGATGGCCGCTCCTGGAACGAGTTTGAATAACCCCCATCTCTAGCCCAAAGGTGTTATTTTACCGGTAACATGATCTAACACAGCAAGTGGCATAATTTTTAATCTTTTAAGCTCCGCGTGGATTCACCCGCGGAGCTTTTTTTATTACACTCCCTTCAGACATTTTGCCCCTGCGCTCCGGATATCAGGCGTTTCAGCGTTGTTAACAACCGTCAGAAACTGTGTAAACTCCCGAGCCTGGACAGATAAATTAGAGGAGCTTTTATGAATCCGACATTGTTACGCGTAACACAACGCATCGTTGAACGCTCGAAAGAGACCCGTGCTGCCTACCTTGCCCGCATCGAACAGGCGAAGAGTGAAACGGTCCATCGCTCACAGCTGGCCTGCGGGAATCTGGCCCACGGCTTTGCCGCCTGCCAGCCTGGTGATAAAGACGCGCTGAAAAGCATGCTGCGTAACAATATCGCCATTATTACCTCCTATAACGACATGCTTTCAGCCCACCAGCCGTATGAGGTTTACCCGTCTATCATCCGCAATGCGCTGCACAGCGTGAACGCGGTGGGCCAGGTTGCAGGCGGCGTGCCGGCCATGTGTGATGGCGTGACTCAGGGACAGGACGGTATGGAGCTGTCTCTGTTGAGCCGCGAAGTGATCGCCATGTCGGCGGCAGTGGGCCTCTCTCACAATATGTTTGATGGCGCGCTCTACCTGGGCGTATGCGACAAAATCGTCCCGGGGCTGGTGATGGCCGCGCTGTCGTTTGGCCATCTGCCAGCGATTTTTGTGCCGTCAGGCCCGATGGCAAGCGGTCTGCCAAACAAGGAAAAAGTCCGTATCCGCCAGCTGTATGCCGAAGGAAAAGCGGACCGTCAGGCGCTGCTGGAAGCGGAAGCCGCGTCCTATCACGCGCCGGGCACCTGTACGTTCTACGGTACGGCCAACACCAACCAGATGGTGGTGGAGTTTATGGGGATGCAGCTGCCGGGCTCGTCGTTCATCCAGCCGGATGCGCCACTGCGTAAAGCGCTGACCGAAGCCGCAGCCCGTCAGGTGACGCGTCTGACCGGTAACGGCAACGAGTGGATGCCAATGGGCAAAATGGTGGATGAAAAAGTCATCGTCAACGGGATTGTCGCCCTGCTGGCGACCGGCGGTTCAACCAACCATACCATGCACCTTGTCGCGATGGCGCGCGCGGCGGGCATTCTGATCAACTGGGATGACTTCTCCGAGATCTCTTCCGTGGTACCGCTGATGGCTCGTCTGTACCCGAACGGTCCGGCGGACATTAACCACTTCCAGGCCGCGGGCGGCGTGCCGGTGCTGATGCGCGAGCTGCTGAAAGGCGGCCTGCTGCATGAGGATGTCAACACGGTGGCGGGCTTTGGCCTGCATCGCTATACCCTTGAGCCGTGGCTGAACAACGGTGAGCTGGACTGGCGCGAGGGGGCGAGCAACTCGCTCGATCCTCAGGTTATCGCGACCTACGAACAGCCGTTCTCTCCTCACGGCGGCACCAAAGTGCTGAGCGGTAACCTTGGGCGTGCCGTAATGAAAACTTCTGCCGTGCCGGAAGAGAATCAGGTTATCGAAGCCCCGGCGGTGGTGTTTGAAAGCCAGCACGACGTTTTACCTGCCTTCGACGCGGGTCTGCTTGATAAAGACTGCGTAGTCGTGGTGCGCCATCAGGGACCAAAAGCGAACGGGATGCCAGAATTACATAAACTTATGCCGCCGCTTGGTGTATTATTGGACCGCCGTTTCAAAATTGCGCTGGTGACCGATGGACGCCTCTCGGGGGCATCCGGTAAAGTGCCTTCAGCGATTCATGTCACCCCGGAAGCCTACGACGGCGGCCTGCTGGCGAAAGTCCATGATGGAGACATGATCCGCGTTAACGGTCAGACAGGCGAGTTAACCCTGCTGGTGGACGAAGCAGAGCTGACGGCGCGTCAGCCACATATTCCTGACCTGAGCGCATCCCGAGTGGGTACCGGACGCGAGATGTTTGGTGCGTTGCGTGAGAAACTCTCCGGTGCGGAGCAGGGCGCAACCTGTATTACGTTTTAAGACGACTTGATTTTAACGATCTGGCGAGAGAAGACTCTGATGAAAAACTGGAAAACAAGTGCAGAAGCAATCCTGACTACTGGCCCTGTCGTGCCGGTTATTGTGGTAAACAAACTGGAGCACGCTGTCCCAATGGCGAAGGCGCTGGTTGCGGGTGGCGTTCGTGTTCTGGAAGTGACCCTGCGTACTGCCTGTGCGATGGATGCGATTCGCGCTATCGCCAAAGAAGTGCCGGAAGCGATCATCGGTGCTGGTACGGTTCTGAATGCGCAGCAGCTGGCGGAAGTGACCGAAGCGGGCGCACAGTTTGCCATCAGCCCGGGCCTGACCGAGCCGCTGCTGAAAGCCGCAACCGAAGGTACTATTCCGCTGATCCCGGGTATCAGCACCGTTTCTGAACTGATGCTGGGCATGGACTACGGCCTGAAAGAGTTTAAATTCTTCCCGGCTGAAGCGAACGGCGGCACCAAAGCGTTGCAGGCGATTGCAGGCCCATTCTCCCAGGTGCGTTTCTGCCCAACGGGTGGCATCTCTCCGGCCAACTACCGCGACTACCTGGCGCTGAAAAGCGTGCTGTGCATCGGTGGCTCCTGGCTGGTTCCGGCGGATGCGCTGGAAGCAGGCGACTGGGATCGCATTACTAAACTGGCTCGCGAAGCGGTAGAAGGCGCGAAACAGTAACAAATGCTCAATGCATAAAGCAGGCCCTCTGGCCTGATGCTGGTCACTTTATGTGACCAGCATGTATAAGTTCTTCTTCTTCCCACAAACATTTTTAATATCCCTAATCCCCAGGCGTATCATTCTTCATTATTAAATAATCCCTCACTTATATATTTGATGAATAATTCATTCTTAATTTATCTGTGATGAAATTGCCTGGGCTCTTTTTATTTATTCTGTGAATAATATTACTTCCTTTGAGTCAATTCAACTTGAGGTTGGGTATTTTAATAGGAGAACGATAGGTGTATTGTTTTTAATAAACGGAATGTTTGTTAAAAGGATAAATAATAATGTCAGGGGAATCTGAGGTGGCTCAACGGTGGGACACGTTAAACAGATATTTATTGTATTTCCCGCGTAGCAAAAATGTTATTTCTGATGTTCATTCTTTTACAGGAAAAGAGATATTAAGCGAGCCTTATCGCTATACCATTCGCTTTACCAGTCCGGATCAAAACATTGCCATTAATGCTGTTCTTAATCAAAGGGCTGAGTTTATTCTGCGTGCACCCAATCTGGAAGCCTCATGGCATGGGCAAACCTCCTGGCTGCCGGTTCGCCAGATTAATGGCACGATCACCCAATTTTCCCGGCTGATGTCTTCAGGTGACGAAGCACTGTATGAATGCGTGCTGGAGCATGAGCTGGCGCTGCTGGATCAAAATTACCGTTCTGCGGTTTACATGAACATGACAGTCCCGGAGCTCGTTACAAAGCTGATGAAGGACAGTGGTCACTTTGACGGCTACAACATTGATTTTGAGCAACTGAGCCACAGCTATCCACGACGGGAAATGATCATTCAGTGGAAAGAAACCGATTTGCGGTTCATCCGTCGGCTGCTGGCAGAGATAGGGATCTGGTTCCGTTTTGAGAATCACAACAAAGTGAAAACGGAAACCGTCGTTATTTTTGGGGATTCTGCGCGTCGTTACAACTTCAGCGACAAACAGATGCCTTATGTCCGACATTCAGGCATGACCAGTTATAACGAATACATCACCGATCTGGAGGAGCAGCACGGCCTGATCCCAAAAAATGTGTTGGTTCGCACCTATAACTACCGTGACCCGCAATCGCCGCAGACGGATAAGACCATTAAAACGAGCGATATTCCCGAAGGTGTAACGACAGGCCAACACTATCACTATGCCGATCACTATCTTGCTGCGGGGGATTTTCACGGTGAAGAGGCGGAAACCGCCGCATTTTACGCCCGTCTGCGTTATGAACGCCTGTTGAACGGACAGAGTGTTCTGGGGGCGACAACCAGCGATCCCGAGCTTCAGCCAGGCATTATGTTTTATCCTGCAGGGCCTGTACCTGACGGGTTTAAGTCCGGGTTTGTGATAACTGCGATGATTATCCGCGGCAGCCGTGCTGAACACTATCGCGCCGTACTTTCTGGGATCCCCTATATACAAAAAACAGCCAGACCCGGATTCCACTGTGCCAGTCGTCATGATTGTTTTCCTCTATGTGATAGCCGTCGCAATGGGCCTCGCGATCCGGGCTCTAACCTGGCCTGAACAGGAACACGTTACGGCTCTCTTTTTTGTGCCTTCAGTTATTCTGCCCATCTGTGTTGTGTCGTTATTAGTTTTTACAAGTTTCATATTTCATGACGCCAACATTCATTATGCTGAAACCCGAAAATTCATAGCAAAAGAGCAGGAGATTAATTTAAAGGCGTATGCGCGGAAAAATATGGCTATCGCAGCATGGTCTTCAATAACCCCCCTGGAGCAACCCGCGCTGAATATGTTGAAACTGGAAGGCGAATTTCCGCTGGCACCGAAAACGCCGGTTAACATTCAGCTGGAAGATCGCTTCGACCAGACCAGGAATGAACAGATGTTTTACCGCTTACTGGACCCGATGGCAGAAAAATTGAAGGGCTATAACTACCGTATTTTTGAAACCGTTGTCTGGGTTCACGGAGGGAGTGGATCCTGCATTGATGAACTGAGGCGCACTCTGGAGCGGTTGGGTATTGAAACGGCCAGCACGTGTAAAATTGAGTACAGCACAGAATGCCCTGACTACGCGATCGTTAGCCAATGGATGAACTTATCTGATTACAGAGTTGAAAACCGGCTGATTGTTATCGTTCATTTACATGAAGAAAGCGGCGAATCAAAGAACATGGAAAATGCATGTGCATTCCTGCTGACCAGTCATTATGTCCGGGAGGAGGGCGAAAAACCGGTATATTTATATCAGCCTATGTCTGATGTGACCGATGTAGAGGACAAAATGGCGGTCTTCCTTGAGACGGGTTCGGTACTTACGCCGAAAAATCTCTGGTATACCGGGCTGTCCCGTATTGAAAAATATCCATTAATGCAGGCACTGGACAAAAAAGCGCTCACGGTGGAACGGCTGGATATCGATGCCTCTCTGGGCGCAAAGAGTGCCGGGTATCGGTGGCTGGCTCTGGCATTTGCGGCGGATGCGGTAAAATATGCCCAGGGGGAGCAACTGGTAGCATATTCAGACAAAAACAAATTTTGTATTACTGCGCTTTCCTCCATGAAGACAGCTATCCCAAATAAACTTACCTGGTGTAACTGGAGTAATCCCCTTTATCCTGCGGGGATGGCGGCTTTATTCTGCGTGTTATCCCTCATTGCCTATCGTATCAGTTTCCTGGCGCAAAACGATCCGCCAGCAATCTGGGAACTGATTGCGAGCATAATCATTCCCTTCGTTATTTTTATAGGCCTCGGTAGTTTTGTTTTCATCTCGAAAACGAATGAAGCCTACGAGGACATGGAATACGAATGGAAGCGATAGAAACGAAACAACGTTAATCATGCTATGTGGCTGGTCGCTTACTTGACCAGCCTTTAGTTATTTACCCTGTCACTTTCACCGCAGTGGCCGCTTTTTTCGCTCTCGCGACGGCTTCGTCCACGTTTTCCCCGGTCGCTAATGCCACGCCCAGACGACGGCTTCCGTCGATCTCCGGTTTGCCGAACAGCCGAACCTGCAAGCCTGCGCCTACCGCACCTTCGACGTTATCAAAGGTGACATTCTGGCTGGTCAGCTGCGGCAGGATCACCGCCGAGGCTGCCGGGCCGTACTGACGGATGCCGCCAACCGGCAGGCCGAGGAAAGCACGTACGTGCAGCGCGAACTCAGAGAGATCCTGCGAAATCAGTGTGACCATCCCGGTATCGTGCGGGCGAGGGGAGACTTCGCTGAAGATCACCTCGTCGCCGCAAACAAACAATTCCACGCCGAACAGGCCGTAGCCGCCCAGCGCCAGCACCGTTTTGCGGGCGATCTCCTGCGCGCGTGCCAGCGCCAGCGCGCTCATCTGCTGCGGCTGCCAGGATTCGCGATAATCGCCGTCTTCCTGGCGATGACCAATCGGGTCGCAGAAATAAACGCCATCCACGGCGCTGACGGTGAGCAGGGTAATTTCAAAATCAAACTTCACCACGCCTTCTACGATGACGCGCCCGGCACCGGCACGGCCGCCCTGCTGGGCATAGTCCCAGGCTTTGTCCAGCGTGCTGCTGTCGCGGATAAAGCTCTGCCCTTTGCCGGAGGAGCTCATTACCGGCTTAATGATGCACGGGTAGCCAATCTCCTCTACGGCCTGGAGAAACGCAGCTTTATCCCCGGCAAAACGGTAGCTGGAGGTCGGGAGCTGTAATTCTTCTGCCGCCAGGCGACGAATGCCTTCCCGGTTCATGGTCAGTTTTGCCGCTGTGGCACAGGGCACCACGCGCTGGCCTTCCTGTTCAAGGGCAACCAACATCTCAGTGGCAATGGCCTCAATTTCAGGTACCACGAAATCCGGTTTTTCGTCGGCAATTAACGCCCGCAGGGCATTACCGTCAAGCATATCGATGACGTGCGAGCGATGCGCGACGTGCATGGCGGGTGCATTCGCATAACGGTCCACCGCAATCACTTCCACACCCAAACGCTGGCATTCAATGGCCACTTCTTTACCCAGTTCACCCGATCCCAACAGCATGACGCGCGTCGCGGCAGGACGCAGCGCAGTTCCTAAACGAGTCATAAAAATCCCCCTGAAAAAGATGCGGGCAGTATAAACGAAAACGTTTGCGTCTGTCTTGTATAGGGATAACCCGGACAGGGGAGAAATTTGCGCTTCTTTAGCACTGACAGACATTTCCTGACACCCGCTCGCTTAGGCTGTGAAGGTTACGCACTGTTACGTGAGGAAAAATATGTCAGGCTGGATGAATCAACTGCAATCCCTGTTGGGACAAAAAGGCTCGTCGTCCGGCGAGCAGGGTCTGAGCAAGCTGCTTGTGCCGGGTGCGCTCGGCGGGCTGGCCGGTTTGCTGGTTGCCAATAAATCATCGCGGAAACTGCTTACCAAATACGGTACCGGCGCGCTGCTGGCGGGCGGAGGGGCTATTGCAGGCTCCGTCTTATGGAACAAATACAAAGACAAGGTGCGCAACGCGCATCAGGATGAACCGCAGTACGGGAAGCAGGTATCGCCGTTAGATTTACGCACCGAGCGTCTGATCCTCGCCCTGGTCTTTGCAGCCAAGAGCGACGGGCATATTGATGCCAGTGAACGTGCCGCAATTGAACAGCAGATGCGGGAAGCGGGCGTTGAGGAGCAGGGCAGGGCGCTGGTGGCGCAGGCCATCGAACAGCCGCTCGATCCGCAGCGTCTGGCGCAAAGCGTGAAAAACGAAGAAGAGGCGCTGGAACTCTATTTTCTGAGCTGTGCCGCCATCGATATCGATCACTTTATGGAGCGCAGCTACCTGAACGCCCTGGGTGATGCGCTGAAGATCCCACAGGACGTTCGTGAGGGAATTGAGCAGGATATTCAGCAGCAGAAGCAGACCCTCGCGGGCTAGAAGGCCATGTTTCGCTTGCATCATACGCGTGTTTTGCCAACCTTATAGGATGTAAAACGAAAAAGTAAGAATGCCATGCCTCCAAAAGCCCGACGTACTCCTTATGCGATCACCACGCATGGCGATACGCGTATCGATAACTACTACTGGCTGCGGGACGATTCTCGTTCCCGGCCAGAGGTGCTCGACTATCTGCACGAGGAAAACGACTATGGCCGCCAGGTCATGGCCAGCCAGCAGGCGCTTCAGGATCAGCTCCTGAACGAAATGGTGCAGCGTATCCCCCAGCGTGATGTCTCTGCCCCGTGGTGCAAAAACGGTTATCGCTATCGCCATATTTATGAGCCGGGAAACGAATATCCCATCTACCAGCGCCAGTCTGTGCTGAGCGCCGAGTGGGACGAATGGGAGATCCTGCTGGATGCTAACAAACGTGCTGCCCACAGTGAGTTTTATACGCTGGGCGGCATGTCCATTTCCCCCGATAACGCCATTATGGCGCTGGCTGAGGATTACCTCTCCCGCCGCCAGTACGGTTTGCGTTTCCGCAATCTTGAAACGGGAAACTGGTATCCCGAAATGCTGGATAATGTCTCCCCCGATTTCGTCTGGGGTAACGATTCAGAAACGGTCTACTACGTTAAAAAGCATGCCTCAACGCTGCTGCCTTATCAGGTCTGGCGTCATACGGTGGGGACCGATTCCGCCGACGATGAGCTTGTGTATGAAGAAAAAGACGAGACGTTCTACGTCAGCCTGCATAAAACCTCGTCTCGCCACTACGTGATTATCTTCCTTGCCAGCGCCACCACCTCTGAGGTGCTGCTGCTGGATGCCGAACTGCCGGATGCCCAGCCGTTATGCTTCCTGCCGCGCCGTAAAGATCATGAGTACAGTCTGGATCACTTCCAGCACAGCTTTTACCTGCGTTCGAACCGCGAGGGCAAAAACTTTGGCCTTTATAAAACCAAAGTGCGCGATGAACGGAAGTGGGAAGTGTTAATTCCTGCGCGCGATCAGGTGATGCTGGAGGGGTTCACCCTGTTTACCGACTGGCTGGTGGTGGAAGAGCGTCAGCGCGGACTGACCAGTATCCGCCAAATCAACCGCAAAACCCGCGAAGTGGTGGGCATTGCGTTCGATGACCCGGCTTACGTGACGTGGATCGGCTTTAACCCGGAACCGGAATCGTCCCGCCTGCGGTACGGCTATTCGTCAATGACTACCCCGGACACGTTGTTTGAGCTAGATATGGACACCGGGCAGCGTCAGGTGATTAAACAGGCTGAGGTCCGGGGATTTGAGTCGGAAAATTATCGCAGTGAACACCTGTGGGTGACCGCGCGCGACGGCGTTGAAGTCCCCGTGTCTCTCGTCTACCACAAGGATCACTTCAACAAAGGTAAAAACCCCATCCTCGTCTACGGTTACGGCTCCTACGGATCCAGCATGGACGCCGATTTCAGCAGCAGCAGGCTGAGCCTGCTCGACCGCGGTTTTGTTTATGCGATTGCCCATATTCGCGGCGGCGGCGAGCTGGGTCAGCACTGGTATGAAGACGGAAAATTTCTCAAAAAGAAAAATACCTTCAATGACTACCTTGATGTCTGCGATGCGCTGATCGCGCAGGGTTATGGCGATCCGCAACTCTGCTTTGGCATGGGGGGCAGCGCCGGAGGCATGTTAATGGGAGCCGTGGTAAACCAGCGGCCTGAACTGTTTAAAGGCGTTATCGCTCAGGTGCCGTTTGTGGACGTGGTGACGACCATGCTGGACGAAACCATTCCGCTGACCACCGGGGAGTTTGAGGAGTGGGGGAACCCGCAGGATGAAACCTATTACCGCTACATGAAAGAGTACAGCCCGTACGATAACGTCGAGGCGAAAGCCTATCCGCATATGCTGGTGACCACCGGCCTGCACGATTCCCAGGTGCAGTACTGGGAGCCCGCGAAATGGGTGGCGAAGCTGCGTGAGCTAAAAACTGACGATAATCTGCTGCTGCTGTGTACCGATATGGACTCGGGGCACGGAGGGAAATCAGGGCGATTTAAATCCTATGAAGGGGTGGCGCTGGAGTACGCCTTTTTGATTGGCCTGGCGCAGGATACGCTGCCAGGCCGCGCGGGAACTCAGGCTTCGCCTAAATAATGCTTCAGCGTCAGGCGCAGTTCCGGGCTCATTCTGTCGAGGTTGTTGTACAGCCAGCGCAGATAGCCCGGATCGTTGTCCGCCACTTCCGATACCGGTTTTCCACGATATTTACCGAACGTGAAGGTGGTCAGTAGGGCGGGGCGGCCGGTAATGGTCGCCATATCGTCCGGCGTCCAGCCGGAAGTATTCATGATATCAATCAGGAGCGCTGCGGTGATGTAGCAGTCATAGAGGGCGCGGTGATGATGCAGCCCTTCCGGCGTCCGCACGCTTAGTTTGCGCGACTTATACAGCGCCATATTGCTGTATTTGATCCCCGGCCACAGACGGCGCGCCAGCTTCATGGTGCAAATCCATTCACCGGGCATCTCCGGCAGCACGCGGCGGTCAAAGCTGGCGTTATGGGCGACATACCACTGGCTACCGTGGTAAAGAGGGATGATCTCTTCAATCCACGGCTTATCCGCCACCATCGATTCCGTAATGCGATGAATTGCCATCGCCTGCGCACTGATGGGACGGTCCGGGCGCACCAGGTGGCTCATTGGATTGACTATCTTTCCGTCAACCACGTCGACAGAGGCGACTTCCACAATTCCACCCTGCAAATCGCAGGTTTCGGTATCGATAACGCGCAGCATTGATCGCTCCTGATCCTAAAATGCCTAGCCTAATGGAATGATATCCCCTTGCCAACCCTGTCGGCCCAAAGAACCGGTTAACAGCAACTCTCCCTTATCGGCACGCACGATCAGCTGACCTTTTTCATCCCATAACGCGCTACCGCTGCGCGCGTTCGCCATTAATACCGCGATGGCGTACTTATGCGCGAAGCGTTGTAACGAACTGATGGATTGCCGCCAGCGTTGCTCACCCACCGCCAGGCTGCTGGTGAACAGCGTTGCCTCTGGGTCCAGTTCCGGGGCGTCAGCCTGATTATCAACGATGGTTAACCGTTTATTGCCAGGAATAACACCCGCACCGTTACCCTGCGGATAGCGCCGGATGGTCGACAGGTTAGGGGTGAAAAGCGCGAGTCCTTTCTGTTGCTGGAGCGTAATACCGGCAATCACCGTGATGAAACGTGACTGCGCCGTGTGAAGGAGGGGGGCAAGCTGCAAATCGTCAGGGGGTGGGGGTAAGGTTGTTCCGCCAGGGCCGGTAAGCGAAAGCTCCGGAAAGACGACTAAATCGCACCCATGCGAGGCAGCCTCGGCAATAAAGTGCAGGTGATGTTTTATGTGCTCATCAACACAGTTGTGCCGCGGAGCATACTGAGCCGCGGCAATAGTCCATCGTGACATCGTGACTTCCTTATACACTAAGTCGCTGGGATTTTAAGATTACACCTAAATTTATCAGGGTTTTCTTATCCTGCCACATAACGCGTAAGGAAGTGTAACGGGACGTTAAGCTTATTTAACTTTAGGTTCGTACGGCAGGCGCGAGAGATTAACGGAGGCGAGGCGATGCGCAATAAGACGTTCGCGGAACCAGTCGCGCAGATGCGCGGGTTGTTCACGCTCTACCACTTCAGCCACGACGGGCATGTTGTAACGCTCTTTGAATGCGACCCCCGCGGCGGCGAGATCGACATTCACTTTGTCCATCTCGTCCTGAGGAAGGGCGGCCAGGTTAACGTTCATTTCCTTCTCCTTTTTCTGCGGCGGCAACGTTACCGCGATTGTTCAACGATGACAAGGGAGCAAAGGATGTTCCTCGACTCGTTAATTATACAGAGTTATTCTTTAGCATTCAGGCATAACGAAAAGGAATGATTGTGATGCACTTTACCCCTTCCCGCGTCGCGTGTGCGCTGGTGTTTCTGCTCTCTTCGGCAATCGCGCCATCAGCTCTGGCCCATGCGCACCTTAAGCAACAATCCCCGCAGGAAAATACCGTCGCGACGGCACCCGACGTCATTACCCTGAATTTCTCGGAAGGCATTGAACCTGCCTTCAGCGGCGTCGTGGTGACGGACGCGCAGCAGCACAAAATCCAGATCGGCGCGGTGAAGCGTGACGAGAAGGATAACGCAAAGCTGATTGTTCCTCTTGAGAAACCGTTGACGACCGGCACCTATACGGTGGACTGGCATGTGGTCTCCGTGGACGGCCACAAAACCAAGGGCAGCTATCACTTTAGCGTGAAATAGTATGCTGGCCCTGAGCTACGTAGCGTTTCGCTTTATCCATTTTGTTGCGCTGATACTACTTTTCGGCAACGCGCTATACAGTGTCTGGTTTGCACCGTCTTCGTTGCAGCGCCTCATGACGCAGCGTTTCCAGCGCCAGCAGAATATCGCGGCCTTAATCAGCCTGATGGCTGCTCTGCTGATGTTCGGCCTGCAAAGTGGGTTAATGGGCAACGGCTGGGGTGATGTCATTCGCCCGGCGGTCTGGCGCAGCGTGCTGGGCACGCAGTTTGGTGGCGTCTGGCTGTGGCAAATGGTGCTGGCCGCTGTGACCGCGGGTGCTGCATGGCTTACCCCGCAAAAGGGCTCACGGCTGTTACTGCTCGCGATGGGGCAACTGGTGCTGCTGGCGGGCGTGGGACATGCCGCGATGAACGGTGGCGCGCCGGGTGCGTTGCATCGTCTGAACCATGCGCTTCACCTGCTCTGCGCCGCCACCTGGGTGGGCGGTTTACTGCCGCTGCTGTTCTGTATGCGGCTGGCGAAAGGCCGCTGGCAGCCAGCCGCAATCTTTACCATGATGCGCTTCTCCCGTGTGGGGCATTACGCCGTGGCGGGCGTGCTGCTGACCGGGATAATCAATACGCTCTTTATTGTGGGCATAGACGTGCCGTGGGAAGCGCCTTATGTACGGCTGTTGTTGTTCAAATGTGCGCTGGTCATCATGATGGTGGCAATTGCGCTGGCGAATCGGTATTTTCTTGTGCCACGCTTTCGCCCTGATGCCGGGCGGGAACAACAGATTTTTATCAGGATGACACAGGCAGAAGTGGTGCTGGGCGCGCTGGTACTGGCGGCCGTCAGCCTGTTCGCGACCTGGGAACCCTTCTGACAAGGTTTAATAACTTATGAAAAAGACACTGCTTTCTCTTTTACTTCTCACCTGTGCCAGCAGTGCGCTGGCCGCGCCGCAGGTCATCACCGTCAGCCGGTTTGAAGTGGGTAAGGACAACTGGGCATTTAATCGTGAAGAGGTCATGCTCACCTGCCGTCCCGGTAACGCGCTGTATGTCATCAATCCCAGTACGCTCGTGCAGTATCCGTTAAATGACGTAGCGGAGCAGCAGGTTGCCAGCGGGAAAAGTAACGGACAGCCTGTCAGCGTGATCCAGGTGGATGACCCGGCAAACCCCGGGCAGAAGAAGAGTCTGGCACCGTTTATTGAGCGCGCTAAAAAGCTCTGCTAGCCGTCAGGTTTCCAGTAAAAAAAACCGCAGGTGCTTGTAAAAGCTCTGCGGTTTTTCACATTTAGTGATGTTCTGACGCTTTTTTTCAGACCACTTTTACTGTGGACTGGAAAACCTGACGTCGTCATCTATTCTTAAAGGGCAAGGCGATTGAGCCTGCATTAATGCCAACTTTTAGCGCACGGCTCTCTCCCAAGAGCCATTTCCCTGGACCGAATACAGGAATCGTATTCGGTCTCTTTTTATCTGCATGAAAATAAACGATAAAATCCGGTTTTCGTCTCAGCAGAAGGTTCACTTCCTGTGCGCCTGCTTCAAACATACCACAACCCGGCAGGCGTAAGTCCAGTCCTTTTTGGCTGTTTTGTTAAATTTTTGTTTGTATTTTGCCTGAGACGAGTGCGGGATCAATGCGCGCATGTACGGAAGCCGCAATATCATCAAGTAACGCAAAGCGGCGACGGTATTCGGCGCGTTTTTTGCTGGCAATCTCCTCCAGTGCTTTACGCTCCATCTGGAGCGGCAACTGCCAGCAGAAGGGGGAGAGTTTCTTTCCGTTCAGGCCTTCCCAGAACTCGTCGTAGCTGGCGTGAAAATGACGCCCTTTGCTCAGACGGTAGCGCAGCGCGCGGAAAACATGGCCTTCATCGCTGACGGCAAAAATCGCGCTGATGTTCGAGCGTGAGGCAAGCTGGAAGATCACCTCCATCAGCACGCGTTTCGGGAAAAGCCCATGGCAGGCACGGGTAGCCTGCTTAATCACCTCCCGTGAAACATGACGACGTGGACCCTGGAGGCCGCCGATCACCAGCACCATACGGCCGTTACTGCGTGCGACACAGAACGTCAGGCTGGCAAGCAGCGTGTTGTCATTGTCATGCAGCCAAAGCGTGCTTTCGCCTTCACGTTCAGCCTTACCTGCGGACGAGGCGTGGACGGTATAGATTTCGCCGTTTTTTGCCTCGAACCGGACAACCGGCACCTCTTGCGGATTGGTCAGCGCGTGGGCGAGGGCGGTATTTTTCAGACTATCAATCCACTGATAGTGGCTGACGATAGCATCGGCCCGGTCGTTTGAGTTCAGGCCACGCATCAGATACTGGCGGTGAGTTTTGCTCGGCAAGGTAATTTGAGAGGTGATCAGCCTGTCGAAATCATCGCGCCCGGATAGCGCCTCCAGCATGCGATGGGTGGAGGACCAGAATAAAAGCGAGCGCAGAAGGAACTTTAACCGGTAATCACGTTTGTGCCAGATTGGGCCGGGAACGCGTTTCCCTCTCACCAGTT
Source organism: Enterobacter cloacae complex sp. P29RS (assembly GCF_014893445.1). Classification (NCBI taxonomy): domain Bacteria; kingdom Pseudomonadati; phylum Pseudomonadota; class Gammaproteobacteria; order Enterobacterales; family Enterobacteriaceae; genus Enterobacter; species Enterobacter cloacae complex sp. P29RS. The sequence goes on along the minus strand of NZ_JADBPZ010000013.1, from coordinate 111,209 downwards.
CAGAAATAATATTTGTGCGATGCGGATAAAAAACATCGTTTTGCAGGTGTATGTTTGACACGTGAAAATCCCTCTTTTTATTCCGCATTATTTTAAAGGCCAGGGAATAAGGGATTAATAGCGCAGCGATCTTTATTTCCGGCTGGTTTATGGTTTGTTTGGATTCGCGATATCCATCATCGGCTCATGACATTTTCTGTGGCAGCTATACTTCTTACAGGAGGCGTTATGTATCAGAAAATAGAGGGAGAACACTGGCGTCATGTCTGGGTTGTCAGCGATATTCATGGTTGCTATCAGTGGCTTATGGATGAGCTTAAACGACGGCATTTTAATCCTGATGCGGATCTGCTGATCTCGGTGGGGGATATTATCGACCGCGGTCCCGACAGCATGAAATGTTTACAGCTGATGCAGGAAAAGTGGTTTTATGCGGTGCGCGGTAATCACGAGCAAATGGCGTTAGATGCGCTTGAAAATAATGATTTTAGTCTCTGGTCGATAAATGGCGGTAACTGGTTTACCGGGCTTACGGTCGCTCAACAAAAGCAGGCGAAGGATTTACTCGACGCGTGTCGGGACTTACCGCACATTATTGAAATAACCTGCAAGAACGGTCTGAACGTGATTGCTCATGCGGATTATCCCGCCGCCGAATATGCCTGGCATAAGCCGGTAGATGCCCAGCGGGTGCTGTGGGATCGCGACCGGTTAATGGGCTTTATGGTGGGTAGAGGGCAGGGTATTAGCGGTGCGGATCACTTCTGGTTCGGACATACGCCTGTGGACAAGCGCTACGATTTCAACAATCTGCACTACATTGATACGGGAGCGGTGTTCGGGGGCTTTCTGACGCTGGCGCAGCTTCAGTAATAAATAACCCGCCTTCGGGCGGGTTCTCTTTGGGTTATGCAAGACGCAAGACCCAGGCATCGGTTTTACTGTCGTAATGTTCACGGTACAGAACGGAATGTTCCCCATCAAGGATCGCCGGGACGCTGGTATCTGCATCCCAGGCGTCCAGTTGCATGCACAAATCCGGATCGGATTTGCAGGGAATACTTAACGTTCGTTCGCCTTGTGCTTCGCCGCGCAATTCAGCGTCGTCGATTTCAAAAGCGCCAATGCGTACGCTGGTTTTCGTCATAATGCTCTCCGGTTTGTTGCCCAAAATCTGGTATGACCAGTGCAGTCATCCATTTTTGATCCTAGACAAGGAGAGCGAAATCGCCAGTAAAAAAATGCGTTTTTTCAGTCAGTGCGGCTGTTACCGGTAAACAGGCGACCATCGCGTACCAGTTCACGCGGATAGCTGTTTTTCAGCCGCGAGCCGACTTTTTTCGCCAGCCCGAGCGGATAGCCCTGATACGTCACGATGACTTCATCCTGTGACGGGCCGTCTTCCGGGTAAACGTCACGACCGCGATACCACTCTTCCGCTTCATGATGCGTCAGGGCGAAGGTGTTCTCACTTCCTGCCAGCGCAATGACCGCTTCGTGCTGCCAGCGATAGCCTTTGTTGTGGATCTCCGCCAGGCGAATACCGAGGCGGGAGAAACGCACCTTACCAATCAGCGGTTCGATGTTGACCGGGAACAGCCACAGCTCTTTGTCACGCATCCAGAGGCGCAGGCTCTCATCCCAGTGCAGTCCCACTTTGTTGGCAGCCGCTTGCGCCTGTGCCGCCTCACGGCCTTTGACCGGCGCGAACGGGAAGTTGCCGACCTTAAACTTAGGGACAGGCAGCGGATCGACGGCGCGGGTTTTACGCAGTCGTGCGACAAAGAACCCCTCGCAATCGTAAATCTGCGGGAAGACGTGCAGGAAGCCTTCAGGGGTGGCCGCGTGACTGGCCGAATCGAAGAGGGTGTCCAGCGGCAGAAACTCGACGGCATCCGCATAGCGTTGCCTGAGCCACAGGCAGACGTCCTCGTTTTCATCGCGATTCAGCGTGCAGGTGGAGTAAACCAGCGTTCCACCGGGGCGCAGGGCATGAAACGCACTGTCGATCAGTTCACGCTGCGTGGCGGCGATCTCCAGGTTGCTTTCAACGGACCAGTTTTTTAACGCATCAGGATCTTTACGCACTACGCCTTCCCCGGAGCAGGGCGCGTCGAGCAGGATGGCATCAAAAGCTTCCGGCAAGGCAGCGCCAAACACGCGACCGTCGAAGTGTGTTAACGCGACGTTGTGGATCCCGCAGCGGCTGATATTGGCGTGCAGGACTTTGACGCGGCTGGCGGAAAATTCGTTGGCGAGGATCGCGCCGCGGTTGTTCATCCGGGCGGCAATTTGCGTGGTTTTAGAGCCCGGCGCCGCCGCGACATCCATCACCCGCTCAGGCTGGTTTCCGTCGGCAAACAGCGCGGCAACCGGCAGCATGGAGCTGGCTTCCTGAATATAAAACAGCCCGCTCAGGTGCTCGGCGGTGCTGCCGAGTGGCAGGCTCTCCTCGTCATCCCGCTCGATCCAGAACCCTTCCTCACACCACGGCACCGGCGTCAGCTGCCAGCCGTAGGAGGAGACGAGATCCAGAAACGCTCCGACGCTGATTTTCAGCGTATTGACGCGAATACTTCGACGCAAAGGGCGCTGGCAGGCGGCGACGAAATCGTCGAAAGAGAGATGAGCAGGAAGCGCCTCGCGCATCTGTGCGAGGAATTGTTCAGGAAGAAATACGGAGTTTTGAGCCACGGGCACACCACAGGGAAACATTCAGGCGCGCAGTGTAACATAAAGGCTCCGGCGCGTTGACACCGGAGCCTGCGAGATTAACGCGGCAGCGCCGTTCCCCATTCGCGCCACTCTTTCGGTTCACTTTCCAGCAGCAGGAAGTGTTTTCCTGCCTGCGCCTTAGGCGCCAGAGGCGTGCCAGGCGGCGTCGCGAAGGCAATGCCGCCGCGAATGAACTGGTTAAAGGTCCCCGTTTTGACCACGCCACCGGTCAGGCCGAAGTCCAGCGAGTAGCCTGAAGCGAGCCAGAACACTGAGTTGTTGCGAACCAGATGCTGATAACGCTGGCTGATGCGCAGGCCGACCATCACGCGGTCGGACAGATTACCCAGCGTCAGGCTTGTTACTGTCCCCACTTCAATACCGCGGAACAGGACCGGCGTACCGATGCCCAGCGAACCGGCTTCCGGTACTTCAACCACAATGCTCAGACCGTCCAGATAACGGGAATCGGTGATGGTCGCCTCCTGCAACTCAAACTCACGACGCGCGTTGCCCCGACCCGGTTCAACGTTAATGTACGGCTGAAGTATGGTGTCGAGATGCTCAACCCCTGCGGCAGAAATTTGCGGCGTAACCACCGAGAAGCGCGAGCCTGCCCGGGCGAACGTCTGTACATATTCCGGATAAAGCACGGCGGTAGCCTGAACTTCATTGCGCGCGGTGATCAGCGTCAGCTTCTGAACCTGCCCGATATCAATTCCGAGATAGCGGATAGGCATGCCTTCTGCCAGTTTACCGGCATCAAAGGTGTGCAGGGTAATCTGTCCCCCGACGGCGCGCGCCGCGGTTTCAGACGGGAAGAGGATCCGCTTGTCACCTTTACGCATGTTGCCGCCCGCGCCGCTCAGGTTATCGAAGCTGATCGCACCGCGCAGGGCACGGGAGAGGGGAGACGCCTGTACGGTCAGCCCGTTGCCATTGAGCTGCACTTTCGCGCCGCCTTCAGCCCAGAACACGCTGTTTGGCGTGAGCAGCTTGCGATACTCCGGCTTGATATGCAGTTCGATATCAAACGCGTCCGCACGAGGACGAACGGTGATCACTTCTCCGACCTCAAACTTACGATAAAGCACGACGGAGCCTGCCTGGACATCCGGCAGCGTTTCAGCGCTTAAGGTCAGCGTGGTGGTCGGCAGGTCGCCGAGGCTGTTTTCAATGGCTTTGTCCAGATTGGCGAACAGTGGATAGCTCTCACGCAGCGCGCCTTTGCTGCCCGGCAGAATGCGGATCCCGCCGTTAACCCACTCGCTGGCGCTGGCGCCGAGGAACTCAACGCCGTCCAGACCCACCTTCACGTCGACCCGGCTGTTCACCACAAATTTACTGTCGCCGTGCACAAGGTTGCCGTACTGCGGATCGATGGCGGCGGAGAAGGAGACCCCTTTTTCCGTCAGCTTTCGTTCCAGAACCTGACCCACCTGCACACCGTGCAGGATTAGCGGTTGACCGGCTTCGATACCATAGCTTTCCGGCGCATTCAGCTTAACCGTCAACACGCCCGGTTTTTGCAGCAGAGCTTTATCCGCCGGCGCGATGACAAAGTTTTTATTCGGCGCACCTTCACCGGGGATCAGCTCAAAGGTGCTTCCCGTCAGCAGGGAACTGATGCTGGCGTCGCTGAGGGAGAGCTTCGGATTACGCAGCTCGATGCGTGTTTTTTCCCGCAGGAGGTCCACAACGCTCGGATCCACCGTCATTTCGCCGGTAACGGAGCCGCCCGCGTTGAGGGTTAATTTTGTCAGTTGCCCGACCTCTAAACCCTGGTACATCAGCGGGGTCGAACCGGCTTTCAGGCCTTTGGCATCCGGCAGGGTCAACTTGACGATGACACCGCGCTGGCTGTGTGCCAGGTCGGCGTACAGACCAAAGGTATCCTCTGCGGCGGCAGGGCTGGAGTCAGCAGGTGAGTCGAAGGCGATAGCGCCATTCACCAGCGCCGCCAGGCTCTCAAGCTTCACTTTCGCACCGCTTAAGCTCAGGTCAGCATCGACGCCGGAGACGTTCCAGAAGCGGCTGCCTTTTTTTACCAGGTTGGTAAAACGGCGATCGATCAGTACATCAATGGTTACGCCATCTTTGTTCGGGTTAATGGCGTAGTCGTAAACGCGGCCAACCGGAATTTTGCGGAAATAGACCAGAGAACCACTGTTCAGCGAGCCCAAATCCGGCGCGCGGAGGTGGATCATCAGATCGCCGTTATTCAGCCGATATTTCGGCTGGGTATCCAGCGCAACAAAGTGATCCTGTGGCTCACCTTTGCCAGGCATCATGCCGATATAGTTACCGCCCACAAGCGCATCCAGCCCGGAAACGCCGGCCAGGGAGGCTTTAGGCGTGACCAGCCAGAACTGCGTTTCGGCGCGCAGGGCATCCTGCATGTCAGACTTAATGCTCGCCCGGACCTGGATTTTGTTCAGCCCTTTGCCGAGGGAAATATCCTGCACGGTACCCACTTCCACCCCCTGGAAGCGAACGGGGGTACGTCCGGCGACAATGCCGTCCGCAGACTGGAAATCAATCGTGATGGTACTTCCGCGATCTTCATAGCTCGTCCAGATAAGCCAGCCTGCGATCATCAGCGCGATGACAGGCAGCAACCAGAATGGCGAAATGCGGCGTTTTGTTTTAATTCTCGCTTCAGTCGGCGAAGCGGGCGTTTCCTGACTCATGTGCGTCCCAAAGTAAGCGGCTGTCCAGCCATTCCACTGCAAGAATAGTCAATATCACCGCAGAGCCGAAATAAAAAGCTGCGGGTCCCATGGTAAAAGCAAGTAACTGATCGCGATTGATGAGCGACATCATCAGCGAAATCACGAACAGATCCAACATCGACCAGCGACCAATCCAGGTCACGAATCGCAGAAGCAGGATGCGGGTGCGTAGTCCTTGTTCGCATTTAAAGTGAATGCTGATAAGTAGCGTAAACATCACCACCACTTTGGTAAAGGGCACCAGAATACTGGCGATGAACACAATGGCGGCAACCCCCACGTTACTGTGCGCCAGAGAGATAATCCCCGAAAGGATAGTATCTTCCTGTCGGGCGCCGTTCACATAAATTACGGAGATCGGCAGCATATTGGCCGGGAATAAAAATATCAGTGAGGCGATAAGCGCCGCCCAGCATTTTTGCAGGCTGTTGTTGCGCCGCAATCTTAACGGAATGTGGCAGCGAGGACACCTCCCGCGTTTATCCGGAAAACCGGTGTAATGGCACCCCAGGCAGACGCGCAGGTTTTCATCAGGTCGGGTCGCGGGACGCTGAGGGTAAAATCGCTCCCAAAGCTGTTCAACATTCAGATGAATCAGGGTCAAAATACTCAGCAGGACCAGTGAAATAAACGCAAAAAGGCCAATGCCGGGTTGTAAAAACGCATAATCCTGCACCTTAATGGAGGCCACGCCGACGCCCACCAGATAGATGTCCAGCATCACCCACTCCTTGAGCTTTTCCAGCATGAGCAGGACAGGGCGCAGGTTCATCCCCAGAATGTTGCCAAACCACAGGTAGGCAATTGCCGCGACCAGCACCAGCGGTGCGCCGACGACGCAGAACAGCACCATAGCGCCGGTGAGCGGATCGCCCTCGCGCGTCATCTGCCAGATCCCCTGCAATACGTTAGCGTCAATACGCACGCCAAGCAGGTAGAGCTTTAACAGCGGCTCGGTCCAGGCGAACGGCATTAGCAGCAGCATGGTAACCGCCATTGCCGCCAGACGCGTCAATGACCAGTCCCGGCCATCGCGAATTTTGGCATCGCAGCAAGGGCAAAAAGCACTTTGGTGCGATTTCATCTTCGGCAACATAAAAAGCGTATCGCACTGGGGACAACGCTGATAATGTGCACGAGGCAGAGCCTGGCTTACCGTACGGACAACGATCTTTCTTGTCGGCGTAATTTGGGGTGTTTTTAGGGCCATCAGTCGCACACAGATAAGTATTGTTGAAAGTTATAATAACTCATGAACGGATTCATCTTGAGCATGAGCGCATTTAATGCTTATTTTAATAGGCTATGCGGTAATTATGTAAGATAACTAAGTGATTGAATAATGAACAAAACAGAATTCTACGCGGATCTGAATCGCGATTTTAAGGCATTAATGGCAGGGGAAACCAGTTTCTTAGCCACTCTGGCAAATACCAGTGCGTTACTGTTCGAACGCCTTTCTGACGTGAACTGGGCGGGCTTTTATCTGCTGGAAGGCGACACGCTGGTGCTGGGGCCTTTCCAGGGGAAACTCGCCTGCGTACGCATCCCGGTAGGTCGCGGCGTGTGCGGTACCGCAGTGGCGACCCGTCAGGTTCAGCGTGTCGAAGATGTACATGCGTTTGACGGCCACATTGCCTGCGATGCCAGCAGCAATTCTGAAATCGTACTGCCGCTGGTGGTTAAAAATCAGATTATTGGCGTTCTGGATATCGACAGCACGGTCTTCAGCCGCTTTACTGCCGAGGATGAGCAGGGGTTGCGCGCGTTGGCCGCAAACCTGGAAAATGTTCTGGCAGAGACCGATTATCATAAATTCTTTGCGAGCGTCGCAGGATAATCAACGGATAACGTAGCATTTACTGATAGCGTCATTATAATGTCGCCTGTTCATGCCTGCGCTTGTTGGCAACGTCCGTTGTAATCAGGAAATTTCATGGAAAATCAACCTAAGTTGAATAGCAGTAAAGAAGTTATCGCATTTCTGGCCGAGCGTTTCCCGCAGTGCTTCAGCGCTGAAGGTGAAGCGCGTCCTCTGAAAGTCGGTATCTTTCAGGATCTGGTCGCGCGCGTTGAGGGGGAGATGAACCTCAGCAAAACGCAGCTTCGTTCTGCCTTGCGCCTTTATACCTCGAGCTGGCGTTACCTGTACGGTATCAAGCCGGGTGCGACCCGTGTCGACCTTGACGGCAACCCGTGTGGTGAGCTGGACGAGCAGCACGTAGAACATGCGCGTAAGCAGCTTGAAGAAGCCAAAGCTCGCGTTCAGGCACAGCGTGCTGAACAGCAGGCCAAAAAACGCGAAGCCGCAGCGGCAAACGGTCAGGAAGACGCCCCTCGTCGCGAGCGTAAACCGCGTCCGGCACCGCGTCGTACTGAAAATAACGATCGCAAACCGCGTGCTGACAAACCAGCAGCTAAAGCCCCACGTGCGCCGCGCGAAGAGCCGCGCCACACCCCAGTTTCGGACATCAACGCCCTGAGCGTAGGTCAGTCTCTGAAGGTTAAAGCGGGTAACAATGCGATGGATGCCACCGTACTGGAAATCACCAAAGATGGCGTTCGTGTACAGCTGACTTCTGGTATGTCAATGATTGTACGCGCAGAACACTTGTTGTTCTGAAACGGAGGCCGAGCCTGGCATGAACACTTTTTTTAAGCTCACCGCGCTGGCTGGCCTGTTTGCTATAACAGGCCACGCTTTCGCTGTGGACGATATTACGCGTGTTGATCAAATTCCGGTTCTCAAGGAAGAGACTCAGCACGCGACGGTGAGTGAGCGCGTGACTTCGCGCTTTACTCGTTCGCACTATCGTCAGTTCGATCTCGATCAGGCCTTTTCGGCCAAAATCTTTGACCGTTATCTGAACTTGCTGGATTACAGCCATAACGTACTGCTGGCCAGCGATGTCGAACAGTTCGCTAAACGCAAATCCGAAGTGGGTGATGAGCTGCGCTCCGGAAAGCTGGATCTTTTCTACGATCTGTACAACTTATCGCAAAAGCGCCGTTTTGAGCGTTATCAATACGCGCTGAAAGTGCTGGAACGTCCGATGGACTTCACCGGCAACGACACCTTTAATCTGGACCGCAGCAAAGCGCCATGGCCGAAAGATGAGGCTGAACTGAATGCGCTGTGGGACGGAAAAGTCAAATATGACGAATTGAGCCTCAAGCTCACAGGCAAAGACGAGAAAGAGATCCGTGAGACGTTAAACCGTCGCTACAAATTCGCAATTCGTCGTCTGGCGCAGACCAACAGTGAAGATGTTTTCTCGCTGGCGATGACCGCGTTTGCGCACGAAATTGATCCGCACACTAATTATCTCTCTCCACGTAACACCGAACAGTTCAATACCGAAATGAGCCTGTCTCTGGAAGGTATCGGTGCTGTGCTTCAGATGGATGATGACTACACCGTTATCAACTCCATGGTGGCCGGTGGCCCTGCGTCGAAAAGCAAAGCGATCAGCGTAGGCGACCGTATTGTCGGTGTAGGTCAAACCGGAAAGAGCATGGTGGACGTGATTGGCTGGCGACTTGATGACGTAGTTGCGTTGATCAAAGGGCCGAAGGGCAGCAAAGTTCGCCTGGAGATCCTGCCTGCCGGAAAGGGGACCAAAACCCGTATCGTTACTCTGACCCGTGAGCGTATCCGTCTGGAAGATCGCGCGGTGAAAATGTCGGTGAAAACCGTGGGTAAAGAGAAGGTTGGCGTTCTGGATATCCCTGGCTTCTACGTTGGCCTGACCGATGATGTAAAAGTGCAGCTCCAGAAGCTTGAAAAGCAGAATGTCAGCAGTGTGATCATCGACCTGCGCAGCAACGGCGGCGGGGCATTGACCGAGGCCGTCTCGCTCTCCGGGCTGTTTATCCCGTCTGGCCCGGTGGTTCAGGTGCGCGATAACAACGGTAAAGTGCGTGAAGATGCCGATACCGATGGCGTGGTCTACTATAAGGGTCCGCTGGTGGTGCTGGTCGATCGCTTCAGCGCCTCTGCATCGGAAATCTTCGCTGCTGCCATGCAGGATTACGGCCGGGCGTTAATCGTCGGCGAACCGACGTTTGGCAAGGGCACCGTTCAGCAGTACCGCTCTCTGAACCGTATTTACGACCAGATGCTGCGTCCTGAATGGCCGGCGCTGGGCTCAGTACAGTACACCATTCAGAAGTTTTACCGTGTTAACGGCGGCAGTACGCAGCGCAAAGGCGTGACGCCGGACATCATGATGCCGACAGGTACCGAAGAGACGGAAACGGGCGAGAAGTTTGAAGATAACGCGCTGCCGTGGGATAGCATTGATGCCGCGACATTCGTGAAATCGGGTGATATGAAACAGTTCGGTCCGGAACTGCTGAAAAATCACAACGACCGCATCGGGAAGGATCCGGAATTCCAGTACATCATGAAGGACATCGCGCGTTTCAACGCTCTGAAAGCGAAACGGAACATTGTCTCTCTGAACTACGCCCAGCGTGAGAAAGAGAACAATGAAGATGACGCGACACGTCTGGCGCGTATCAACGATCGCTTCAAACGTGAAGGCAAGCCTCTGCTCAAAAAACTGGACGATCTGCCTAAGGATTACCAGGAGCCCGATCCGTATCTGGACGAGACGGTGCATATCGCGCTTGATCTCGCGAAGCTGGAAAAAGAGAAACCTGCCGTACAACCTGCTCCGACAAAATAATCCCCCAACAGGCACAAGAAATTGTGCCTGTTTCTTTTTGTTCCTCATCCTTCCGTCAGGCAGATTTCCAATTGTGTAAAGTTGTGTCTTTCTGGTGACTTACGCCGTCTGGATGCTTGAAAATAGCCGCAATACCCATACGATGTGGGTAATCGCATAGTGCGTTTTGTTAAACTGAGGTTAAAAGAATATTATGATGCGAATCGCGCTCTTCCTGCTCACCAACCTGGCGGTGATGGTGGTATTCGGGCTGGTGCTAAGCCTGACGGGAATTCAGTCGAGCAGCGTTCAGGGTCTGTTGATTATGGCGCTGCTGTTTGGTTTCGGCGGCTCTTTCATTTCACTGCTGATGTCGAAGTGGATGGCACTGAAATCCGTGGGCGGTGAAGTTATTGAGCAGCCGCGTAACGATATGGAACAGTGGTTGATGAGCACGGTTGCTCAGCAGTCAAAGCAGGCGGGCATAGCCATGCCGCAGGTGGCGATCTACCACGCGCCGGATATCAACGCGTTTGCTACCGGTGCGCGTCGTGACGCGTCCCTGGTGGCCGTCAGTACCGGTCTGCTGCAAAACATGAGCCGTGACGAAGCGGAAGCGGTTATTGCTCACGAGATCAGCCATATCGCTAACGGCGATATGGTCACCATGACCTTGATCCAGGGCGTGGTGAACACCTTCGTTATCTTTATTTCCCGTATTCTGGCGCAGATTGCTGCCGGATTTATGGGGGGCAACCGTGATGAGGGTGAAGAGAGCAACGGTAACCCGCTGATCTATTTCGCTGTTTCAATGGTGCTGGAGCTGGTGTTCGGTATCCTGGCAAGCATCATTACCATGTGGTTCTCCCGTCATCGTGAGTTCCACGCGGATGCCGGTTCTGCGAAACTGGTGGGTCGTGAGAAGATGATTGCTGCGCTGCAACGTCTGAAAACCAGCTACGAGCCGCAGGAAGCAAACAGCATGATGGCCTTCTGTATCAATGGTAAATCAAAGTCGCTGAGCGAGCTGTTTATGTCACACCCGCCGCTGGATAAACGTATTGAAGCGCTGCGAAGCGGCGAGTACCTGAAGTAATACCCGCCGGATGAAAAAAACCGGGCAGGAGACAATCTCCGCCCGGTTTTTTTATGCCTGCGCCTTTGGCTGGGTCACACGAAGGCCGCTAATGATAGCCGCGAGGGTCGCCAGTGTCCCTGCGGTAATCAGCGCAACGTGTGTCGCATTTTGCCCGGCAAGGTTAAACATCAACGCCACCATTGCGGCCCCGGTGCTTTGCCCTAATAGTCTTGCCGTACCCAGCATCCCGCTGGCGCCACCGCTGCGATGACGTGGGGCAGAGGTGATAATTGTGTGGTTGTTAGGTGACTGGAACAGACCGAAACCTGCCCCGCAAAGGATCATGCGCCAGATAATATCCAGATCCCCCGGCGAGGAGGGCAGGAGCGATAGCGCAAACAGTCCTGCTGCCATGACGATCAGCCCGATAGCCCCCAGCAGTCCGGCATGAACGCGCTCAATAAGGTACCCGGCCAGCGGGGCCATCACCATGGTTGCCAAAGGCCAGGGTGTGAGCAGCAAGCCTGTTTCCACTTCCGAACGGCCAAGCACGCTCTGCAAAAAGAATGGCAGCGCAACCAGCGCCAGCATCTGGGCGCAGAACGAGCAAATGGAGGTACAAATTGATAGCGAAAACAGCGGAATACGCAGCAAATCGACCGGCAGTAACGGCACGGGCAGCGCCAGCTGGCGTCGTACAAAGAAAAAGCCGATGATAAGCAGGGCAACGATTTCTGCGGCAATGAGCGACAAAGACTGTCCCTGCGCAAATCCGCTCAGCGCAGTAATCAGCAGGCCAAAGGTCAGCGCGTTCATCACAGCGCTGGGCAGGTCAAAACGTGGCATGGTGTTTTTCGGACCATTTTCCGGAAGATAGCGCAGGGCGAAGAAGATCGCCACAATGCCCAGCGGCACGTTAATGGCAAACAGCCACTGCCACGAGGCTACGGACAGAATGGCGGCGGCGATCGTCGGCCCGGCGGCGGACGACACGGCCACAATAAAGGAGTTAATGCCCATGCCGCGCCCCAGATGGCGATGAGGATAGATAAGCCGTATCAGGGCCGTGTTCACGCTCATTAGCGCCGCACCGCCAAAACCCTGTGCGATACGCGCAAGCGTAAGGGTGTGCAGTGAATCGGAAAGGGCACAGAAGAGCGAGGTGAGAGTAAAGACCACCAGCCCGCACTGATAAACCCGGCGATAACCAAACATATCGCCCAGGAAAGAGAGTGACAAAAGGGAAATCACAATCGCTATCTGGTACGCGTTCACAATCCAGATGGAGCTTGCCGGAGAAGCATTAAGGTCTTTGGCAATGGTAGGAAGAGCCACATTGGCAATCGCACCGTCAAGGACAGCCATCGAAATGCCGATGACAATAGTGGCAATTGCCCCGTACCGCTGTGGTAAGGGCAGGCCATCAGAAACGTTTTTTTGCATGGGAAAAGAATGACTCAGTGTGAAATTATTTTCAGAGTAACTATTTTAGCATCGTTATTTCGGTTTTATGTCGCAGATTTGTAACGAAGTAAACCCAGATAGATTGCAGCGCGCATCACACGAATTTATAATAAAAACCGGTTCTGATTTTTATAAAACACTCTCCATGAGGTGATAAATGGCAATCGCAGATTTGGATAAGCAGCCAGATTCTGTTTCTTCCGTGCTGAAGGTGTTTGGCATCTTGCAGGCGCTCGGAGAAGAGCGTGAAATTGGTATTACAGAGTTGTCGCAGCGTGTGATGATGTCGAAAAGCACCGTTTATCGCTTTTTGCAGACGATGAAATCATTGGGTTATGTCGCGCAGGAAGGAGAATCAGAAAAATATTCTCTGACCCTGAAACTGTTTGAATTGGGCGCCCGCGCCTTGCAGAACGTGGATCTGATCCGCAGCGCTGACATTCAGATGCGTGAACTTTCGCGGTTGACGAAAGAGACCATTCACCTCGGCGCACTGGATGAAGACAGCATCGTTTACATCCACAAAATTGACTCCATGTACAACCTGCGCATGTATTCACGCATCGGTCGTCGTAACCCGCTGTACAGTACCGCAATTGGTAAAGTCCTGCTGGCCTGGCGCGATCGTGAAGAGGTTAAGCAAATCCTTGACGGTGTGGAATACAAACGCAGCACCGATCGCACGATTACCAGTACGGATGAACTGCTGAGCGTGCTGGATAAAGTGCGTGAGCAGGGTTATGGGGAAGATAACGAAGAGCAGGAAGAAGGGTTGCGCTGCATCGGTGTGCCGGTGTTTGACCGCTTCGGCGTTGTCATTGCGGGACTGAGCATCTCTTTCCCAACGCTGCGTTTCTCCGAAGAGCGTCTTCATGAGTATGTGGCAATTCTGCATACCGCAGCGCGCAAAATTTCAGAGCAAATGGGCTATAACGAATACCCGTTCTGATCAATGCCTCCAATAAAAACGCCGCACTCTTGCGGCGTTTTTGTAAGCGAAATTTAGCTCTGATTAGCCGTTATCCACCACAACAGATGATTTACGCAGCACAGGACAGTTGGTTAACCCGATGATCCCGCTGTCGGAATGGATGTACTGAGCCGTGCTTACCCCCTGGGCGGTGAGATATTTACACTGAATACCCAAACCCGCGGCATTCTCTTTGCTTCCCATTAATACGCCATACCCACTTAACAGCAGGCCGATCCACACAAGTGCCAGTACAATTATCGTACGAACGAGTAAACGCATCGATGCCTCTTTTTTCTTTGTTGTCATGGAGTAAGCGTAACGGGTTTACGCAGTGAAACAAGTGCACGATTCCGAAAAGCGTCTGTTGAAGGTACAGTTAGCCCCTGTTTAAGATAGCCGTGATAACCTGGCTACATCAGGTCATAAGACGGAGTGTGGAGTGAAAAAAATACGCTGGGTAATTCTGATTATAGTGCTGATAGCATGCGTGGTGCTGTGGACGCAGACTATCAATGTGATGTGCGATCAGGATGTACAGTTCTTTAGCGGCATTTGTTCAATCAATAAGTTTATCCCCTGGTAGTGGCTATTTTTGCACTGAGCGATGTCCTTACGTGGCTGCAGTGGTAAAATGACTGTTTTTACTGAGGTGGTGAAATGGGTGAGTTAATGAATTCGGGGCTGCTGAGCATTGCATCCCTGGTAATGTCTTTAGTGGTGCTGGTTGTTGGACTGGTGCTGTGGTTCTTCGTTAATCGCGCCAGCTCCCGCACAAACGAGCAGATTGAGCTGCTGGAAGCATTGCTCGATCAGCAGAAACGGCAGACTGCGTTGCTGCGTCGTCTGTGCGAAGCCAACGAGCCGGAGGAGAAAGCGGTGCCGAAGGAAGCTGATGCTCAAAAACAAGACGAGGAAGAGTTCATTCGCCTGGTGGCCGAACGATAGTCTGCCCGGAACGGGGAGGTGGCCTGACGTACGGCGTAAATCTCCTCCCTTATCAAATGTAACCCATAACATCCCAACATATAATTAAGCAGCAGTTAACTACTGTTTCAGTATACTGAAAACTGGCGAATATTTATCCTTAAACAAGTCATACCGTTTCGTTGAATAAATTGTGAGCTTTAACTTTCCCGAAGTGTTTTATTTTTATCGAAACGTTTTGCTTGCCTTGTTTTGAGGCAGAGTCATAAAAATTTCATTATTTTGGTGCAGAATAACGCTTATTGAATGGTGGATTTTAATACAGTTAGCAAAATGTATTTAACATCGTTTATTCACTGTCACCCTCTGGTGCATTGCGATGTTTTCAGCATAACTTTTCACAAAATGTTCTAACTCAGTCATTCCTTTAAAGAAATTCAGGGATTGGGATGGACGCTTTGAAATGATTGAGCTATGTTTAAAAAGTCTTTGATTACAGGGCGCGTCAGCGCACCCTGTGGGCGGTGAGGTCAGGTGGCGCTTCATTTGACAATTCGCATAACTGTGCAGATTGTTATGGAGTAACGCCTGAATTTGTGCGGCGGATCGAGACACGTTTAAAAATGGCTTGCCATATTAAACGTTGTGTGTGATAACACGTTTTGGGTCAAACGAGGTACAGTTCTGTTTATGTGTGGCATTTTCAGTAAAGAAGTCCTGAGTAAACACGTTGTCGTTGAATACCGCTTCTCTGCCGAACCTTATATTAGTGCCTCAAGCAGTAATGTCTCAGTTTTATCTATGTTAAAGCCTGCGGGCTAAGAAAACACTCTAAGGAATTTTGCAAATGGCAAAGATTAAAGGTCAAGTTAAGTGGTTCAACGAGTCTAAAGGTTTTGGTTTCATTACTCCTGCTGACGGCAGCAAAGACGTGTTCGTACACTTCTCTGCAATCCAGGGTAACGGCTTCAAAACTCTGGCTGAAGGCCAGAACGTTGAGTTCGAAATTCAGGACGGCCAGAAAGGCCCAGCTGCGGTTAACGTAACTGCTATCTGATCGAATCACTGCTGACTGAAGCGCTTAGCGCTTCGATCTCAGACATAAGCCTCGCCGATGCGGGGCTTTTTTATTCACTTATTTTTCAAAATGTTACGTATTCCTCCTCTGTTATTATCTTGTTGCAAACCCGCGAGATTATTAGCATTGTTTTCCCGCCTTATTATCCCTTTTTCCCGTTAAATCTGGGCGTTGATTAACAGCCCTGGGGTTAAAGTGAAAAAAAAGACAATAACGGCCAACGGAAACTTTACACCGGCACGTTTTGCACTTCTGTGTCTCGCCATCTTTTGTAGCCTTGCTTTTCTGTTAGGCCGCGTGGCATGGCTACAAATTATCAAACCGGATAATCTGGTGAAGCAGGAGGATATGCGTTCCCTGCGCGAAGTGGCGATAGACGCCCCGCGTGGGATGATTGTTGACCGTGAAGGGCGTCCCCTTGCGGTAAGCGTACCTGTCCAGGCCGTCTGGGCCGATCCCAAAACTGTGCTTGATAAAGGGGGAATTGGCTTTGATTCGCGCTGGCAGGCCCTGGCAAATGCTTTACACCTTTCTCTGAGCACGCTCGCATCGCGAATAAACAGCAATCCGCACGGGCGATTCATTTATCTAGCTCGTCAGGTTGATCCCTCCCAGGCAAAGTGGATTGATAAGCTGCGTCTTCCCGGTATCAACCTACGCGATGAGTCCCGTCGCTTTTATCCTGCCGGACACGTGGCGGCAAACCTGATTGGCTTCACTAATATTGATGGTCAGGGTATTGAGGGCGTCGAGAAAAGCTTTAACACGCAGCTCACCGGGAAGGCAGGCGTGCGGCTGGTCAGGAAAGATCGCTACGGGCATGTGGTTGAGAACCTCACGGAGGTGGCGCCCGTACCGGCACATAATATCCAGCTTAGTATCGATGAACGCCTGCAAACTATCACCGAAGACGCGCTGGATAATGCCGTGGCGTGGAATAAAGCCGAGTCAGGCGCGTCGGTGCTGATTAATATCCAGACGGGCGAAATTCTGGCGATGGCGAGCTTCCCTGACTTCAACCCCAACAATCGGGAAGGGGCAACACTGGATGACTTTCGTAATCGCGCGATCAGCGACACCTTTGAACCGGGTTCGACCGTTAAGCCTCTGGTGCTGATGACGGCGCTACAGCAGGGGCTGGTGCAGCCTGACAGCGTGATAGACACGCATCCCTACACCATTGATGGTCATCGTATTCGCGATGTGGGTTACTACCCCGAGCTGACCATGACCGGGATCCTGCAAAAATCCAGCGACACGGGCGTATCCCGTCTTTCTCTCGCGATGCCCGTGCAACGGTTACTTGATACCTATAAAAACTTTGGTTTTGGCGAGAGTACCGGGCTTGGCTTAACGGGAGAAAGCTCAGGTTTACTGCCGCAGCGAAAATTCTGGAGTCAGTTAGACAGGGCGACCTTTGCCTTTGGGTATGGCCTGATGGTTACCCCCCTTCAACTGGCGCATGTGTATGCCACCATCGGTAGCTATGGCATTGAACGGCCTCTGTCCATCACCCGTATCGATCCCCCCGTGATTGGCAAACGGGTGATGCCCGGGGAGATTGTTCACGAGGTGGAACACATGATGGAGAGCGTCGCGTTACCCGGCGGTGGCGGGATCAAAGCGGCGGTGCGTAACTATCGTGTGGCGATTAAAACCGGGACGGCCAAAAAAATCGATGAACACGGTAAGTATGTGGATAAATACGTCGCCTACACAGCAGGCGTTGCGCCCGCCAGCGATCCCCGTTTTGCACTGGTGGTGGTGATCAACGATCCGAAAAACGGAGCCTACTACGGCGGGGCCGTTTCCGCGCCCGTGTTCAGCGAAATTATGGGTAACGTCTTGCGCCTGGAAAACGTGAAGCCAGACGGGCTGCCGGCAGATTCTGACCATCTGATCGTGATGCGTCACCCAGCCGTTTATAACCCTGGCGAATAGCGGTACACTTCGCCTTTTGGTTTTCGCCCTGGAGCTGTCATGTCTTTCAGTTGTCCCCTTTGCCACGCGCCGCTGACGCGCGCGGAGAAAACGTTTATCTGTCCACTGGGACATCAGTTTGACCGGGCTAAAGAGGGCTATGTCAATCTTCTGCCGGTACAGCACAAGCGCTCCCGGGATCCGGGTGACAGCGCGGAGATGATGCAGGCGCGCCGGGCGTTTCTTGACGCCGGACACTATCAACCGCTCAGGGATACCGTTGTCGACTTACTCCGTCAATATCTGACAGAAGGCGCATCCGCCATGCTGGATATCGGCTGCGGCGAGGGCTACTACACCGCCACGTTTGCTGACGTCGCGGCTGGGAAGGGCGCCGAAACTTACGGGCTGGACGTGTCGAAAGTGGCTATCCGTGCAGCAGCAAAACGCTACTCAGCGGTAACGTTCTGCGTGGCCTCCAGCCACCGCCTGCCGTTTGAGGAAGCGAGTATGGACGCCGTAGTGCGTATCTATGCCCCGTGCAAGGCAGAGGAGCTGGCGCGCGTCGTTAAGCCCGGCGGGTGGGTTATCACCGTTACGCCGGGACCGCGTCATCTGCTGGAGCTAAAAGGGCTGATCTATGATGAAGTTCACCTGCATGCGCCGCACTCTGAACAGCTGGCGGGCTTCGCGTTAAAGCAGGCGCAGTCAGTGGCGTATGAGATGACGTTGCAGGGAAGTGAAGCGGTGGCGTTACTGCAAATGACGCCGTTTGCGTGGCGGGCAAAACCAGAGGTGTGGGAAACGCTGGCAGCACAGACAGAATTTCGCTGCCAGACGGATTTCAGCATCCATTGCTGGCAGCGCGAAGATTAACCCGCGAAGTGTGCCCAGAGTATTTGGGCACCAATTCCGATCAACACGATACCGCCCAGAATTTCGGCGCGTTTGCCTAACAGCGGGCCAATGAACCGCCCCACCATCATCCCCAGCGTTGACATAATCAGCGTGGCGCAGCCAATCGCCAGCGCGGTGGCGATAATATTGACCTGCAAAAACGCCAGACCGACACCGACAGCCATTGCGTCCAGGCTGGTTGCGATAGCGGTTGTCACCAGAAGCCAGAAGCCGTGGCGTTGCAGCGGCGCATCATCTTCATCGCTGTTGCCACGAAAACCTTCAATTACCATGCGTCCGCCGAGGAACACCAGCAGCACGAAGGCGATCCAGTGGTTCCACTCCAGCACAAACTGGCTGGCGAGCATCCCCAGACCCCAGCCAATAAGCGGCGTCAGCGTTTCGATTGCGCCAAAGATGAGACCGGTGCGCAGGGCTTCGGAAAATTTAGGTTTATGGAGGGTGGCACCTTTACCGATAGAGGCGGCAAATGCGTCCATGGACATGCCAAAAGCCAGAAGGATCGTAGCGGAGATATTCATAAGTGCGTCCAGACCGGGGATATCCATATGACACATCACTGCCCCCAGTAAACAGCAGTTGATGTATCTATGGTCTCGCCTGATCGCTTTTGGCATAGTAAGTGTGCTGAAAACGATCCGTACGCGCCACGTTTTGCAACGAGTATGTTGACACGTACATTTCCCGCAGGCAGGAAATCGGCTACTCCCCAACGACGGGCGCAACCTTAACATATTTTGAGAATATAAAACAACAGCGAAGATGGCTTTATATAGCCACTATATTGATAACGATTTTCATTTAGGTTTATGCGTAAATGTATCGTTAATAAATATAAGTTAATTCGCAGGGGAGATATAGCATCGGCTATATTGCTGGTTTGAGAATAATACAATACATAGCCGATGCTATAAAATTAATTCATTGAGTTTTAAGGAGTAATTTGTAGATTTTTTCCAGGTCGTCAATATTTTTGACCCGAATGAGCAGGCGGCGTTGTTCTAATTGCATCACCAGAACTCCGTCTTCGGATAAATTCATCTCTTTAATGCGGTTATATTCTATCCAGACATTGGCGAAGAAGAATCCGTGTTTTTTAAAAATGAGTTTTGGCGAGCGGATCCAGAACAGGTAAATCGCCATTAATGCCAGCGCACATAATAACCATGTGGTTAATATTGCGCCGTGGCTGGTCACATTATTGTAAATCAGGATGACTACCAGACCGGCGAAGATAAACGCATCAATGCGCCCACGGCGTAAGAGGGGAAGGGTCAGCAGCGTCTCGCCGTGGCGGCGAGGCATAATGAACTCGTCATAGATCGCGTAAGCCAGAAGGGCAACAATAAATAAAACCAGTACGGTGTCCGTGACAGTCATTCATCCTCCAGATAAAAAGACCGGGGGCAAGCCCCCGGTCGGTAACGCATTTTATTACAGACCCAGCAGGCCGACGGCGTAGCCCGCGATACCGATGACGAAGAAGCCAACGATGATCCACAGCGGGTTCACTTTCTTACGCAGCAGCCACATACAGGCGAAGGTTAACAGCAGCGGTACCAGGCCAGGCATCAGCTGGTCCAGAATGGTCTGCACGGTGGTGACGCGCGTCTGACCATCCTGACCGGTGATCGTCGATACCACCAGCGGGATGTTCACGTGCGTCCACTTGTTAACCAAAGCCCCCATTACAAACAGGCCGAGGATTGACGCCCCCTCAGTCAGTTTTTGCAGGAAGCCGCCGCCCATATCCTTAACGATATCCACCCCTTTACGGTAACCGTACGCCACGCCGTAGTAGCGGGTCAGCAGACGCACCGCGTTGAACAGGATAAAGAACAGCAGGGGACCAAGCAGACTGCCGCTCATGGCGATCCCGGCGCCCAGTGCCGCAAAGACCGGACGCACGGTACCCCAGAAGATCGGGTCGCCCACGCCTGCCAGCGGCCCCATCAGACCGACTTTAATACCGTTGATAGCACCATCGTCGATTTCAGCCCCGTTTGCACGCTGCTCTTCCATCGCCAGCGTTACGCCCAGAACAGGCGCCGCTACGTAAGGGTGAGTGTTGAAGAATTCCAGGTGACGCTTAATTGCCTGACGGCGTGCTTCGTTGTTTTCCGGATACAGGCGTTTGATTGCCGGCACCATGGAGAAGCAGAAGCCGAGCGCCTGCATACGTTCGAAGTTCCATGAACCCTGAAACAGGTTAGAACGGATGAACACGCCACGAATATCACCCGGAGTGAGTTTTTTCTCAGTGGTAGTTTTTGTCATATCAACCATTTCGCTCACCTGTTAGTCCAGTTCGTTATCGAGATCGTTGTTACCAGCAGCCTGCGCAGGGGCACCCGCGACACGGTTGTATTTCGGGCTGAGCTGGATATAAAGAATCGCCATCACCGCACCAATCACACCCAGCGCAACCAGGTTGAAGTTGGTGAATGCAGCGGTAACGAAGCCAAGGTAGAAGAACGGCATCAGATAGCCTGCGCGCATCATGTTGATGACCATCGCGTAACCTACGACCACAATCATACCGCCCGCGATATTCAGACCGCCGGTGACCACTTCTGGTATGGCGTTCAGCATACTTTGAACTTCACTGGTCCCAACGGAAATCGCCACGATAACGGCCGGAATAGCGATACGCATCGCCTGCAGGAACAGGGACGAGACGTGGATCCAGGAGAGCGCTGTCAGGTTGCCGTTATCGGCCGCCTTATCCGCCGCGTGCTGGAAGGCAACGGTGATGGTACGAACAATGATGGTCAGCACCTGGCCTGCCGCGGCCAGTGGAATGGCCAGCGCGATACCGGCACCGATACTCTGATGACCGGCGATGACCAGAACGGTCGAAATAATGGACGCCAGCGCGGCATCTGGCGCAACTGCCGCACCGATGTTCATCCAACCGAGGGCGATCATTTCCAGGGTACCACCGATGATGATACCGGTTTTCATGTCACCGAGAACGGCGCCAATCAACGTACAGGCCACCAGAGGGCGGTGGAACTGAAATTCATCAAGTACGGACTCCATACCCGCAATACACGCGACGATGAACACCAGCACAATCTGAAGAGTAGTAATCTCCATTGCACTTCTCCTATTACATAAGCTCTATATGAAAAACCGGCCCGGGCTTATTTCCCCACTTTGCCGATCAAATCCATCATTTTCAGTTTCTGATCCGTGGAAACCTTACGGGCTTCCAGCTCGATACCGCGTGCATTCAGCTTGTTGAAGGCCTCGATATCTTTCGCATCCACTGAAATCGCGTTGTTGACCTGCGTTTTGCCCTGACGGAAAGCCATACCGCCAATGTTAACGGAGGTGATTTTCACGCCGCCTTCAACAATGCGTTCAACGTCTGTCGGGTTGGTGAACAGAAGCATCACGCGTTCGCCCGCATATTTCGGGTTGTTGTAAACGCGGATCATTTTGGCGACATCCACGACGTGCGCGGTGACGCCCGGCGGTGCAACCTGGGTAAGAAGGGTTTTACGGACAGTGTCGGCGGCCACTTCGTCACTGACCACGATGATGCGTTGTACGTTGGTCTCTTTGGTCCAGCGCGTCGCCACCTGGCCGTGGATCAGACGGTCATCAATACGCGCAAGGCCGATAACCATGTAATCGTTCGGACCCATTGGCTTCGCCGGTGCCGCGGCTTTTGGTGCAGCAGGGGCAGGGGCAGGGGCAGGGGCAGGTTTTTCAACCGGCTGTGCTTTCAGCGCCTTCACGCCTTCGCGACCGGTTTCCACCGCCAGCGCCACCAGCTCGTCAAAGCCTGGGTTGTCGTCACGCGCCATGAAGGTTTCCACCAACATTGGGATATTTACCCCGGCGACGACTTCATAATGCTCTTTATCGACGACAATGCGGCTGGCAGCGTTGAACGGGCTGCCGCCCCATGTATCCACGAGAAACAGCACGCCTTTGCTGGTATCCAGCTTCTCAAGCTGAGCAGTGTACTTTTCAATCAGCGTCTCGGCGTTTTCACCGGGAACGAAATCGATCCAGCCGACGTTTTCCTGCTCGCCCAACAGCATTTCTGCCGTTTTGAGTAACTGCTCCGCAGCCCAACCATGTGTGCCTATGACAATAGCAATGGTCACTTGCTACCTCCTATTATTATCATTTATACGTCTGCCAGGCAGGCGTACTGAGAATCGTATTGGCGAACCGAATCGATTCAGATAAGGGTTAGAGTTCTAAAAAACCAAGACTTCCGCGAATTATTTTAGATAGTGAAAAAATAATTTATGTGATGAAGATCCGTAATTTAGCTACGCCTTACAGATTTTTCTGTAAGATAAACCACGTGTGTTACAGAAGTTTGCAAAGGAACGTAAATCTTTGCTAAAAACCCATTGTCTCTGATATGTTTAGCGTCCGTTTAATTATTCAGGAGTATAGGGCTACAGCCCACTATATGGACCGTCACCGACGTCAGTCATCTTCCAGGCCATTCCGCGCCTTATTCACCGGCGACCTTCGCCACGCATCGACCCCCATTCCCTTTGAAATGCCCGAAATTAGCGGGGCACCGTTTTGTCATTCCTTTAGCAGGAGCGTGTCATGGAATTCTTAATGGACCCGTCAATCTGGGTAGGCTTGCTTACGCTGGTCGTGCTGGAGATCGTTCTCGGTATTGATAACCTGGTGTTTATTGCCATCCTTGCGGATAAGCTGCCGCCGAAACAGCGTGATAAAGCCCGTCTGATCGGCCTCTCGCTGGCGCTGATCATGCGACTGGGCCTGCTGTCCGTGATCTCGTGGATGGTTACGCTGACTAAGCCTCTGTTCACCGTCATGGATTTCACCTTCTCCGGCCGCGATTTAATCATGCTGGTGGGAGGGCTTTTCCTGCTGTTCAAAGCTACAACAGAACTGCATGAACGGCTGGAGAACCGGCAGCATGATGATGGCCACGGTAAGGGGTATGCCAGCTTCTGGGTGGTGGTCCTGCAGATTGTGGTGCTTGATGCGGTCTTCTCACTGGATGCGGTGATTACAGCGGTTGGCATGGTGAACCATCTGCCGGTGATGATGGCGGCTGTTGTGATTGCGATGGCGGTAATGCTGCTGGCGTCGAAACCGCTGACGCGTTTCGTCAACCAACATCCGACGGTTGTCGTGCTGTGTCTGAGTTTCCTGTTGATGATTGGTCTGAGCCTGGTGGCAGAAGGTTTTGGTTTCCATATACCGAAAGGCTACCTGTACGCCGCGATTGGCTTCTCGATTCTGATCGAGCTGTTTAACCAGATTGCGCGCCGTAACTTCATTAAGCAGCAGTCGAATCAGCCGCTGCGCGCGCGTACCGCCGATGCGATCCTGCGCCTGATGGGCGGGCGTCGTCAGGTGAACGTGCAGGCGGATAACGAGAACCGTAACCCGGTTCCGGTGCCGGAAGGCGCGTTTGTGGAAGAAGAACGCTACATGATCAACGGCGTGCTTTCGCTGGCCTCCCGCTCTCTGCGCGGCATTATGACGCCGCGCGGTGAAATCAGCTGGGTGGACGCCAACCTGAGCGTCGACGAAATTCGCCAGCAGCTGCTCTCCTCGCCGCACAGCCTGTTCCCGGTCTGTCGGGGCGAGCTGGATGAGATCATCGGTGTGGTGCGCGCGAAAGAGATGCTCGTGGCGCTGGAAGAGGGCGTCAACGTCGAGGCCGTAGCGGCCGCGTCGCCTGCCATCGTGGTGCCGGAGACGCTGGATCCGATTAACCTGCTGGGCGTGTTGCGTCGTGCTCGCGGGAGCTTTGTTATCGTCACCAACGAATTTGGTGTGGTACAAGGTCTGGTAACGCCGCTGGACGTGCTGGAAGCCATTGCCGGTGAATTCCCTGATGCGGATGAAACGCCAGAAATCGTTGCCGACGGTGACGGCTGGCTGGTGAAAGGCACCACCGACCTGCATGCGCTCTCGCACACGCTGGGCGTCGAAAACGTGGTCAATGACGATGAAGACATCGCCACGGTAGCGGGGCTGGTGATTGCCGTTAACGGGCAGATCCCGCGTATCGGTGATGTGCTTGAGCTGCCGCCGCTGCAAATTACCATCGTTGAAGCCAACGACTATCGCGTTGATATGGTTCGTATTGTTAAAGAGCACTCTGTACACGACGAAGAAGAGTAACGCTATCTAGCGTAACGGCAATAAAGGCACGATGTGTCCGTTGTGACGGGCTGGCGGAGGGTTACTTTCCGCCAGCCATTTCGGAAACTCCCGCAGCGGCATCGGCCGCGCATACAAGTACCCCTGCAAAATATGTACGCTGTGGCGGCGCAAATAGCGTGACTGCTCCTCGGTTTCAACCCCTTCTGCAACCAGTTCAATATTCAACCTCTGGCCCAGCGCAATAATAATATCCGTTACCGTTGAGTTCACGGCGTCGGTGCCGATCGCGGTGGTGAAGGATTTATCAATTTTCAGCACGTCCGGGTGAAGTTTTTCAAGCCACGAAAGAGAACTATTGCCCGTACCAAAATCATCAATCGCAAGCTTCACCCCTTTGCGATGCAGCTCCCGCACGATGCGGTAATCCACATCGAGCAACGCATCGCGTTCGGTTAACTCTACAATCAACTTTTGAACAGGGTTCGCCTTAAACCAGATGCGGTTGAGATCCCGGATCAGCGCAGCGCGGCGAAAATGGCTGGCGGCCACGTTGATGCCAATATGGAAATCCCGTGAGGCCGGGAAAAAGCCTATCTGCCGCACCGTTTCGCTGATGACGTAGCGGGTAAGCGGAACAATCAGGCTATGTTCTTCAGCCAGGGGGATAAAGACATCGGGAGAAATCCAGCCCTGACGCGGGTTGTTCCAGCGCAGGAGGATCTCGACGCCAACGCATTCCCGGGTGCGGGCGTTTACCAGCGGCTGGCAGAAGAGTTCAAACTCCCGGGCAGCAATCCCCATATTAATTTCCCAGGTGAAACTTATGCGTCGCGCCGTGGCAAGCCAGGCGATATAGCCCATCAGTAAACTGAGCATCAACGCCAGCGGTAGCTGGGTAGGCAGATTTTTCAATGCCATTTGGCCTGCCCCCGGGCCGCTGACCGTGACGCTGAAAGGGTAGTGCTGTGAAGACTGTTCCAGCAGGGAGGCGTGTTCATCGAAGGTCGGCGTATTCGTCACCTGCTGCCCGTCGCGGAGAAAATTATCGCCTACTCTCAGGACCACGTCGGTGATTTGTGGCCGCTGTGGCTCCAGAATCATTTTGGTGATGAGATCGATATTCACTACCTCCATCAACCCGTCACTGCCGTCGCCCGCAAGGGGTGACCACTGAATCAGTACCGGACTGCCCTTTAACAGCCACCGATCGGTCAACAAGATCAGCCTGGGTTCACTGGACGGAAGCATCGGCTCAATGTCACTGACGGGCATATTTCGGCTGCCAAATACGCTCGAGCAATACAGTATTCCGTCTTTGACGAGGGCGATGGAGCGCACGGTCTGGAGGATCGCCGCCTGTTTTCGCAGAATCGGATTCGCTTCAGCGCAGGGCATATCAACCAGAAAACGTAGAGTTTCACGCTGGGTTTCTAACGCAAGAAGCACCTTATCAAGCGCACGCACGGTGTGGTGAGTAAAGTCGTGGATCCGATCCTGATTAATGTTGCGCTGTGAAATAAAGCGAATGCCCAGCGTCAGGACGAGCGTAACGAGCGCAACCGTAACACAGACGATAACGCGTTTTCGGCGATAGTCTTTAATGATCGTTTGTGCAGTTTGCATGAACGGTCGCCTGATAAGCACCGGCCGGAAAAGCCAGACGCAACAGTGACAGTGTAGTGGGGAAAACGTGAAGCGACGAGAGGCGGTGGGAAAATTCGCCCATCTGTTGCAGATGGGCGAAAAGGAAGGTTTAGTCGCACTGCACCTTAATGGCCAGACCGCCGCGCGAAGTCTCACGGTACTTCGCGTTCATGTCCTTGCCGGTTTCGTACATTGTTTCAATAACCTTATCCAGTGACACGCGTGGCTCGCTGGTACGGCGCATCGCCATACGCGAGGCGTTGATCGCTTTGACGGAGGCGATGGCGTTACGCTCAATGCACGGTACTTGCACCTGGCCGGCAACCGGGTCACAGGTCAGACCGAGGTTGTGCTCCATGCCGATTTCCGCCGCCACGCACACCTGCTCAGGGCTTGCGCCCAGCAGTTCCGCCAGACCGGCCGCCGCCATAGAGCAGGCCACGCCCACTTCACCCTGACAGCCTACTTCGGCACCAGAGATGGAGGCATTCATCTTGTACAGCGCGCCGATAGCGCCTGCCGCGAGGAAATAACGGATATAGATCTCCGGTGTCACGGGCTCAATAAAGTGATCGTAGTAGGCCAGCACCGCCGGAACGATACCGCACGCGCCGTTGGTTGGCGCCGTCACCACGCGACCGCCCGCTGCGTTCTCTTCGTTAACCGCCAGCGCAAACATGTTCACCCAGTCAACCACATTCATAGGGTCATTGGAGAATTTGTCGGTGGTGACCAGCATGCGGCGCAGCGCAGAGGCACGACGCGGTACGCGCAGAGGCCCAGGCAGAACACCCTCGGTGTTCATCCCGCGGTCAATACAGGCGCGCATGGTTTGCCACACGTTAGCAAAATAGTCTTCGATCTCTTTCTTGCTGTGCAGCGCCAGTTCGTTCTGCATCACCATGCCGGACAGGGACAGACCGGTCTCTTTGCAATAGGCCAACATCTCGGTGGCAGATTTAAACGGATAGGGCACATTCACATCGCCCGCGCTCTCTTTGCCAAAGTGTTCTTCGTCAACGATAAAGCCGCCGCCGATGGAGTAGTAGGTTTTACTGTAGATCTCTTTTTCGCCGCTCCAGGCGTGGATGGTCATACCGTTTTCATGCAGCGGCAGGTTGTCGCTACGAAAACGCATCCCGTCATCCTGCGGGAAGTCCACTTCGTGCTGACCGTTAGCCAGCAGCAGACGACCGCGCGTTTCCACGTCGCGGATAAATGCCGGAATGGCATCAATATCAACTGTGTCCGGCATATTGCCCGCCAGACCCATAATAATGGCGATATCGGTGTGGTGGCCTTTACCCGTTAATGACAGTGAACCGTAAACGTCTACGGCGACACGGGTAACGCTTTCCAGTAATCCTTTTTCGACCAGATCATCGACGAACTGTTTACCGGCCTTCATCGGCCCTACAGTGTGGGAAGAAGATGGACCAATCCCCACTTTGAACATGTCGAATATACTAATCACTTTCACACTCCTGACAGGGTTACTGGGGTTCCAGTAACGATGTTATAACTGCGCATAGTGTAAGAGGGAACACTAACCTCGGCTTAACTATTCACATGAATTAAACTAATGGTTAACGATGGTTTAGCTAATAGCGCGACGCCGATCGCAAACCTGCCAGAAAAGGGTGGAATGTAAAGTATAGTCAAGGCTTCAGGCCGATTTGTAGCGCAAGCTCACGAATGATGCCTGCCGTCATGCCCCAGACAAAATAATGCTGATACCACGACAGCCAGACCCGATGATCGTGCCCGCGGCGGTGAATATCCAGAGGATGATAGCGGCCCAGACGAAGGGCCTCTTCAAGCGGCATTTCGAACACCGCTGAAACTTCATCGACGCTGGCGTGATACTGAAGATCGGGCGGAATAATGCCGACGACCGGCGTAACCTGAAAACCGGTTACGCTGTCCACTGGCGGCAGCACGCCAATTACCTCGACCGCCTCCGGGGGGATCGCCACCTCCTCATGCGCTTCGCGCAGCGCGGCGGCAATCAGGGAAGCATCGGTGCTGTCCACCGCGCCGCCCGGAAACGCAACCTGACCGGCGTGTTTTCGCATATGCGGTGAGCGCTGGGTAAGCAACAGACCCGGCTGTTCACGACGCACGACCGGGATCAGTACCGCCGCCTGACGTTGATTCAGCGCGGCGCGGTTAACCTGGGGCCGCAGAAGCTGAAAACGCGACAGAAAATCATCCAGCGTCAGGTTGTCTTTCTTCACCGTGAGTTCTCCAGTTGTTTCAGGATACGATTCACTTTATCAAAGGTTTCCTGATATTCCGCCCCGGCCTGGCTGTCGGCTACAATGCCGCCGCCTGCGGAACAGTAAAGGTTACCGTCGCAGGCCGTCAGGGTGCGAATAGTGATGCTGGTATCCATGGTTCCGCACAGGCTCACATAGCCGATGCTGCCGCACCAGGCGTTGCGGCGATGCGGTTCCAGTTCGTCGATGATCTCCATCGCGCGGACCTTCGGCGCGCCGGTGATGGAGCCGCCCGGAAACGCGGCGCGGAGCAGATCGCAGGCGGTCCGCGAGGCCGGCAGGCGTGCAGTGATAGTACTGACCAGATGATGTACCGCCGGGAAAGGCTCCACAACGAACAGCTCCGGCACGCGCACGCTGCCCGGCTCGGCGACGCGGCCAATATCATTGCGCATCAGATCGACAATCATCAGGTTTTCAGCGCGATCTTTCGGCGAGGCCGCCAGCGTCTCCGCCTGCTGGCGGTCGGCGTTAGCATCGGCAAGGCGCGGCAGGGTGCCCTTGATCGGGCGGGTCTGAATAATACCGTCAGCCAGATGAATAAAACGCTCAGGCGAAAGGCTGAGGATGGCGCCGTGTTCAAGGCGTAAAAATGCGCTAAACGGGGCCTTATTGCTGGCATTGAGGCGGGTAAATGCCTGCCATTCGTCTCCCCGGTACGCCGCCTGGAAACGCTGGGCAAGGTTGACCTGATAACAGTCGCCGCTGTGAAGATACGCCTGCACGCGAGAGAATTTTTCCGCATATTCCGCCGCGCTCATGTTCGAGTGCCAGCCAGAGGTCAGCATAAAGTGTTCCGCTGTGGCGGGCCGTTGCGCCTCAAGCCAGGCCAGACGCGCCTGCACGTCTCGGTGGCTAAGCAGGGAAACCGTCTGCTTACGGTGATCCACGATTAGCGCCCAGTCATACAGCCCCACCGCCATATCCGGCAGGGAAATATCCGCCTGCGCATGCTCGGGCAGCTTTTCGAAACGGCGACCCAGATCGTAACCAAACAGGCCCAGCGCGCCCCCCTGGAAAGGCAGATCCGGATCCGGTGTGGCAGATAAGCCCAGAGCATGGATCTCGTTCTGAAGCCGCATCAGCGGATCGTCCGTGGGTGACAGCGCATCGGTCGTCAGCGTTTTAACCGGGTCGGCCACCAGAATATCAAAGCGGCTGTAGGGGTGATCCGCATGCCCGGAGTGCAGCAGCATGGCAAAAGGAAGGTGGCTCAGACGGGCAAACCAGAACTCGGCGGCGTCTGCACGCCAGGGTAAGGTCATAACAGTGGGGAAGCGCATGTTCATGTATGGCATACTACCGGGTAGCGTGAAATAATTAGCGCGAATAATTTAGCAGGAGTTAACGATGTTTGCAGGTTTACCTTCTCTCAGTCATGACCAACAGCAGAAAGCGGTAGAGCGGATTCAGGAACTGATGGGCCAGGGTATGAGCAGCGGAGAAGCGATCACCGTCGTCGCTCAGGAAATTCGCGCCAGTCATACCGGCGAACGGATTGTGGCGCGATTTGAAGATGAAGATGAATAACCGGGCTTAAACTGCCGCGATAATCTTAATCTCCACCTTATACTCCGGTTTCATCAGCGTGGCCTGTACGGTGCAGCGTACAGGCGCGTGACCCGCCACTACCCACGCATCCCAGGCTTTATTCATCTCCGCGAAGTCGTCTTTATTCGCCAGGAAAATCGTCGCGTCCAGAATGCGGGATTTATCGCTGCCCTGTTTTTCCAGTACGGCGTCGATCTGCGCCAGGGTGTTAGCGGTTTGCTCGAAGGCGTCGGCGTCCAGATTGGCAGGGACACCGGTGTAGTACAGCGTCTGGTTGTGGATCACCACATCAGACCAGCGGGCTTCGGCATCAATGCGCGTAATTGTCATAAACGTATCCTCGTTATCTTTCATCGTCAGGCGGCAAGACTGCCATATTGTTCCGCCGTCGTCACTATTTGGGGTGGCACCGGAGAGAAGGGGCTGACATAATCCCTGTGCAAAAATACAGTGAGAGAACACCGTGGCAGATGATTTTTCCCCTGAAGGTCAGTTAGCACAGGCAATTCCCGGTTTTAAACCGCGCGAACCCCAACGTCAGATGGCGCATGCCGTCGCGCACGCCATCGACAAGGCGCAGCCGCTGGTTGTGGAGGCCGGCACCGGTACGGGGAAAACCTACGCTTACCTCGCTCCTGCGCTGCGGGCGAAAAAAAAGGTGATCATCTCTACGGGATCAAAAGCGCTCCAGGATCAGCTCTACAGCCGCGACTTACCTACGGTGGCGAAAGCGCTAAAATACAAAGGGCGTCTGGCCTTGCTGAAAGGGCGTTCTAACTATCTGTGTCTGGAGCGTCTCGAACAGCAGGCACTGGCGGGCGGTGACCTGCCGGTACAAACACTCAGCGATGTGATCGTCCTGCGCGCCTGGGCCAACCAGACGGAGGAGGGGGACATCAGCACCTGTGCGAGCGTGCCGGAAGACTCCCCGGCCTGGCCGCTGGTGACCAGCACCAACGATAACTGCCTCGGCAGCGACTGCCCGCTGTATAAAGACTGCTTTGTGGTGAAAGCGCGTAAAACGGCGATGGACGCCGACGTGGTGGTGGTGAACCATCACCTGTTTCTTGCGGATATGGTGGTCAAGGACAGTGGTTTCGGCGAGCTGATCCCGGAGGCGGAGGTGATGATCTTCGATGAAGCCCATCAGCTACCGGACATCGCCAGCCAGTATTTTGGCCAGTCGCTCTCCAGCCGTCAGCTTCAGGATCTGGCGAAAGATATTACTATTGCCTATCGCACCGAGCTCAAAGATACCCAGCAGTTGCAGAAGTGCGCGGACCGCCTGGCGCAATGCGCACAGGATTTCCGCTTACAGCTTGGCGAGCCGGGCTATCGCGGCAACCTGCGCGAACTGCTCGCGGACAAAAATATCCAGCGCGCGCTGCTGCTGCTCGATGATGCCCTTGAACTCTGTTACGACGTGGCGAAGCTATCCCTCGGACGTTCAGCGCTGCTGGACGCCGCCTTCGAGCGGGCCACGCTCTACCGTGGGCGGCTGAAGCGGCTGAAAGAGATCAACCAGCCGGGCTACAGCTACTGGTATGAATGTACCTCGCGCCACTTCACCCTGGCGCTCACGCCGCTGACCGTTGCCGATAAATTCAAAGAGGTGATGGCGCAAAAGCCCGGCACCTGGGTCTTTACCTCGGCCACGCTGTCGGTCAACGACGATCTGCACCACTTTACCGAGCGTCTCGGCATTGAGCAGGCTGAATCCTTACTCCTCCCAAGCCCGTTCGACTATGAGAAACAGGCGCTGCTGTGCGTGCCACGCAATCTGCCGCTGCCTAACCAGCCAGGGGCGGCGCGCCATCTGGCGGCCATGCTAAAGCCGATGATTGAGGCCAACAACGGACGCTGCTTTATGCTCTGCACCTCTCACGCCATGATGCGCGATCTGGCCGAGCAGTTCCGCGCGACCATGACGTTGCCGGTGCTGTTGCAGGGGGAAACCAGCAAAGGCCAGCTGCTCCAGCAGTTTGTCAGCGCCGGTAATGCCCTGCTGGTGGCGACCAGCAGCTTCTGGGAAGGGGTGGACGTGCGCGGCGATACGCTCTCGCTGGTGATTATCGATAAGCTGCCATTCACATCGCCGGACGATCCGCTCCTGAAAGCACGCATGGAGGACTGCCGTCTGCGGGGGGGCGATCCGTTCGACGACGTCCAGTTGCCGGACGCGGTTATCACGCTTAAACAGGGGGTAGGGCGACTGATACGCGACGTCACCGACCGCGGAGTGCTGGTGATCTGCGACAATCGCCTGGTGATGCGCCCCTACGGCGCCACCTTCCTCGCCAGCCTGCCGCCTGCGCCGCGCACACGGGATATTAAACGCGCGGTCCGCTTCCTGGCGAACCCGACGGCGGAGTAATTCTTCCCGGAGTGTGTTAAGATGCGCGCCATTTTGTGACTGACCATTGCGAGAGCGCGACGACTGATGCGAATTCTGGCTATTGATACCGCGACAGAGGCCTGTTCCGTTGCCCTGTGGAACGACGGTACGACTTTTGCTCATTTCGAAGAGTGCCCACGGGAACACACCCAACGTATTCTGCCCCTGGTAAAAACCATTTTAACCGAGGGCAACACCGCCCTGACTGACCTCGACGCGCTGGCCTACGGCCGTGGCCCGGGCAGCTTTACGGGCGTACGTATCGGGATTGGCATTGCGCAGGGGCTGGCGCTGGGCGCTGACCTGCCGATGATCGGCGTTTCAACGCTTGCGACCATGGCTCAGGGTGCCTGGCGCATGACCGGCGCCAGCCGCGTGCTGGCCGCGATTGATGCCCGCATGGGTGAAGTCTACTGGGCGGAGTACACCCGTGACGAAAACGGCGTCTGGCACGGCGAAGAGTCGGAAGCCGTGCTTAAACCTGAAGCCGTCACCGAGCGCCTGAAACAGCTCACCGGTGAGTGGGCGACGGTCGGAACCGGCTGGCCGGCATGGCCTGAGATGGCGAAGGACACCGGCCTTACGCTGGTGGACGGTAACATGCTCCTGCCTGCCGCCGAAGATATGTTGCCTGTTGCCTGTCAGCAGCTTGCCGCAGGAAAAACCGTGGCCGTTGAACACGCCGAGCCGGTTTATTTACGAAACACCGTCGCATGGAAGAAACTTCCTGGCCGCGAGTGAATCTCAGTAACAGGAACTGAGAAAAAGGAGTCGCATCATGGCGGTTCAGACTAAAGTTGTACGCTTTTTTATGGCAGGCGCGGTTGCCATAGCACTGAGCGGGTGCGTCACCGTTCCTGATGCGATCAAGGGCACCAGCCCGACGCCACAGCAGGATCTGGTACGCGTGATGAATGCTCCGGAGCTGTATGTCGGGCAGGAAGCGCGCTTTGGCGGCAAGGTGGTTGAAGTGCTAAACCAGCAGGGGAAAACCCGGCTGGAGATTGCCACCGTTCCACTGGACAGCGGCGCACGGCCTGTTCTGGGTGAAGCCTCGCGCGGGCGGATCTACGCTGACGTCAGCGGCTTCCTCGATCCGGTAGATTTCCGCGGGCAGCTGGTGACCGTCGTCGGGCCGATTACCGGTTCGGTGGCGGGGAAAATCGGCAATACGCCATACAAATTTATGACCATGCAGGTGAACGGCTACAAACGCTGGCGTATCGCCCAGCAGGTGGTGATGCCGCCACAGCCAATCGATCCGTGGATGTGGGGTCCGCATCCGTATCGTTACGGCTACGGTGGCTGGGGTTGGTACAATCCAGGCCCTGCACAGGTTCAAACAATTGTAACTGAGTAAGTTACTGTTATTGTTAGGAAAGAGACAGCGGCTCAGCCGCTGTCTCTGTTTTTTTACGGACAAAACGAAAAAAAAGAGTGACGCGCTTCGCAACCTGCAATCTGAGCAATTAATAAACTGGTACGCTGAGTTAATATAATGTTAACAAACTGTTTATTATCGGGGCTGTGATGACGACGAACACTCATTTCAGAGGTGATGCATTGAAAAAGGTTTGGCTTAACCGTTATCCCGCGGATGTCCCTGCGGAGATCAATCCTGACCGTTATCAATCCCTGATTGAATTATTTGAACACTCGGTACGGCGCTACGCTGACCAGCCCGCATTTGTGAATATGGGCGAAGTGATGACTTTCCGTAAGCTGGAAGAGCGCAGCCGGGCGTTTGCGGCCTATTTACAGGAAGGGTTGGGCTTGCAGAAAGGGGATCGCGTCGCGCTGATGATGCCAAACCTGCTGCAATACCCGGTGGCGCTGTTCGGGATCCTCAGGGCGGGGATGATCGTGGTTAACGTTAACCCGCTCTATACCCCACGCGAGCTGGAACATCAGTTGAATGACAGCGGTGCGGCGGCGATTGTGATTGTCTCCAACTTTGCCCACACGCTGGAAAAAGTCGTTGAAAGAACTCAGGTTAAGCACGTCATTCTGACGCGCATGGGCGACCAGCTCTCTACCGCGAAAGGTACGCTGGTCAACTTTGTCGTGAAATACGTTAAGCGGCTGGTGCCGAAATACCACCTGCCGGATGCCATCTCTTTCCGCCGCGCGCTTCATGCGGGCTATCGGATGCAGTACGTTAAGCCGGAGATCGTGTCAGAAGATCTGGCGTTCCTGCAATACACCGGCGGTACCACCGGCGTGGCTAAAGGTGCGATGCTGACCCATCGTAATATGCTGGCGAACCTTGAACAGGTGAACGCCACCTACGGGCCGCTACTGCACCCGGGCAAGGAGCTGGTGATCACCGCGCTTCCGCTGTATCACATTTTTGCGCTGACCATGAACTGCCTGCTGTTTATCGAGCTTGGCGGTCAAAACGTATTGATCACCAACCCGCGCGACATTCCGGGGCTGGTTAAAGAGCTGGCGAAATACCCGTTCACCGCCATGACCGGCGTGAACACCCTGTTTAACGCGCTGCTTAACAATAAAGAGTTCCAGCAGCTCGATTTCTCCACGCTGCATCTTTCTGCGGGCGGCGGGATGCCGGTTCAGCAGGCGGTTGCCGAGCGCTGGGTAAAACTCACCGGACAGTATCTGCTGGAAGGCTATGGTCTGACGGAGTGCGCCCCGCTGGTCAGCGTCAACCCGCATGACATCGACTACCACAGCGGCAGTATCGGTCTGCCGGTCCCGTCGACGGAAGCTAAACTGGTGGACGATGAGGGTAACGAAGTGCCTCACGGCGAACCGGGCGAGCTGTGCGTCAGAGGGCCGCAGGTGATGCTGGGCTACTGGCAGCGCCCAGATGCCACGGATGAGATCATCAAAGACGGCTGGCTGTACACCGGCGACATCGCGGTGATGGATGACGAAGGTTTTCTGCGTATCGTCGATCGCAAGAAAGACATGATCCTCGTTTCCGGTTTCAACGTCTATCCGAATGAAATCGAAGACGTGGTGATGCAGCACAGCGGCGTGCTGGAAGTGGCAGCGGTGGGGGTTCCTTCCGGCAGCAGTGGTGAAGCGGTGAAGATATTTGTGGTCAAGAAAGATCCTTCTCTTACCGAGGAAGCGCTGATAACGTTTTGTCGCCGGCAGCTGACGGGCTATAAAGTGCCGAAGCTGGTGGAATTCCGCGATGAGCTGCCGAAATCCAACGTCGGGAAGATATTACGACGAGAATTACGTGACGAAGCCCGTGCCAAAGTGGACAATAAGGCCTGAGCTTCACGTTAATCGCCCAGACGCCGGTTAAGCCGGCGTTTTTTATGGGCGCAAACAAAAGAGAGTCCGATTTGAATTACCAGATGATCACTACCAACGACGAGCTGGCTTCGCTGTGCGAGGTGACGCGTGATTTCCCCGCTATCGCCCTGGATACGGAATTTGTCCGTACCCGCACGTACTACCCGCAACTGGGCCT
This sequence comes from Enterobacter cloacae complex sp. P29RS, assembly GCF_014893445.1. Lineage (NCBI taxonomy): Bacteria > Pseudomonadati > Pseudomonadota > Gammaproteobacteria > Enterobacterales > Enterobacteriaceae > Enterobacter > Enterobacter cloacae complex sp. P29RS. The sequence continues at coordinate 75,294 of NZ_JADBPZ010000013.1, read as the reverse complement.
GATCCAGATGTATGACGGCAAACACGTGTCGTTGATTGACCCCCTCGGCATTACCGACTGGGCGCCAATGCGCGAGCTGTTGCTTGATACCGCCGTGACCAAATATCTGCACGCCGGCAGTGAAGATCTGGAAGTCTTTCTCAACACCTTTGGCATCATGCCGCAGCCGCTGATTGATACCCAGATCCTCGCGGCGTTCAGCGGTCGTCCGCTCTCCTGGGGCTTCGCGGCGATGGTGGAAGAGTACACCGGTCTGACGCTGGATAAGAGCGAATCGCGTACCGACTGGCTCGCGCGCCCGCTGACGGCGCGTCAGCTTGAATACGCCGCGGCAGATGTATTCTACCTGCTGCCGATTGCTGGCCAGCTTATGAAAGAGGCTGAGGCGTCCGGTTGGCTGTCTGCCGCCCTGGACGAGTGCCGCATGACGCAGCAGCGTCGTCAGGAAGTGGTTGATCCGAAAGAGGCCTGGCGTGACATCACTAACGCCTGGCAGCTGCGCACCCGTCAACTGGCCTGTCTGCAACTGCTGGCTGACTGGCGGCTGCGTAAAGCGCGTGAGCGCGATCTGGCGGTTAACTTCGTGGTGCGTGAAGAACACCTGTGGGCGGTAGCGCGCTATATGCCGGGTAGCCTTGGCGAACTGGACAGCATTGGCCTTTCCGGGAGTGAGATCCGTTTCCACGGTAAAACGCTGCTCGCGCTGGTAGAGAAAGCTCAGCAGCTGCCGGAGGACGCACTGCCAGAACCACTGCTTAACCTGATGGATATGCCGGGCTACCGCAAGGCGTTCAAAGATATCAAAGCGCTGGTGCAGACGGTGGCGGGGGAAAGCAAACTGAGTGCCGAACTGCTGGCTTCACGTCGTCAGATTAACCAGCTGCTGAACTGGCACTGGAAGTTGAAACCGCAAAATGGTTTACCGGAACTGGTCGCCGGATGGCGGGGGGAACTGATGGCTGAACGCCTGAATACCCTGCTGGAAGGGTATCCGCGCTAAAGAATTGTAGCCCCGGTAAGCGTCGCGCCACCGGGGAAATTGCCGGGCGGTACGATGCTTGCCCGGCCTACAAAACCACAAACGGATTAACGCGACTCTTCCGCTTCCGGAAGCGTCACGTTCAGCTCCAGAATCGAAATATCCCCGTCTTTTTGCTCCAGCTGAACGGTGACCATTTCCGGGTCAATCTGCACGTATTTGCAGATCACTTCCAGAATGTCTTTGCGCAGCTGCGGCAGGTAGTGCGGTTCGGCGTCGCTACGACGACGTTCCGCCACAATGATTTGCAGACGTTCTTTTGCGATGTTGGCGGTGCTTTTTTTCCGCGAGAGAAAAAAGTCCAGTAATGCCATAACTTATCCTCCGAACAGGCGTTTGAGGAAACCTTTCTTCTCTTCTTCAATGAAGCGGAAAGGACGTTCTTCTCCCAGCAGACGGTCAACGGTATCCGCATACGCTTTACCCGCGTCTGCCTGTGTATCCAGGATCACGGGCTCGCCCTGGTTAGAGGCGCGCAATACGGACTGATCTTCCGGGATCACGCCAACCAGTTTGATGCGCAGGATCTCCAGCACGTCTTCCATGCTCAGCATGTCACCTTTGTTCACCCGACCCGGGTTGTAGCGGGTCAGCAGAAGGTGCTCTTTGATCGGCTCCTGGCCATTTTCCGCGCGACGAGATTTCGAGGCCAGAATGCCGAGAATACGGTCGGAGTCACGTACTGACGAGACTTCCGGGTTAGTAGTGATGATGGCTTCATCCGCGAAGTAGAGCGCCATCAGCGCGCCGGTTTCGATACCGGCCGGGGAGTCGCAGACCACGAAGTCGAACTCCATCTTTTTCAGATCGTCGAGCACCTTTTCCACGCCTTCACGGGTCAGCGCGTCTTTATCACGGGTCTGGGACGCCGGGAGAATGTAGAGGTTCTCGGTACGCTTATCTTTAATTAGCGCCTGGTTAAGCGTGGCATCGCCCTGAATGACGTTCACGAAGTCATACACCACGCGACGCTCGCAACCCATGATCAGGTCCAGGTTACGCAGACCGATATCGAAGTCGATTACGACGGTTTTCTTTCCCTTCTGGGCCAAACCAGTAGCGATGGCCGCGCTGGAGGTGGTCTTGCCAACGCCTCCTTTACCCGAAGTCACAACAATAATGCGTGCCATAGAAATTCCTTGTTAAAAGGGATCAATTTAACGGTTGAACGGTCAAAGCGTTATCTGCCAGCTGCAGACGAGCCGCTTTGCCATAAAATTCGGCTGGGATTTTATCGCTCAGCCAATATTCACCTGCGATAGACACCAGTTCTGCCGTCAGGTGAGTACAAAAAATTTGTGCTTCTCGATCGCCGCTGGCGCCCGCAAGCGCACGCCCACGCATCATACCGTAAACGTGAATATTGCCGTCTGCAATCAGTTCTGCGCCCGCACTGACGTGGCTTGTAACAATCAGATCACAGTTTGGCGCATAAATGCGCTGACCGGAACGAACCGGCAGATCAATCAATCGCGTTTTTGTGACTGGGGCTACATTTTGCGCCGAAGGCGGGGGAGCGGGAACGGTTGCAGGCGTTGCGCGCGGGGATTTTTCTTTACCCTCGTTCAACAAGGGCAAACCCGCGCGTTCAATTTCGGCTTTTAACTCTGCGTCTTTGCAGCCGCTAATACCCACGATGCGCAACCCCGTGGAGACGACGGCCTGCTGGAGTCGCTTCCAGTTAACCGGCCCCTCAAGGTCGCTTACATTAACGACAACAGGAGCATGCTTAAGAAAAGCGGGAGCCTGCGCGATTTTGTCTTCTAACGCCTGACGAATAACCTCGGGTTTTGCATCATGCAAATGAACCACTGATAAGGTGAAGCTACTGCCTTTAAGCTCGATGGGCGTATTTGACATCCTGGCCTTACTCAATTTGCTATTAACCGCAACACATCGCCGCGATATTCCGAAGAGTATCAGGCATGTTATAGTCAGGAGTATATTGAGGCAAGCAACCACCCATTAATTCAGAGTAAAAACATGTTTTGTGTGATCTACAGAAGTACCAGCCGCGACCAGACCTACCTTTATGTCGAAAAGAAAGACGATTTTTCCCGCGTGCCTGAGGAATTAATGAAAAGCTTTGGCCGACCGCAACTGGCGATGCTGCTGCCGCTGGACGGCCGTAAGAAGCTGGTGAACGCCGATCTGGAGAAAGTCAAAAAGGCGTTAACCGAGCAGGGCTATTATTTACAGCTTCCGCCGCCACCGGAGAATTTATTAAAACAGCATCTTGAGGTGAGCGGAAAGAAATAAGCCCGGGTCACTCCGGGAACAACTCATCAACCGATTAGGGGTCGACCATGTATCAACATCATAACTGGCAAGGTGCATTACTGGATTATCCCGTCAGCAAAGTGATCTGCGTGGGCAGCAACTATGCAAAACATATTCAGGAGATGGGCAGCGCCGTGCCGGATGAGCCGGTTCTGTTTATTAAGCCAGAAACCGCACTGTGCGATATTCGCCAGCCGCTGGTTCTGCCGCAGGGGCTGGGCTCGGTGCATCATGAAGTGGAGCTGGCGGTGCTGATCGGCGCGACGCTGCGCCAGGCGACCGAAGAGCATGTAGAGAAAGCGATTGCGGGTTACGGTGTCGCGCTCGACCTGACCCTGCGCGACGTCCAGAGCAAAATGAAGAAAGCGGGGCAGCCGTGGGAAAAAGCCAAGGGCTTTGACAATTCATGCCCGATTTCCGGTTTCGTTCCGGTGAGTGAATTTACCGACGATCCGCAGAATACGCCCCTCAGCCTGAAGGTCAACGGCGAGATCCGCCAGCAGGGGACGACCGCTGACATGATCCATAAGATCGTTCCGCTGATTGCCTACATGAGCCGCTTCTTCACCCTGAAACCCGGCGACGTGATCCTTACCGGCACTCCGGAAGGTGTGGGGCCGCTGCACAGTGGCGACGAGCTGGACGTCAGTTTTAACGGCCTGTCGCTGAAAACCCGCGTGCTGTAAAAGCACCTTGCCGCCTGAAAAGGGCGGCAAAACTTGCATCAACGTGCCAGACTCGTTATAAGGTGCGCTCTATTTTGACGTGTGGACATCCCGATGAACGACATTCCTTTCTGGCAAAGCAAAACTCTCGACGACATGACCGACGCGGAGTGGGAATCGTTGTGTGACGGCTGTGGGCAGTGCTGCCTGCATAAGCTGATGGATGAAGATTCGGATGAGATCTATTTCACCAACGTAGCCTGCAAGCAGTTAAACATCAAAACCTGCCAGTGCCGCAACTACGAGCGCCGTTTCGACTATGAGCCGGACTGCATCAAGTTAACCCGTGAAAATCTGCCGACCTTTGAGTGGCTGCCGCATACCTGCGCGTATCGCCTGCTGGCGGAAGGTAAAGATCTGCCCACATGGCATCCGCTGTTGACGGGGTCGAAAGCGGCGATGCACGGCGAGCGTATTTCCGTGCGCCACATTGCGGTGAAAGAGTCCGAGGTGCAGGACTGGGAAGACCACATTATGAATCACCCTAATCGGTGATAATAAAAAACCCGCCGAGGCGGGTTTTTTATTGTGCGCAATTTTGTCGGGTGGCGCTGCGCTTACCCGACCTACAAAAGTGACGTTGCCGTTTCGCTTTTACCTTCCAAAAAGATCGCGTTTCTTTGGCTTGAACGGCTGGGCAATCAGCACCAGCAGCGCTACCACGAAGTAGGCGACAAAAATGCCCACCAGCCACTGCGGCATCTCCAGCGTCAGAAACTCCCACTGGCGTACAGAGCAGTCACCGGAGGCCACAAACACCTGCGGAAGCCATTTATCCAGCGGCAGCCAGCTCGGGAAGCGGGCCGCAAAGTCGCAGGTCATAAACGGCGACGGGTGAAGCTGCATCTGGGTGTGCTCCCAGGCAAGCGCAATCCCTTTCCCGGCGCTGTACAGCCAGATGGCAATTGCGGCATAGCGTAACGGTGTTTTAGGTGCAATCGCACCTACCAGACCCGCGCCCATAATGCCGAACAGCGCACAACGCTCATAAATACACAGGACGCAAGGTTTCAGCCCCATCACATGCTGAAACCACAGCGCGACCATTTCCAGCGCAAAGGCGGTCAGGGCCATCAACAACCACGCTCCGCGACCGCGTGAGCACTGGTTCAAAAATCGCAACATAATCATTTCCCTGGAACATGCTTAGACAGCGCAGTGTAAACGAATTTTAATGCGCCGCAAGTATACCTGCTTGCAACAACCATTGCGTACAGGGAACGAGAGTAATTTTGATGCACAGCAAACCAACAAGGGTAAGCACCAGCGTGTACGGCAGCGCCATCCAGACCATTCTTCCATAAGAAAGTCGTATGAGTGGCGCCAGCGCCGAGGTCAGCAGGAAGAGGAAGGCCGCCTGACCGTTCGGGGTTGCCACGGAGGGGAGGTTGGTTCCAGTGTTGATCGCCACCGCCAGCAGCTCGAACTGTTCACTGCTGACAATCCCTTGCTCCATCGCGGCTTTGGCCTCATTGATGTATACCGTCCCGACAAAGACGTTATCGGATATAGAAGACAACAGACCGTTAAACAAATAGAACAGCGTTAGCTGCGAATCTGGCGTGGCCTGAAGCACAAACGCGATGATTGGCGCGAACAGATGTTGATCAATAATCACCGCCACGACGGAGAAAAACACCGCCAGCAGGGCGGTAAACGGCAGCGCTTCGGTAAAGGCTTTTCCGATAGCATGTTCGTCCGTGACGCCGCTCAGGCTGGTTGCCAGAATAATTACCGACAGACCAATCAGCCCCACCTCGGCAAGGTGGAAGGCCAGCGCAGCGATAAGCCACACGCCGATGATGCCCTGTGCAATCAGGCGCAGCGTCTCCTGGCGCGTGCGTTGTTTGCGGCTCTGCTCGTCAAACTTATGCAGCTCCTGACGGACCTGATCGGGCAACTTCGCGCCATACCCAAAAAGGTTGAATTTTTCGACCAGCACGCAGGTCGCTAAGCCGCAGATCAAAACGGGCACGCTGACCGGCGCCATGCGCAGGAAAAATTCGCCAAAATGCCACTCAGCCGCTTTGGCGATAATCAGGTTTTGCGGCTCTCCAACCATTGTCATCACGCCGCCCAGCGCCGTCCCCACGCCCGCATGCATCATCAGGCTGCGCAGAAACGCGCGGAACTGCTCGAGCACATCGCGGTTGTGCGCCTCAACGTGGCTGTCGTCCTGCAAGTTATCGCCAGGACGAGACGAAGCGACCCGGTGGTAAATACCGTAAAAGCCGACGGCGACGCTGATCACCACAGCCACAACCGTCAGCGCATCCAGGAAGGCAGAGAGGAAAGCCGCGGCGAGGCAAAACGCCAGCGAGAGCAGCGTTTTCGACGGAATGCTCAGCAGCAGACGGGTGAAGATAAACAGCAGAAGCTGCTTCATAAAGTAGATCCCCGCCACCATGAAGATCAGCAGTAGCAGGACTTCAAGATTCGACGCAATCTCGTTTTTAACATGCTCCGCGCTGGTCATTCCAATGACCACGGCTTCCAGCGCCAGCAGCCCGCCGGGCAGCAGCGGATAGCACTTCAATGCCATCGCCAGGGTAAAGATAAACTCGGCGACCAACATCCACCCGGCAACGAAGGGATCCAGCAAAAAGATAACGGGATTAACGACCAGGAATACCAGTAGAGTGAGTTTGTACCAGTCAGGTGACTGACCTAAAAAGTTGCGCCACAGCGCGCGCCCAAATGAAATTTCCACGACAGACGTCCTTTCCCCGTCAAATAAGACAAGACATCAGTATACGCAAAAACGGCGGCGGAGAGGGGGATAAAGCCATTTTGTAAATTTCATAAAAATGAAACGGCGATCCCTCTTTTCTGTCTCTGCTGCGCTATCTGCCTCTGCGCGCCTCTGGTATGATGAGTGCAATTTGCTAAAGCTGTGTAATGGAAATCTCACTATGGTCATTAAGGCGCAGAGCCCGGCGGGTTTCGCGGAAGAGTACATCATTGAAAGCATCTGGAATAATCGTTTCCCTGCGGGATCAATTCTACCTGCTGAACGCGAACTCTCTGAACTGATTGGCGTCACCCGTACCACGCTGCGAGAAGTGCTCCAGCGTCTGGCGCGCGATGGCTGGTTGACGATACAGCATGGCAAACCCACTAAGGTGAATAACTTCTGGGAAACGTCCGGGCTGAATATTCTGGAAACGCTGGCGCGTCTCGATCACGAAAGCGTACCGCAGCTGATTGACAATCTGCTTTCGGTGCGCACCAACATCGCTACCATTTTCATCCGCACCGCGTTTCGTCAGCATCCTGAAGATGCGCTGAAGGTGCTTGCCACAGCCAATGAGGTGGAAGACCACGCGGACGCCTTTGCGACCCTCGACTACAACGTGTTCCGCGGTCTGGCGTTTGCTTCCGGCAATCCGGTTTACGGTCTGATCCTGAATGGAATGAAAGGGTTATATACACACATTGGTCGTCACTACTTTGCCAACCCTGAAGCCCGCAGCCTGGCGCTCGGCTTCTACCATAAACTGAGCAAGCTCTGCACCGAAGGGCTGCACGATCAGGTCTATGAAACGGTGCGTCGTTATGGCCACGACTCCGGTGAAATCTGGCACCGAATGCAGAAAACCCTGCCGGGTGATTTAGCGATTCAGAGTCGCTGAAATAAAAAACCTCTCGATTGAGAGGTTTTTTTCGCCCGGTGGCGCTTCGCTTACCGGGCAAAAAAACTACAACGTATTCAACCGCGCCGGACACCGCTCCAGCAGCTCCACGCTGCCATCTTCATTCTGCTGCTCCAGCGACACGTCAAATCCCCACAGGCGATGCACATGCTTCAGCACTTCCTTACGCCCCTTATCCAGCGGTGCGCGGTTGTGAGGGATATAGCGCAGCGTCAAAGAGCGGTCACCGCGCAGATCCACATTCCAGACCTGAATGTTCGGTTCAAGATTGCTCAGGTTGTACTGAGACGACAGGCGCGAGCGGATCTCACGATAGCCCTCTTCGTTGTGGATCGCAGAGATCTCCAGGTAGTTGTTGCGGTCATCATCCAGTACGGTGAAGAAGCGGAAATCACGCATGATCTTCGGCGACATGAACTGGCTGATAAAGCTCTCATCCTTAAAATCACGCATCGCGAAGTGCAGCGTTTCCAGCCAGTCAGAACCGGCAATATCCGGGAACCAGTATTTGTCCTCTTCGGTGGGCGACTGGCAGATACGCTTGATATCCTGGAACATGGCAAAGCCGAGTGCGTACGGGTTAATGCCGCTGTACCACGGGCTGTTATACGCTGGCTGGAATACCACGTTGGTGTGGCTGTGCAGAAACTCCATCATAAACCGCTCGGTGACTTTTCCTTCGTCATACAGGTGGTTAAGAATGGTGTAGTGCCAGAAGGTCGCCCAGCCTTCGTTCATCACCTGGGTCTGCTTCTGAGGATAGAAATACTGGCTCACCTTGCGCACGATGCGCAAGATCTCACGCTGCCACGGCTCCAGCAGTGGGGCGTTCTTCTCCATAAAGTAGAGCAGGTTTTCCTGCGGCTCGGAAGGGTAACGACGCGCCTCGGCGACGGTTTTCTCCTCCTCACGTTTCGGCAGGGTGCGCCACAGCATATTCACCTGGCTTTGCAGATACTCCTCGCGGCTCTTCTGCCGGGCTTTCTCTTCCTGCAATGAGATCTTCTGCGGACGCTTATAGCGGTCAACGCCGTAATTCATCAGCGCGTGGCAGGAGTCCAGTAGCTTCTCTACCTCGTCCACGCCGTAGCGCTCTTCGCAGTCGGTAATGTATTTGCGGGCGAAGATAAGGTAATCGACGATGGAGCTGGCGTCCGTCCAGCTGCGGAACAGATAGTTATTTTTGAAGAACGAGTTATGTCCATAGCAGGCGTGCGCCATCACCAGCGCCTGCATGGTAATGGTGTTCTCCTCCATCAGATAGGCAATACACGGGTTAGAGTTAATAACGATTTCATACGCCAGCCCCTGCTGTCCGTGCTTATACAGTCGCTCCGTTTCAATGAATTTTTTACCAAACGACCAGTGCGGATAGTTAATCGGCATCCCGACGCTGGAGTAAGCGTCCATCATCTGTTCCGAGGTGATGACTTCAATCTGATGGGGATAGGTGTCCAGACGATAGAGTTTGGCCACCCGGTCGATCTCCGCCAGGTAGACATCCAGCAATTCGAAGGTCCAGTCGGGTCCATCGCTCAGACGGGTGCTGTCCCTTGACATGGAATCTAGTGTAGCCATTAGCGCGCCCTCGTTGTTGGTCGCTCTCTCTGACTGGAGAGCCTCCTTTCAAGCATAGATCACCCCATTCAAATACGCGGGGCGCAGAAATTTTTTCTTTGCGATTTCCCGTTTTCGATACGGCAAAAAAAGCGGTGCTAGCAGAATTTTCTACTGGTTAAAAATAACGCGCAGCAGGAGATCCCAAATAAGCGCCATCCCCTGATACAGCGGGATATGTGAGTTGAGTCACCATAAAAAAGTCATATGTTGAATAATATTTTCAGCTAGGTTATCAATATGTAATTAGATGATTGTTCTTTTGCTCATAATGGAGTGGCTATGCGTGTTGTCATACTGGGAAGTGGTGTCGTTGGCGTAACCAGCGCCTGGTATTTAAGTCAGGCGGGACATGAGGTTACCGTTATCGATCGCGAATCCGGTCCGGCGCTGGAAACCAGTGCGGCGAATGCGGGGCAGATCTCCCCGGGCTACGCTGCGCCGTGGGCGGCCCCGGGCGTTCCGCTGAAGGCGATCAAATGGATGTTTCAGCGACATGCGCCGCTGGCGATAAGCCTTGACGGCACACAGTTCCAGCTTAAGTGGATGTGGCAGATGCTGCGCAACTGCGACACCCGCCACTACATGGAAAACAAAGGGCGCATGGTGCGCCTCGCAGAATACAGCCGCGATTGCCTGAAAGCGCTGCGTTCCTCAACGGGGATCGAATATGAAGGGCGCCAGGGCGGCACACTTCAGCTGTTCCGTACCGCGCAACAGTACGAAAACGCGACCCGCGATATCGCCGTGCTTGAAGATGCGGGCGTACCGTATCAGCTGCTGGAAGCCAGCCAACTTGCCCAGGTGGAGCCAGCACTTGCCGAGGTCGCGCACAAGCTGACGGGCGGCCTGCGTTTACCGAACGATGAAACCGGCGACTGCCAGCTTTTCACCCAGCGTCTGGCGCGCATATGTGAGCAGGCCGGGGTGAAATTCCGCTTCAACACCTCTGTCGACAAGCTGCTGTCGGAAGGGGAGAAGATTTACGGCGTGAAGTGTGGAGAAGAGGTGATCAAAGCCGATGCTTACGTGATGGCGTTCGGATCCTATTCTACCGCGATGCTGAAAGGGATCCTGGATATCCCGGTCTATCCGCTGAAAGGCTACTCCCTGACCATTCCCGTGAAAGAGGACAGCGGCGCGCCAGTATCAACCATTCTTGATGAAACCTACAAAATCGCCATCACCCGTTTCGATAACCGGATCCGCGTCGGCGGCATGGCGGAAATCGTGGGCTTCAATACCGAACTGCTCAAACCACGTCGTGAAACGCTGGAGATGGTCGTCGGCGATCTCTTCCCGCGCGGCGGTTTCATTGAGCAGGCGACGTTCTGGACCGGCCTGCGTCCAATGACCCCGGACGGCACGCCGATTGTGGGCCGTACGCCTTACAAAAATCTGTGGACAAATACCGGCCACGGTACGCTTGGCTGGACCATGGCCTGCGGTTCGGGCCAGCTGCTTAGCGACCTGATTTCAGGGCGGACGCCGGCAATTCCGTTTGACGATTTGAGCGCCGCACGCTATCAATCAGGGTTTACCCCCTCGCGTCCACAACACCTGCACGGCGCGCATAATTAAGGAGTCGTCATGTCCCGTCCCATTCTGGCCCAGCTGGATTTGCAGGCGCTGAAGGATAACCTGCAAATTGTTCGTCGTGCTGCGCCGGGTTCTCGTGTCTGGTCGGTGGTGAAAGCCAACGCCTACGGTCATGGTATCGACCGTATCTGGAGTGCGCTCGGCGCTACCGACGGTTTTGCCTTGCTGAATCTGGAAGAGGCCATCCTGCTGCGTGAGCGCGGCTGGAAAGGACCGATCCTGCTGCTGGAAGGATTCTTCCATGCGCAAGATCTGCCTCTGCTGGATAAGTACCGCCTGACGACCAGCGTTCACAGTAACTGGCAGATCAAGGCCATTCAGGACGCGAAGCTGCATGCCCCGCTGGATATCTATCTCAAAGTGAACAGCGGTATGAATCGTCTGGGCTTCCAGCCTGAACGTGTGCACACGGTCTGGCAGCAGCTTCGTGCGCTGAAAAACGTCGGTGAGATGACGCTGATGGCGCATTTTGCCGATGCGGAAAAGCCGGACGGCATTGCCGATGCTATGGTCCGCATTGAGCAGGCGGCAGAAGGGCTGGACTGTCCGCTCTCGCTGTCGAACTCAGCGGCAACGCTCTGGCATCCCGAGGCGCACTTCAACTGGGTGCGCCCGGGGATCGTGCTGTACGGCGCGTCACCCTCAGGTCAGTGGCAGGATATCGCCAACAGCGGCCTGAAGCCGGTGATGACGTTACGAAGCGAAATTATCGGCGTGCAAACCCTGAAAGCGGGCGATACGGTGGGCTATGGCAGCCGCTATCGGGCAGCGGGCGAACAGCGTATCGGTATCGTGGCGGGGGGCTATGCAGATGGTTATCCGCGCATCGCCCCAAGCGGCACGCCGGTGTGGGTCGATGGCGTGCGTACGGGCACGGTAGGCACCGTCTCAATGGACATGTTGGCTATTGATTTGACGCCATGTCCTCAGGCGGGGATCGGCTCACCGGTTGAGCTGTGGGGCAACGAGGTTAAAATTGATGATGTGGCCGCTGCGGCGGGCACTGTCGGGTATGAACTGATGTGCGCGCTGGCGTCAAGAGTGCCTGTTGTGACGGTGTAACATGTGTGTGCCGGGTGGCGGCTTCGCCTTACCCGGCCTACAAAAGCCCGAACGTAGGCCGGGTAAGCGTTAGCGCCACCCGGCAAAAAAGCAGCTACTCCGCCGCCTCCTCCTCCATCGGCCTTACGCCGACTTTGCGCACCGCGTTATCCTCTTTCTCGGCCACCGTCCAGACCATCCCGGCAAACTCCACCTGGTCACCGACGACCGGTGCAGCCCCTAATAATTGCTGAATAATCTCGCCCAGTGTTTGCTGGTTATCGCGATTCTCCATTCCTCCCTCCAGCCCATAAATCAGCGCCACATCCGCAAAGCGGGCGCTGGCTTCGAGGATAAAATCGCCGAAGAAACGCTGATCCAGCGCCACCGGGGGCGACTGGCTGAACAGCTTGCCAAGGGCAGGCAGGTCGCGCTCGCGGCCAATCACGCAGAGGATATCGTTCTCTCGCAGCCGCGTGCTGCCGGTCGGGTGAAGCAGGGCGTTATCCCGGAACAGGGCGGCAATGCGCGTTTCAGCGGGCATATGCAGATCGCGTAGCGAAGCACCCACGCACCACTTATCGGCGCTTAGCTGATAGACAAACTGTTCCCACGGGTTGTCTGGGTGAATATCCAGCCCCACGCGGGAGACCGGCCAGCCAACGGGCGGTACCACCACTTTGGCTTTTTTCGCCGCCCAGCCCAGCGACGTCCCCTGGAACAGCAGCGATACCAGCACCACGAAGAAGGCGACGTTGAAGAACAGACGAGCGTTGTCCAGCCCGGCCATCATCGGGAATACCGCCAGGATAATCGGCACCGCGCCGCGCAGCCCCACCCAACTGATAAATATCCGCTCACGCAGGTTAAACCCGCGGAACGGCAGCAGCCCGGCAAACACCGACAGCGGACGGGCGATGAAGATCATCCAGGCCGACAAAAGCAGCGCTGGCACGACGATAGGCAGCAGGTCGGAAGGCGTCACCAGCAGGCCCAGCACCAGGAACATGGCGATCTGTGCCAGCCAGGCCAGCCCGTCAAAGTTTTGCAGTATCGCATAACGGTTACGAATCGGTCGGTTGCCCAGCAGGAATCCACAGAGGTAAACCGCCAGAATACCGCTGCCGTCCAGCGCGGTGGTGACGGCAAAGATCAGGATCCCGCCGCTCAGGGCCAGCAGCGGGTAAAGGCCGGAAGGCAGCGTAATACGGTTGATTGTCTGCTGTAACAGGTAACCGCCGCCGAGACCAATGATAATCCCGAGGCCAAACTGCTGGAGGATGTGCCAGGCGAACATCCAGCTCAGGCCAGTTTCGTGCTGCTGGATCATCTCAATCAGGGTGATGGTCAGGAACACCGCCATCGGATCGTTGCTGCCGGATTCAATCTCAAGCGTGGAGCCAACGCGCTCGTTCAGCCCCTTGCCGCCGAGCAGCGAGAACACCGCCGCCGCATCGGTAGAGCCGACAATCGCGCCAATAAGCAGGCCTTCCATCATATCGAGGTTAAACAGCCAGGCTGCCATCATACCGGTCAGGCCGGAGGTGATTAGCACGCCGACGGTAGCCAGAGACAGCGCCGGGCCTAAGGCAACGCGAAACGAACTTGCCTGGGTGCGCATGCCGCCGTCCAGCAAGATCACCGCCAGCGCGAGGTTACTTACCATATAGGCGAAAGGGTAATTATCGAAGGGGATACCGCCGATTCCGTCAACCCCCGCCAGCATGCCGATAGCCAGGAAAATGACAAGAATAGGTATGCCAAGGCGCGATGAAAATGAACTTAATAAAATGCTGAAGGTTACCAGGATGGAACCCAGAATGAAAAGACTGATTATCGCTGTGGCACTCAATGTCGTCTTACTCCCACCTCAATGTGAACGCTGTTATTAAAACCCTAACATATTAACAACTGTATCTGCGTTTTATTGAGGGGGAATAACGGCTTTTTTATGCCTTTAAGACCGGATGACCGCTGATTGTTAACCGACTGCCTGAATTACCGTGTGCAAGGTGCGCCCGGGCACCCAGTGGCAAGGTAACGGTTTGCCGCTCATGGCCGAAATTCAGACCGGCGATCACCGGAATATCCAGCCGGGAACGAATGAAATCGACCATCGTCTCCAGCGTGTAGCCCGCGTCGTAATCGTTGGGGGCTGACCCGCTGAAACTGCCCAGCACAATGGCCGACTGCCGATCCAGGATCCCGGCGTGATAAAGCTGTAACAGCATGCGTTCGACGCGGAACGGATGTTCGTTGATATCTTCCAGCACCAGAATGCCGTCCTCGATCTGCGGCAGCCACGGTGTCCCAATCAGCGATACCAGCATCGCGAGGTTTCCGCCCCACAGCTGCCCTTCACATTCCCAGTGCGGTCCGTTGCCTTGCCACTCGACGGTAAACGTCGGGTTTTGCAGGGCGCGCCAGAAATGGTCCTGCGTAAACGCATCCAGCTCCGGCGCACCAAAGTTGCCGGCCAGCATCGGGCCGCTAAAGGTAATGACGTTATGCAACGCCAGCAGGCCGAGCTGGATCGCCGTGAAATCGCTGTGTCCGCAGATTAACAGCGGATCCTGCTGCTGGCGTGCGGCTAGCCCGGCCCAGTCGATGCTCTCCAGCAGCCGGCTTGCGCCATAGCCGCCGCGCACGGCCAGCACAATGGTGTTTTCACCTTCCAGCGTTGCCAGGCTGTTGATATCGCTCAGTCTCTGCGCCTCCGTACCGGCAAAACGCTGCATGCGGCGGGGGATAATTGTCTGATTTTCTACCTGATGGCCCATTTCCAGCAGGCGCTGAACGCCCCGCTGTGCCGCCTCCTGGTTGATGCAGTAGCCCGACGGTGCAATGAGATGAAACTGAGGCATGGCAATTCCTTGCTGAATGAGAATCTAATTGTCTATATCATGCCGCTTATACGCCGCCTGCTTCAAGGGGCGACGTACCGCGATGACCGGCTATAAGGATAGATGACGTGAAATTGAGATGGTTTGCTTTTTTGATTGTGTTGCTCGCTGGCTGTAGTTCAAAACATGATTATAAAAATCCCCCCTGGAATCCTGAAGTCCCGGTAAAGCGGGCCATGCAGTGGATGCCGATCAGCGAACAAGCCGGGAAGGCCTGGGGCGTGAGCCCGCGCCTGATCACCGCGATCATCGCCGTGGAGTCCGGCGGTAACCCGACGCTGGTGAGTAAATCGAATGCGGTGGGGCTGATGCAGTTAAAAGCCTCTACGGCGGGAAGAGAGGTCTATCGCTACATGGGCTGGAAGGGACAGCCATCCACCAGCGAGCTGAAAAACCCGGAACGTAATATCTCTATGGGAACCGCTTACCTGAGCATTCTGGAGCATGGCATTCTGAAGGGGATTGACGATCCGGAAGTGATGCAATATGCGCTGGTGGTGTCGTACGTTAACGGAGCTGGCGCGCTGCTCCGAACCTTCTCATCCGATCGTAAAGAGGCGATAGAAGAAATTAACGATATGGATAAAGATGAATTCTTCGAACACGTTGTGAAGAATCATCCGTCAGCACAGGCTCCACGTTATATCTGGAAAGTACAGAAAGCAATGGACGCCATGTAACGTCTTTGTCGGGCGGCAGCACGCTGCCCGACGCCTTTCAGCGCACTTTATTCGCGCGTTCCCGCGCTTCACGCTCCAGTGAAAAAATGATGCGCTGTAGTTCGCGCTCGGCGCCTGGACCGACATTCAGAAAGCGAAAACTCAGTCGCGGCGTGGTAATGGTTTCGTTTTTGCCGTCCACCACCTTGCGCTCGCTGATGGCAATCAGCTGGGCGTCAAACCAGAAGCGTCCCCATCCGCCCATATCCAGCTCGATCTGACTAAAACGCATACCTTCCACCAGCCCTTCCGGCTTCGGCATATCCATCAACGCTCCCATGCCGCCCAGCGACAGGTCGAAGAGACGAAAGCGGATCTCTTTTTTGTCCGGCATTTTCGCCTTACAGAAGTAGGCCGGGTGAAGCGGGGCGCTGATGCGAAAATACTCGCGGCGCTGCACGAACCAGAGATTAGCGGGCAGGGGGGTGATAAACGCAGGCAAACCCTGGTACACGATCGTGGTCAGGCGAGGCAGTATAAACTCGACTTTAGCCCCCTGCGTTTCGGCCATCACCGAGAGGTTTTCTGCCTGTAGCGCGGCACGGTTTTCATCGCTCTGGCTACCCAGATCCACGATCAGGTGTTCTGCCGTCACGTCCAGGATCTTGCTGATAAACTGGCTGGTTGACCAGTTGATGCGCAGCGGCACCTCGCCCTTTTTCAGGTCGCGTAACACCCCTAATACAGCCAGCGGATTTTGTTTCAGGAACTGCTCACTGTAGCTACTCACGCCAGATGGCTCCTCGATAGATGACAGACTGTCTCTGGGTTATCGGCACGCTGGCATGAAACTTAATACAAACGATCTGTTTTTCTCCGCTGATATTGATTCGGTAATAAAAATGATAATAATTGTCGTTCCCAATATCATCTAATAATAAGACGACACTATGAGCACCTCACGTTTTGCGTTATGCGCGTTGGCAGGCGCCGTTACGCTGGCATTGCAGACACAGGCTTTCGCAGAAGAACCCACCATCGTGGTAACCGGTACAGAGCAGGGCAGCGCGCTCCCTGCCTGGACCAATAGCGCCACGAAATCAGCCGTCGCGGAAAGTAAAACGCCGCAGGTGATCAACACCATCGCCGCTAAAGAGATTGAGCAGCGGCACGCCAGTTCGGTAAACGAGATCCTGCGCTATGCGCCGGGCGTTTCCACGGAGGTGCGCGGGAGCACCTCTTACATGAGCGAGTACAAAATCCGCGGGTTCAACGTCGATCAGGAGTTCTACAACGGCCTGCAACTTCCCTATAACGTCACCGGGAACACCAAAGCGCGAATCGATCCGCTGCTGATTGAGAGCGTCGATATCCTGAAGGGGCCGTCATCCGTGCTGTATGGCGGCGGCTCCCCGGGCGGGCTGGTCAATATTCAGAGTAAAAAGCCGCAGAAAGAGGCGAAAACGGAACTGGGCTTTAATACCGGAAACCGCAATCTGAAAGAGGGGTACCTGGATTCCACGGGGCAGATTGCGAACAGCGACTGGAACTATCGTCTGCTGGGCAAAGCGACGGAAAGTGACGAACAGGCGCACACCACGCGCTATGAAAACTATCTGGTGGCCCCCTCCGTGACCTGGCAGCCGGATGACAAAACGCGCCTGACCATTGACGCGCTGGCGCAAAATACGCCGAGCCTGACGCCGTCTGATCCGATGCCGCTAAGCTATCTGCGGTCTAAATACGCCGATCGTCGTGACTATGCCGGGGATGAGTGGAGCGGCTTCAAACAGCGCCAGTGGATGCTGGGCTACAGCTTTGAACATGAGTTTGACAGTGGCTGGGGCTTTAACCAGAAAGCGCGCTACTTTGACGTGGATACCCACCAGCGCAGCGCCTATTCCACCGGGACGGGCAGCGAGGTCTACCAGCTTAACCGCTTCGCCTATACCACGGATGAAGATTTGCAGAGCTTCAACATTGATAACCAGGTTACCCGAACCGTCGCGCTGGGGGACTGGCAACATCATCTGCTGGCGGGCTTTGACTACCAGAAGCTTAACTCTCACTTCCATTATCGTTACGCCTCGTCCACACCGGGTATCGAAATGCGCAATCCGGATCACTCGCAGATCGATAACGATGCGCTGGGGCTTGAAACCGCGCAGAAAAACCGTCTCGGCTATCAGCAGAATGGCTATTACCTTCAGGATCAGATTGCGTTTGGCGGGCTTAACGTGCTGGCCAGCCTGCGCTTTGACGACTACCGTTCCGTCACCACCAACTATCTGCAAAACGGTGACAAAGCCTGGGTATCGCAGGATCGCCTCACCAAACGACTGGGGGCGCTTTATGCCTTCGACAATGGTCTCTCGCCGTTTATCAGCTATTCGGAAGGCTTCGCACCGGTATCGCCGCAGGGTACGCTGACCGCGAAAGACGTTAAGCCCACCACCAGTAAGCAGGTGGAGGGTGGGGTGAAATATCTGCTGGCGGAATATGCAACTACCTTCACCGCCTCGGTGTTTAACATTCGTCAGAAAAATGTGGTGACCAGCGATCCGGGCTTCCTCAACTACCGACAGACCGGGGAAGTGGAATCGAAAGGCGCGGAGCTTTCCGCTATTAGTCGTCCAACGGATAACCTGACGCTGATTGCCAATTATGCCTACACCCACGCCATCAATACCGAAGATGACAAGTACCAGGGCAAACGACCGACGCAGGTCCCTGAGAACGCCTTTAATTTGTGGGGAGATTACACCTTTGACAGCACGCCGCTGAGAGGGTTAACGCTGGGGGCTGGTGCACGCTACACCGGGCCGATGGAGATCTCGCCAGCCAATGATGCAGGCAAGCTGGGCGGTACGACGCAGTACGATCTGGCGGCATCTTACCGCATGGGCGAACTGGCGCCATCGCTGGAGGGGCTGACGCTGAAAGCGAGCGCGCAGAACGTCACCAACAAAGAGACGCTCACCTGCTATGACGCGACCAACTGCTGGATAGGCCGCGACCGCACCTTCCAGGTCGGGGCGAGCTACAGCTTCTGAAAAAAGCCCGGTGGCGCTACCGCACTGAACAGTCCCCTCGCCCCTTTGGGGAGAGGGTTAGGGTGAGGGGAACATACGGCGGTGGTGGTCATTCCGTTCACTTTATGTTCCCTGCTACTCTGTAACGACATGATCGGTGAACGTGCCAGGGTGGCTCAGTCGCCACCACCCTGGCGACCCGGGCTCCCGGCGGTAAATCGCCGCTTCGCGGTGCCCTCGGCTTATTCCTTCCGGCTTATCGGGTACGGGCGGAGGTACCGTCCCTGTAAAGCCCGCCCTCTCGGCGCATCCCTGCGCCTCGCCCCGGCCTTCAGGAAACGCCTCAGCGATTTACAGCCGGACCAGGTCATCGCTGAAAGCTCTCAGTTATTCTGAAGGCAGCGTTATTGCTTCTGCTTTGAAATCACTGGGGAACCCTCGCCCCTTTGGGGAGAGGGTTAGGGTGAGGGGCGCTACTGCGCCGCCTGTTTAGCAGGTGCAACATCATCGTTTGCCGCAGACTGATTCTCCGGTACGCTGTCGCACGGCTTCTCTTTCGGGCAGACCATGTCCAGCATCCTGAGCGTCACACCGTTACTCCAGCCGAAACCGTCCTGCAACGGATACTCACCGCCGCCACCGCCGGTACCTGTCGAAGAGACATCGTACTTCTCAACCAGTTTCTTCTCGCGATCGTAGGTATGTTGAACGTTTTTCAGGAAACGCCAGGTCACGTCCATCGCCACTTTCTGCTGACCATAGTTCTGCAACCCTTCCACCGCTACCCACTGCAACGGCGCCCAGCCGTTCGGCGCATCCCACTGCTGCCCGCTGTTGATGGTGGTGGTAGAAATACCGCCCGGTTTCAGCAGGCGCGACGATGCGGCTGCGGCCACTTTATCGGCGCGATCCTGTGATGCGGCCTTCACATACAGCGGGAAGAGGGCCGCGGCAGTCAGCTGATTACGCACCTTCCTGGTTTTCAGATCGTAATCCGCATACCAGCCCTCTTTATCGTTCCACAGGTGGCTCTCCATGGCTTTCTGACGTGCGGAGGCCAGCGCGTCATATTTACTTGCGCTTGCGGTATCCCCGTCTTCCTGGCTGGCACGGGCCAGCAGTTTTTCCATCTTAAACATCAACGCATTCAGATCCACCGGCACGATGCTGGTGGTGCGGATGGTACCCAGCTTCTGGGGATCGTCCATCCAGCGGGAGCTGAAATCCCAGCCCGAGGCCGCGGCAGAGCGCAGATCACGGTAAATCTCGGTGGCCGGACGGTTAGGGTTATTTTTGGCGGTGGTCACGTCATCCAGCCACGACTCAGGGCGTGGCGTGTCCAGATCGTCCCAGTAGCGGTTGAGGAGGGAGCCGTCATCCAGCTTCACCACGCGTTTGTTTGCCTGACCAGGCTGGAGCCCATCAGCCCCCTCCATCCAGTAGGCATACTCCTTCTCCATCTGCGGACGGTATTTCTTCAACGCGTCGCTGTCATGCGTGGCCAACAGTTCCACCATCAAAGAAAAGAACGGTGGCTGAGAGCGGCTCAGGTAGTAGCTGCGGTTACCGTTAGGGATATGGCCCCAGGTATCAAGCTCGTATGCGAAGTTGTCCACCATGTCGCCGATCTTATCCCAGTGGCCGCTCTCGGCCAGCCCCAGCATGGTGAAATAGCTGTCCCAGTAATAGACTTCGCGGAAGCGTCCTCCCGGCACGACATAGGGTTTTGGCAAAGGCAGGAGGGAGTCCCATTTGTTCGCTTTGTCGGTGGTGCGGGTCAGCACAGGCCACAGATCGTCTATGTGTTCGCGCAGGCTCTGGCCCTCAGGGGGAACATATTTCTCACCCTCCTTCGGCAGGATAAAGTTCATCTCCATGAAGTGACGCAGGTCAAAACCGGACTGGGTATGCTGCATCCGGTAATCCGCCAGGATCATCAGCGGGTCGCTTTTGGGAACGGCATCCGCGAAGGTTTTCTGATCCGGGAACAGTTTGGCGCTCTGAACGTCATTAAAGAGGGGGCCAAGAAGAATATCAGGTGAGCTTTGCTGGCTCGTTGGCTGGTCTTCAGCATAACCAAATGCGGTAACACCGAGTAGTGCGCCTGCCAACGCAAGGGGTAAAAAAGCGGGGCGTCGTGCGCGAGGTCTTATCATCGGTTCGTCTCCTGTCTTCACTGAGCAGCGTGACCGCTGTTGTCAATTACCTGAAAACCTTAGACGAATATCGATAACTTCGCGTGTTGAATGTCCCATTTTTCGCATAACCAGAAAATTCGGGTGCGCTTTCACTACACCAGGGTTGAATTACTTAATTTTTAACCACACCACGGAAAAGCCGGGTAAGCTTCATGCCACCCGGCTTAAGCCCTACAACCCTTTTTTATCCATCAGCACCGCCAAATCCACCAGACGGTTTGAGAAGCCCCACTCGTTGTCATACCACGACAGGATCTTCACCATACTCCCGCCAATCACCAGCGTTGAAAGCCCGTCGATAATGGATGAGCGCGGGTCGCCCTGATAATCACTGGAGACAAGCGGTTCATCGCTGTAGCCCAGGATGCCTTTCAGCGGCCCGCTACCGGCAGCCTGACGGAACGCGTCATTCACCTCTTCGGCGGTCACGTTGCGGCTCAGCGTCACCGTCAGATCGACAATCGACACCACTGGCACCGGCACGCGCAGGGAATACCCGGTGAGTTTACCGTCCAGTTCGGGGATTACTTTCCCGAGCGCTTTTGCCGCGCCGCTGGAATAAGGCACAATCGATAATGCTGCCGCACGCGCGCCGCGCAGATCTTTTTCTGGCTGGTCATGCAGCGCCTGGCTGTTGGTGTAGGCATGCGTGGTGTTCATCAGCCCGTGTTCAATGCCAAACTGCTGGTGCAGCACCTGCGCCGCTGGCGCCAGACCGTTAGTGGTGCAACTCCCGTTACTGACCACAAAATGCTGGGCCGGATCGTACAGCGTGTGGTTCACGCCCATTACCACCGTAAGATCATCATTTTTAGCCGGGGCGGAAATAATGACGCGTTTTGCGCCGCCGCTCGTGATATGCACCGCCGCTTTATCACGTTCGGTGAAGAAACCGGTGGCTTCGATTACCACCTCAACGTCAGCGTCTTTCCACGGAATGTTTGCCGGGTCGCGTTCACTGAATACGGTGATGCGTTGCCCGTCAACCCGTAGCGCGCCGTCCGCCGCTTCCACAGGTACCGGTAGCGTGCCGAGCAGAGAGTCATATTTCAGCAGATGGGCGAGGGTTTTACTGTCCGTCAGATCGTTAATGGCCACAATCTGGAGATCCGGATTGCCCAGCGCCGCGCGCAGGACATTACGTCCGATACGGCCGAAACCGTTAATACCGACCTTAACCATGATGCACTCCTTATCTGTGTTGTCTGGAGATACTGTAGGTGTCAGGTCGGTTGGCGTAAATGACAAAAAAGGATCAGATTACGCCATTCTGCGGCAGTGGAAGCGCTGGCGATATTCGCCCGGCGTGAGATGAAGCTGCTTTTCAAAAACGCGGCGCAGGTTGATGCTGGTCCCAAACCCGCTTTTTTCGGCAATGACCTCAAGCGGATACGGGGTCTGCTCCAGAAGCTGTCGTGCGGCGGCCAGGCGGGCTTCGGTGACATAACGGGCCGGAGGTACACCGACGTCACGCGTGAACACGCGGGTGAAATTTCGCGGACTCATGGCGACCCGTTCGGCCAGCCTTTCGACGCACAAATCTGCGGTGAGGTTTTGCAGGATCCAGCTTTGCAGTTCGCTAACCGGTCCGGTCGCGCCGGACTGCTCCAGATTATAGCGGCTGAACTGTAGCTGGCCGCCAGGCCGGCGCAGGTACATCACCATATCCTGCGCCACGTTGCGGGCGAGGGTGAATCCGTAATCATCCTCTACCAGCGCCAGCGTCAGATCAAACCCGGAACTGACGCCGCCGGATGTCCAGACAGGACCATCCTGAACATAGAGCGGGCCGCCCTCAACGTTGACCGCAGGATAGCGGGTTTTCAACGTTTCCAGAAGCCGCCAGTGGGTCGTTGCCCGGCGCCCATCGAGCAGTCCGGCCTGTGCCAGCAGCAGGGCCCCGCCGCAGACAGAGGCGACGCGTCCCGCATGCGGCGCGGCCAGGTGCAGCCAGTCCACCACCGCAGTGCTTTCCTGCTCATTCATGCCACGGCCGGTGATGATAATCGTGTCCAGCGGCTCGCGCGGATCCAGCTCCGGCAGGCGATAGTCCGCCAGCAGATTTAAGCCGGACTGGCCATGGATCACCAGGTGAGGCTGGGTAGTGGCAATAATGATGCGGTAGCGGGGCTGCGCCAGACCGTCCGGGTGCAGACGGTTGGCCTGCATCAGAATGTCGGCTATACCGGCGGCTTCAAACAACATGCCACCATCAGGAACGATTATCAGGATCTTCTTCATGTCATGAAAAGTACCTTTCTTACAATATAAGTCAAGTGGAGGACGTTGACCGTTACCGAGCACGGTTCTGGTCAACCCCGATGCCTGCAACGGCACATATTTTGATACCCACTTAACCTGTTTTTACCGCTCGGCCTGTAAGCTATGGTGCGGGAAAGCAAAGAACTCATAACAAATTTTCATCATGTTTGTAATAAATCGTCGGAGTGGTGGAAAGCAAGCAATAGTGTAGTGACGGTAAAATGCCAAATGAAGTTCGCCTGTCGAAAGCAGCGTCTTTATTCATTACCTGGAAAGGGTGGGTTATATTTTGAGCAATGCCTTGGCGAGCAAGATTGTAGTCAGGCTTAATTATTTGTACGGCCCAGACGAGAGAAAATTATCTTAAGAAGGGGGAGAGCATAAAGTTAATTTGCGGCGTGAAATTAATTTTTTCACCCTTACTGTGTTTTCTTAATTTGATGGGACATCGTCCTGAGTATTGACGATTTGCTATCGATACAACAAATAATTCGTGTGAGATATATTCATATGCAACTGAAAAATTCTCCGTTCTACTAATTATGGTAGTGGCAGGAATAGTGGTATTACGTTAGTGAGAATGGTTCTCTTTTGGGTTTTTTTGTCTTTAAATCAGCTAGTTGCGTGATTTCTCTATTTTTCAGATTAATCTCAGAGTGAGGCGAATGCCTCATGAATCAGCAGTAGCGAAAAAGGAAATATTGAAAAGGTGATAAGCTCATGTAAACTTGTTTACCGTTTGTCAAAATATGTCAGGATTACGCTGGGCCTTATTCTCGAAGGCTCGTGCGGTAGCTATGCCCAAATAATAGTAACGCCCCGGAAAAACCTGACTATTTTTAACAATAGCACCTAAGTCAAATTTTATCCCCTCTCTTCATCCTCTAAATATCGCTACGGAAAAGCATATGAAACTGCGTGTATTGTTATCACTTCTGTTTGTTATGGCGGTGGCGGGCTGTAAGGCGCCGCAAAAACCAGCGATCACCGATGATACGATTGTGACCAGCCAGGTTAATGGCATCACGCTGACGCACCGTCACGCTGTTACCCCTCCGGCGGAGTTCACTCAGGTGAATGAACCGTATCGTGCTATGTACCCGGCATCCCTGATGAGCCGTCCTGACTACGGTGGAAAAGTGATCCGTACGCTTGAGACCGGAAAAACTTACGTCGTGCTTGGGCAGGTTGAACATTTCTGGATGGCGCTGGCCGATGATGGGAGTGAACAGCTGATTGGTTACGTGCCGATGCGTGCCGTGATCAAGGCCGACCAGTACGAAGCCACCGTGCGTAAACAGGCACTGCGCCCTAAAGCGCGCAAGAAAACCACCTGTGTTGATGTCGATGGCAACAGCAAAGCCTGCAAAGACAGCGCGAACGGTACCTGGATCCTGAACTAAACGGGTTTCACGAGCATATTTTTATGAATAATAAAAATTTCCATCGGATGTGGTTCCCTTTTTTTGCGTTGATTCTCGCGCTGATCGGTGGTTGTACGTCGTCTTCACACAGCGACCCCTCCCGCTACAATCTTCAGTTTCAGGCTCATCCTCAAATCAATGATTCTGCACCGCTTAAGGTCAGAGTATTGCTGCTGAAATCCGATGCGGATTTCATGTCCAGCGACTTCTACTCCTTACAGAACAACGCGTCAGCCACGCTTGGCGCGAATCTGCTGAACAGCGATGTGTTCTTCCTGATGCCGGGCCAGCTTTCGAAAACCCTGAGCGGTCAAAGCTCACCGGAAGCGCGCTATATCGGCGTAATGGCGGAATACCAGGCACTGGACGGCAAAAAATGGCGCGTCTCACTTCCTTTGCCTGTTCCCGGCGAAAACGCGATTTACCAGTTCTGGAAATGGTCCGCAGATGAACTCCAGGCCAGCGTCTTCCTTGACGTAAATGGTATCCGGGTCATCAGCCAGTAACGCCCTTCATAACAGGAAAGAGATCATCATGACGAAAGCAGAAAAGGTCGTCTGGACCGAGGGCATGTTCCTGCGTCCCCACCATTTTCAGCGGACAGAAAGTTACCTCCTCAACCACGTTCGTGAGTGGGGGGCCTTGCAGCGTTCGTATCTCTGGGGCTTTCTCGACCTTGAGCTGGATGAAGCGATGCTTCGCCAGGGCTGTATTGCCCTGAGCTACTGTAGCGGTTTGCTCCCTGACGGCACCTTTTTCCAGGTGCGCAGCGACCGCAACGGTCCGGCCCCGCTAAAAATCCCCGATAATCTTACCAATGAAAAGGTGGTGCTTGCGCTGCCGGTTCGTCGCGGTGGACGTGAAGAGGTGATTTTCAGCGAGGAGCACTCTTCTCTGGCGCGTTTTATTACGTTTGAACAAGAGGTAGAAGACGACAACGCCATGTCGGTCGGGGAAGCGACGGTTCAGTTTGGCCGCCTGCGTCTGACCCTGATGCTGGAGAAAGATCTGACGGCAGAATGGACCGCCATCGGCGTGGCGTGCGTCGCTGAAAAGCGCAACGACAACCACGTGCGGCTGGATAACAGCTACATCCCACCAATGCTGAACGCCAATAACAGCCCGCAGCTGTACGGCATGATCAATGACCTGCACGGCCTGCTGGTGCAGCGTAGCCAGCAGATCGGCGGCCGCCTGCGTCAGCCGGGGCGTTTCAATACGTCCGAGATGGTTGAGTTCACGCTTCTTTCGCTGATCAACCGCCACCTTGGCGACATCTCACATTTAAAAACGCTGCCGCTGCTTCACCCTGAAGCGCTCTGGCGAAGCTGGCTGCCGTTTGCCACGGAACTCGCTACCTGGACGCCGCAGCGTACCGCAGAGAGCGTACTGCCGGTATACGACCATGACGATCTCGCCCTTTGCTTCGGCAAACTGATGCTAATGCTGCGTCAGGGGCTGTCGCTGGTCATGGAAGATCATGCCATCCAGCTGCCGCTGCACGAACGCTCTCACGGACTGAACATCGCCACCGTACCGGAGACCAGCATGGTCCGCGAATTTGGCTTCGTGCTGGCGGTAAAAGCCAATGTCCCCGGCGAACACCTGCAAACCCATTTCCCTGCCCAGATGAAGGTTGCGCCAGTCTCGAAAATTCGCGATCTGGTTCAGCTCCAACTGCCGGGCATCATGCTTCGGGCAATGCCCGTCGCGCCGCCGCAGATCCCGTGGCATGCAGGCTACAGCTATTTCGAGCTCGAGAGGGGCAGCGAACTGTGGCACGAGATGGACAAGTCTGGGGCATTCGCGCTGCATCTCGCAGGGGAATTCCCGGGTCTCGATATGGAGTTCTGGGCCATCCGTAGCCCGACAGAATAATAAAGCGAGCGCTTAATATGCAGGAACGACAGGATACCGGCAGTGATGCCGTGTTTACCGGAGCCAGTGGGAACAATCAGCTGGTGGCGGCCGCCAATCCGCTGCTCAATGCGATTCCGCAAATCCGTCATTCGGTTTCCCACGACGATCAGGTCGGGCTGCGCCAGCGCCTGATTGACGAAATTCGCCGTTTCGAGGTGCGATGCCAGCAGGCGGGCTTACCATATGAAGTGATTGTCGGCGCGCGCTACTGCCTCTGCACGGCGCTGGACGAAGCCGCCGCTCTGACCCCCTGGGGAAGCAGCGGCGTCTGGTCAAGCAATGGTCTGCTGGTGACGTTTCATAACGAAACCTGGGGCGGCGAGAAGTTTTTCCAGCTGCTGGCACGTCTGTCTCAGAATCCGCGCGAACACATTCTGCTGCTGGAGATGATCAACTACTGTTTGCTGCTCGGCTTTGAAGGCCGCTACCGCGTGCTGGACAATGGCCGGACCCAGCTTGAAACCATCAAACAGCGCCTGTGGCAGATGATCCGTGGCGTTCGCGGCAGCTACCCGCCGCCGCTCTCGCCGCACCCGGAAGATCGCCCCGTTCTGCGCAAGCTCTGGCGGCCGATGATTCCACTCTGGGCGTGCGTGGCGCTGGTCGGCTTTATCGCCTGCCTGTTCTATATCGTGCTGAACTGGCGTCTCGGTGATAACACCAGCCCGGTGCTGGCGAAAATTTACCAGTCCCAACTGCCGGAAACCACGATCCAGCAACCTGCGCGCCAGCTGCCGGCGGTACTGAACCTGCGCGGCTTCCTGAAACCGGAAATTGATGCCGGTCTGGTGGCCGTTAAGGATGAGGCGGATCGCAGCGTGGTGATCCTGAAAGGGGACGGACTCTTTGCCTCGGCCTCAACGGTGGTGCGCGATCGCTATGAGCCGGTCATCGACCGCATCGCCCAGGCGATGAATAACGTCAGCGGCAAAATTCTGGTGGTGGGGTACAGCGACAACGTGCCGATCCGCAGCGCACGCTTCGCCTCTAACTATGAACTCTCGCTTGAGCGCGCCCGTTCGGTGCAAAAACAGCTCCAGGGTAGCCTCTCGCAGCCTGAGCGCGTCAAAGCCGAAGGGCGGGGCGAGATCAACCCGGTAGCGCCTAACACGACGCCTGAAAATCGCGCCCGTAACCGCCGCGTGGAGATTACGCTGCTGGTATCGCCTGACAATACCCAGGCCGAGCTGAACGGATTGCCGCAAGGAAACTAAGGATGCTGACTACTCTACTTTCTATACTGACCAATCGCATTCTGTGGAGCTTCCTGGGCGTAACGGCACTCGCGGCGGTCATCTGGATGATTGGCCCGCTGTTGTCCATCGTGGACACCCGGCCCCTTGAATCAGAGCAGAACCGCGTCATCAGCATTGCGGTGGTCTACCTGATTTGGGCCCAGAGCCACATTCTGCCGCGGCTGTATAACGCCTGGCTGAACCGTAAGCTGATGGACAAGCTTAACGAAAATACCACCAGCCCGGAGGCGGCCGATCCGCAGAAACGTCTGAACAGCGAGGAGCAGATCCTTGCCGGGCGTTTCGATGAAGCCGCCCAGATGCTGAAAAAAGCCCACTTCAGCAAAGCGGGACATGGCGCGCAGTGGACGCAGCGCTTCAGTACGCAGTACCTCTATCAGCTGCCGTGGTACGTCATTATTGGCGCGCCGGGTTCAGGTAAAACCACCGCGCTGGCCAACTCCGGGCTGCAATTCCCACTGGCGGACCGCTTCGGTAAAACCGCGCTGCGCGGCATTGGCGGCACGCGCAACTGTGACTGGTGGTTTACCAACGAGGCGGTTCTGCTGGATACCGCGGGGCGCTACACCACTCAGGAGAGCGAGCAGGTTCAGGACGCCGGGGAGTGGCTGGAATTTATCAACCTGCTGCGTAAATACCGCCGTCGCCAGCCCATCAACGGCGTGATTATCACCATCAGCATTTCCGACCTGCTTTCGCAGTCCGCTGAGGCCTCCCGCCAGCAGGCGGTCAACCTGCGCCAGCGTCTCTCCGAGCTGCATGAACAGCTGGGGATTCGCTTCCCGGTGTATGTGATGGTGACCAAAGCGGATCTGCTTAAAGGCTTCCGCGCCTGGTTTGCGGATTACGACAAAGCCCAGCGCGATCAGATCTGGGGCTTTACGCTGCCGTGGGAGCAGACCAAACACGCCGATTACGACCTGATGGGCAACTTCCAGCAGGAATTTTCCCTGCTGCAACAGCGTCTGGATGCTGGCCTGCCGGAAACCATGCTTAAAGAGCATGACGCCAAAACCCGTGCGGAAGCCTATCTCTTCCCGCAGGAGTTCGCCGCGCTGCGTCCGCTGCTGGCAGACTACCTGAGCACGGTCTTTGCCCGCTCAAACTTCGAAACCGAATTTTCGCCGCGCGGCATCTACTTTGCCAGCGGCACCCAGGAAGGGATGCCGTTTGACCGCGTGATGGGCGAGCTGAACCGCGCGCTCTCCTTACCTGAAGGGGAGGAAAGCACGCGCTGGGATTCGGTAAGCAAAGAGGCGCCGATCCCGGGCGCGAAGGGCCAAAGCTTCTTCATTAAAAATCTGCTGCAAAACGTGATTTTCCAGGAAGCGGGCATCGCCGGGGAAAACCGCTGGTGGGAGCTGCGCAACCGCGCCGTGATGTGGTCCGGCTACGCGGCGCTGCTGGCCCTGCTGGTGATCCTGGGTGGTCTGTGGCTGACCAGCTACGCCAAAAATAAAGCTTATCTGGAAGAGGTAGATGCAAAAGTGCCGATGCTGGAGCAGCAGAGCAAGGCGCTGCAAAACCAGCCCCAGCGCGATCTGTTTGCGCTTCTGCCGCTGCTTAACAGCCTGGTGGATCTGCCGAAAAGCGATGCCTTCGACGTTAACAACCCGCCGGTTTCCCGCCGCATGGGGCTTTATCGCGGGGATGACGTCAGCGATGCCTCGCAGTCTCTGTATCAGAAGGCGCTGGATCAGATGCTGCTGCCTGCCGTGGCGATGCACATTACCACCTGGCTGCGCAACGACAACGGCAGCGACGTGGAGTACAGCTATGAGGCGCTGAAAGCCTATCAGATGCTCTACCAGCCTAAGCATTATGACGGTAAATTCCTGCACTCGTGGGTGATGCTCAACCTGCAACGCAACCTGCCGCAGAACGTGACGCAGGCGCAGCTTCAGGAGCTGGAATGGCACCTGACGCAGCTGCTGGAGCCAAAAATTCAGGCTTCACCGTATGCGCAGGATGAGGATCTGGTGGCCCGTGAAAGGGCGCTGATCAACCAGCAGCCGCTCTCAACACGTGTATATGGCCGCCTGAAACGTCTGCTGGAGCATGATGAGAACCTGAAGCCGGTTTCGCTTTCTGATCTCGGCGGCCCGCAGAGTGAGCTGGTGTTTTCGCGTAAAAGCGGTAAGCCGGTGAGTGAGGGCGTACCGGGCCTCTACACGCCGGACGGCTACTGGAAAAGCTTCAACGACCAGATCGACAGCGTGACCACTGCCCTGCACGAGGACGATGCCTGGGTACTGGGAGCGACCACTGCCCAGGAAGATAAACAGCAGATCGACAACGCCGTGCGTCAGCTCTACATGCGCGACTTTATCGTTAACTGGGATCGCTTTCTCGCTGATATTCAGCTCAACAACAGCGCCGATCTTTCCCAGCGTATCAACACCGCGCGCCTGCTTTCAGGCACCAATTCGCCGCTGCGCCGTCTGGTACTTAACCTGAGCAAGGTGCTGACCCTGTCGCGCACTGCGCCTGCGCCGGAAGATGCGCAAAAAGCGGAAGACCAAAGCAACCGCGCCACCCGCACGCTGGAAGCGCTGTTCAGCAACGGTGACAATGCCCCGACGCAGGGCGCGGTTATGACGCAGGCGCCTGAGCAACTGGTGACCGACCACTATGCGCCGATGATTGAGCTGGCGCAGCCGCTGGAGAAGGGCGGCAAGACCATCGTCTTTGATGATTTTCTTAAGCAGGTTGACGAGCTTTATCGCTACCTGACCGCCGTTCAGGATGCAGCCAACAGCGGTATGCCCGCGCCGGGCGGCGATGCAATTAGCCGCCTGCAAGCCAGCGCGGGACGTCTGCCGGGCGGGCTGCAAACCATGTTCAGCAATATGGCCGTCGGCGCCAGCAGCGACACTCAGCGTCGCGATCTGGAGAACGTGCGTAAGCGCATTAACGTGGAAGTGGGTGGGTTCTGCCGTCAGGCGATTGCCGGGCGTTATCCGCTGGTGCGCAGCGCCAGCACCGAGGTGACGCCGGACGATCTCGCCCGCATGTTCGCGCCGGGCACCGGACTGATGGACACCTTTTTCCGCGACAACCTGACCAACAAGGTGGACACCACCCAGGCGAACTGGCGCTTTATGCCGGGCATCGACGGTAAAACGCTACCGGGCAGTGAAGGGCTGCTGCGTCCGTTCCAGCAGGCGCAGTCTGTCCGCGATGCCTTCTTCGCAAACGGCGCGACCACGCCATCCTTCAAGGTGACGGTGCGCACCGTGCGTATGGACAATACCATTCTGAACCTGACGCTGGACGTGGACGGCCAACTGCTGCGCTACAGCCACGGTCCGCAGGCGGTGCAGATCATGACCTGGCCGGGGCCGGGCGGGACGAACCAGGTGCGTATGCAGCTCGGTCTGGCCAATGGCAGCACCGCAACGCTGGTGACTAACGGTTCCTGGGCGCTGAACCGCTTTTTCGACAAGGCGCGCACCAGCCCTGGCGCGGGTAGCCTGAGCCGTCAGGCCACCTTCAACGTCGACGGACATCAGGTCACGCTGGAGTTTGCCCCGAACAGCATCCGTAACCCGTTCCAGCTTCCCCGTTTCTCATGCCCATAACCGCAAGGACAGCCGTATGACGAATACCCCTGCGATGAACCGTTATAGCTGGTATGGCAAATTACCCAGCGCCGGAGATTTTTTGCAGCGTCGCTTTCCGGATACCCTACAACGCCAGTGGTCGCACTGGTTTCAGGTCGGCCTGCTGGCCTGGCAACAGGAAGAGCAGCGCAGCGGCGAGCGCCCGTTTTCTAAAGCCCCGGTGTGGAACTTTGTCGTCCCGCCGATGCTTGGTAGCCAGATGATTCAGATGGGCTGCCTGCTACCGGGCCGTGACAGCGTAGGCCGTCACTATCCGGTATGCCTGCAACTGAGCTTCACCCCGACCGAGTGGTCATCCCGTCTGCTCGGGCAGGCTGAAAGCTGGTACCAGCAGCTTGGCCGTCTGGGGCTGCACGCGGTGCGTAACAGCTATTCTGCCTCCCAGCTGGATGAAATGCTGATGACCATCCCGGCGCCCCAGCCGGTTGAGCCGCAAAAGCGTTCCGACATTCTCGACGTGATTGGCTATGACGACGAGGGTCAGAGCACGCTGGGCTGGCCGCAGGCGGCGGAGTGTTTTGATCCGCTGCGCCAGACCAGCTACTGGTGGACAAACCGCTGCGACGGCTATCCGCTTTACACCCACGTCCACAGCGGAAACTTTACCGGGCAGCTCTTTACGCTGCTGTTCGATCCGGCAGGCGGCGCCCGTCCGGGCCGCCACGGTCTTTACCCGCCTATGTTTGAATAAGCAGGGATCTTATGAATATCGATGAATTTCTCGCGCCGATAAGCCCCGATAACCCCTGCGGTGAAAACCTGGAGTACGACGCTGATTTCCAGGCCATGGGGCAGGCCAGTCAGGGCAAAGCCGAACAGCAGTTTGGCGACACCATCATTCCGGCAGAGCCTGCCGACTGGAACACGGTGGAAAGACTCGCCACCAGCCTGCTGGGCCGCACCAAAGATCTTCGCGTCATGCTGGCGTTAACCCATGCCTGGACGCGTCGTCGCGGGCTGGCAGGTTACGCCGACGGGCTACTGCTGGTGCAGGAAGCCCTCTCCCGTTACTGGGAGCAACTTTACCCGCTGCTGGAAGAGTATGGCGAAACCGATCCGTTCTACCGCATTAACGCCCTCGCCGGGCTGAGCGATAAATCTGACCTGACGGTCGCGGTGCGTAACGCCTCACTGCTCCGCTCTAACGGCGATGAGATTTCGCTCCGTGACGCCCAGGCGCTGCTTGACGGCAGTAAAACAGAGTGTCCGGATTATCCGGGCGGTCGTCCACGACTGATCGATGAGCTGGCCCGGGGCGATCAGCCCGGCACCGAAGCGGTAATCGTGATCAACGAACGCCTGCTCGCCATCCGCGAACTGCTTACCGGCTATCTCGGGGAAAGTGGCGTACCGGAGATGGAACAGCTGCTGAAAACCGTCGGGCAGGTTTCGAGCGCCTGTCAGGTGACCGATATCAGCAAGCTGCTGCCGAACCGTGACGCGCAGGCTGAGCAGCACGCCGAGCCGCAGCCGGTGACCGCGTCGCCCGTTCAGCAGGTGACGGACTGGCGCAGCGTGCAGGTGACCAGCCGCGCCGACGCGCAGCTGATGCTGGAAAAAGCGAAACAGTATTTTGCGCAGTACGAACCCAGCCACCCCGCACCGTTGATGATTGAACGGGTGCAGCGGCTGTCTGAACTCAACTTTATGGACATTATTCGCGACCTGGCGCCAGACGGCGTTAACCAACTGGAAAACATCTTTGGACGCCGCGAATGACGCGTCCTGGCATTATGACGACAGGCATGGAGTCTGCCGTTTCACCTTCACCGCGCATCTTTGATGGAGAACATCATGGCAATGAGTAACAGTGGACAGAAATTCATCGCACGCAACCGTGCTCCCCGCGTGCAGATCGAATATGACGTAGAGATCTACGGCGCAGAACGCAAAATTCAGCTGCCGTTTGTGATGGGCGTTATGGCCGATCTGGTTGGCAAGCCGGTGGAAAACCTGCCAGCCGTCGACGAGCGTAAGTTCCTTGAAATCGACATCGACAACTTCGACGAACGCATGAAGGCGCTGAAGCCGCGCGTGGCGTTCCAGGTGGATAACACCCTGACCGGCGAAGGTAAGCTCAACGTCGATCTGACCTTTGACAGTATGGACGACTTCCTGCCGGACGCGGTAGCCCGCAAAGTAGAGCCGCTGAACAAGCTGCTGGAAGCGCGCACCCAGCTCTCTAACCTGCTGACCTACATGGACGGCAAAAACGGCGCGGAAGAGCTGATTGCAAAAATCCTTCAGGATCCGACGCTGCTCAAATCCCTGAGCCAGATGCCAAAAAATGACGAAAGTGCGAAAGGTAGCGAGGAATAATCGATGAGCAACCAGACTCAACAACACGATCAGCAGGCGGGCCAGGCCTTCAGCCAGGACGAGTTCAGCGCGCTGCTGAATAAAGAGTTCCGCCCGAAAACCGATCAGGCGCGCTCTGCCGTAGAAAGCGCGGTAAAAACCCTGGCGCAGCAGGCGCTGGAAAACACCGTGACCTTCTCAAACGATACCTACCGCACCATTCAGAACCTGATTGCCGGTATTGACGAGCAGCTTTCACAGCAGGTGAACCAGATCATTCACCACGAGGAGTTCCAGAAGCTGGAGAGCGCCTGGCGCGGGCTGAGCTATCTGGTGAACAACACCGAAACCGACGAGATGCTGAAGATCCGCTTTATGAGCATCTCCAAGCAGGAGCTGGGCCGCACCCTGAAGCGCTACAAGGGCGTGGGCTGGGACCAGAGCCCGATCTTCAAAAAAATCTACGAGCAGGAGTACGGCCAGTTCGGTGGCGAGCCGTTTGGCTGCATCGTAGGCGACTACTACTTCGACCACAGCCCGCAGGACGTTGAGCTGCTGGGCGAGATGGCGCGCATCGGCTCTGCGGCCCACTGTCCGTTCATCACCGGCACCGCGCCGGGCGTGATGCAGATGGAGTCCTGGCAGGAGCTGGCTAACCCACGCGACCTGACAAAAATCTTTCAGAACACCGAATACGCCGCCTGGCGTTCACTGCGTGAATCGGAAGATGCCCGTTATCTGGGCCTGGTCATGCCGCGCTTCCTGTCGCGTCTGCCGTACGGCATTCGCACCAATCCGGTCGACAGCTTTGACTTTGAAGAGCAGACCGACGGCGCAAACCACAACAGCTACTCCTGGGCGAACGCGGCTTACGCGATGGCCGCCAACATCAACCGTTCCTTCAAAGAGTACGGCTGGTGCACCTCGATTCGCGGCGTGGAGTCCGGCGGGGCGGTGGAAAACCTGCCGTGCCACACCTTCCCGAGCGATGACGGCGGCGTGGACATGAAATGCCCGACCGAGATCGCCATCAGCGATCGTCGTGAAGCCGAGCTGGCGAAAAACGGCTTTATGCCGCTGGTTCACCGTAAAAACTCCGACTTCGCCGCCTTCATCGGCGCGCAGTCCCTGCAAAAACCGGCCGAGTATCACGACCCGGATGCCACCGCTAACGCGCGCCTGGCCTCCCGTCTGCCTTACCTGTTTGCCTGCTGTCGTTTTGCTCACTACCTGAAGTGCATCGTGCGCGACAAAATCGGCTCCTTCCGCGAGCGCGAAGAGATGGAACGCTGGCTGAACGACTGGGTGATGAACTACGTGGACGGCGACCCGGCTAACTCCTCCCAGGAAACCAAGTCTCGCAAACCGCTGGCGGCTGCGGAAGTGCAGGTGCAGGAAATTGAAGACAACCCGGGCTACTACGCCGCGAAGTTCTTCCTGCGTCCACACTACCAGCTGGAAGGCCTGACCGTTTCCTTGCGTCTGGTATCTAAACTGCCGTCGCTGAAGACGAAGGACGCGTAATGATGATTGCCGGCCCGAAGGGGCCGGCAATTTGAGCGGAAGAGCTTAGCTTGTTTCTGTCAGTGAATAAGGATAGACGGTGAAACATATACTTTTGATCGCGACCAGTTTGCTGGCAGTTTCTACTCTCGCAAGCGCGGAGGCAGGAAATTACAAATACCCTCAAGCGGAAGCATTGCCTCAGGATGACACATCAAACTTCCAACGCGATCCGACGCTGTTAACAGGGTACGATTTAAATCTGAGTGCAGAGCGTTTTGCTAAAGCCTGGCTGTCGAAAACGAATGAACGTGAACGCATTAAGGCAAATATGTATCTTCTCGGCGTAGTCGACGCGTCTGAGGGCACTGCATGGTGCAAGGGCAGGCCTTTTTTGCCAAATACAATACATGAGTTTCTCTATTCTCGTTTTGCGGACTTATCGAAACAGCAAGGCGAGGAACGCGCTTCAAAAATCATCATTGACGGCATGAAAGAATTACGCCCGTGCAAAAAAGGAGAGTGACAGATGAGACCATTATACGAACAACTTAAACGTCAGCATCACTCTTCAAATCACACACGCGCGGGTTTTGCCTCGGGTGAACAGGTTTTTTCAGAAATTGGCTACGATTATTCGACGATTATCAAGCAACAACCGGCATACGAAAATACCTGTGCGGTAAGAATGAGCCTGGCATTGTTAAAATGCAATGTTGAATTTACAGGGCGTTTACCCATAAAGACCGGTCCCTATAAGGGAAAAACAATCGAGCCTGGCGCAAAATTACTTGCCGATCAGCTTTATAAATCCCATGTGTTTGGCAAGGCAGAAATCTTTAAAGACCGCGAGGCTGGTGCACGCTCAATGTTGGGCCGAAAAGGTGTTGTTTTCTTCAATAAAATTGATGGGTATGGGGGTGGTCATATCGACCTTATCGAGCCTCTGAGTAATAATTCGTTTATATGTAACTCCGATTGCTTTCCGTACTGTCAGGAAATCTGGTTTTGGGAATTAAAATAATTATATTCAGGTTTCTAAAGACCGCATTTCTTTTGCTCACTTGCTTATCTTTTTCTGCTCGCGGTGACAACCCTTACGTTGATTTTTATCAGCAGCAAACATACCGGCAGGTGGTAAAAGATTTGGTCCTGGCGCGCTGCCTTGCGCAGGTTGCAGATAAAGGCAGTCAATTTTCTGCTGATGCGGCCCGCAGTGCGAGTGCATTTATTGAGTGGATGCCGTTTGATGCTGAAAACGGTACTGACAAAGTTAACGCCATTATTGGGAAGTATAAAAACCAAATTAATGGTTTCCACTCGGAGCGCAAACCTGATGTAAAAGGCGTAACCTTAAATTGTCTACGTCTTTATCATAGCGACGAACTGAATAAACTGGTTCCGCAGCTCATCATTGGCGATCCTGATCGTACCTGGATTCAGGATAATCCGCCGTAGTAAAAGACTTCACATTCTTTCCGTTCATTCAGGGGGAATGTAAGACTGTCAAATGACACGGGTCGTTTGATATGAGGCAGAGGTAAAATATGGACGGTTTTATTCAGCCCCATGCTTTCCTGTTTGCCATATAAGGGCTTTTTCGAAAGCAATATTGTTCATCCACGAAGAGTAGATATTATGGCTATTGATATGTTTCTGAAGGTCGAGGGTGTTACGGGCGAATCTAAAGATTCTAACCACACCGGCTGGACTGATATTACCTCCTTCTCCTGGGGCGCGTCCCAGCCGGGTAATATGAGCGTTGGTGGCGGCGGCGGTGCCGGTAAAGTTAACTTTAACGATCTGCACGTTAACGCTCTGATCGACAAATCCACTACAGCAATCCTGAAACACTGCGCAAGCGGTAAACACCTGACCAAAGTTGAACTGTCCGTCTGCAAAGCGGGTGGTCAGCAGGTTGAATACACCCGCATCACCCTGGAAGACGTTCTCGTGACTTCTGTTCAGTACACCGGTGCAGACAACGGCGATACCGTTGGCGTGACCTATGCATTCCAGGCTGCGAAAGTGAAACAGCAGTACTGGGAGCAGACCACTGCCGGTGGTAAAGGTGCTGAAAGCAGCGCTGGCTGGAACATTAAAGAAAACAAAGAAGCGTAATTGTTCATCCATGACCGGGGAACCTCCCCGGTCATGATGATTGATTCCAAATATGTTGCAGGTGAATGATGATTAGAGAGTTAAACGTAATATCAATCGCATTAGCCTGTAGTGCTTGCATTTCACCACCTGCACAGTATAAGAAACTTTCTGTTACGTTAAAAAAACAAAATCCCTTGTTTTGATATCAGGCTGGATTCAAATTTTATTGGGCCTGTATCAGTTTACGCACCATCTGTAATGAAACGCGTTGGTAATCAATGGAAAACTATTAATTCTCATGACCAACTTCCAGCAATGCATATCTTGATTACAGAGGAGTGTATTCGTCTGAATGAGGTTGACTGGCGCAAAAGTGAGTATGATGTTGTATTGAAGATTGTCAATGAAAAAACTGCTATTCGATATGCTGCACGGTTAATATTAAAGAAAGGTATAAGTTGCGAGTTACTTTTAACGGCAAGTGAATGATATAATTTTCAAACCTCGGTGTTTTCGAGAGTGCATCGGCGTTTGAATGTTTATTTAATTATAAAATAATTAAACAATTCACCACTGCAAACTCTGGACAACTATGTGTGTTGATTAAAGGGTTTAAATATGACACATCGTTCAACCGTTAGCCCGGGCTACTGTGTGGTCCAACATCCTGGAACTTTAGATTATCAAGCTCGATTATTGTTTAATAATGTCAATAGCGAAGCCGCTAGATACTTTATGCAAATAAACAATGACACACCTTGGTTGAAACCAGGGCAGTTACTCATCGTGGCTGACCCAGACAACACGAATCAGTCATCGCAATTGAGTATTCTTTCCAGGGCAAAACAGAAAATTAACCATGCGCTGGCATCATTAAACACATCGGTTGCAGAGTATCTCCACGCTAATTATGACAATATTTCTGCATTGACTTCTTTAGGTGATAAACTAGCTGGGAATGCTGGTGATTTAGGTGAGAAATATTTCAGGCAAATTGAAAATATACTCATTAAAATTGAGAAGACTTATCAGAATCAGTTTATATCCCAAGGTTCTTTAATTGGTCAGCAGTTTTATATGGAAAGAAGGGCGTTATTCACTCAGTTAAAACCTTTATTAAATAACGTAAGCAAACTAACACTTAAGATTCAAACCTACGAAAATCTAAAAAAAGCATTGAACTTATCAAGCCGCTCTATCGTCCATGAATGGAGTACGGTTGGTGTCGGCGCCATCCCTGGATATTCAGATTATATTGTACGCTCTTCTCGCGCGGCTAGTATTATGAAAGCAGGGGGCTGGATCTCATTAGGTTTCTCTTTTTTGAATACTTCTAATGATGTTTATAAAGCCTGTACTGTCGATCGTGAAGATGAATGTGGAAAAGTTGCTGTTACTGAATATAGTAAGTTTGGTGGAGGTACGCTTGGTGCTGCGGGAGGAGCCTGGGCTGCGTCTTTAGGAACTGGCGCTCTTTGCGGTGCAATGGGAATACCTACGATGGGTACTGGTGCCCTTGTGTGTGGAATTGTCGTAGGACTAGGCGCTACTTCTGCGGGAGCCTGGATGGGTACTAAAGGAGGGGCTGAATTGGGTGAAGGGATTAGTAACTTGATTTTTTCTGGGGACGAATAAATGTATGGAGATTTGCGTTTAATATTGCTTTTATTAGTTTTTTTAGGATTGTTTACTTCTTTGTGTTTCTATTTTTATTTTTATCGTAAATATTCACGGGAGCTATCAAAATCATTTCATCTTTTGAGTGATAAGCAATATTTAGATGTAAACGATTATCTTTTTTATGAACAACTTGGTCTTCCCGGATTTGCGCATCGAGTGTTCCTTATGAAAAGGATTTTGGCTGGAAAGGCCACAAAGCAAAATAGAAAAAAAAATCCTCCTCCGGAGGCAGAGGCATTAGTATCATCGATATACGATTTCTCATGGATAAAAATGTTTTACAGGATGACACTTTTTGTTGTCTTTTTAATGCTTCTATTGTTCTTATTGATTGCTACAGGACACTAAAAGCATGTCATCTTTATGCATGGTAAATATAACGTTATAGCTTCTTGTGCTTTTATTTATTAACATTGTAATCATGGGTGTTTACAGTTCTCGGTTTTTTAAAAAACACGAGTCGGATTATAAGCGACTTCTCTCTGAATATCGCCAAAAGGTTATGATATCGACCTGATGGCAAATCATGCATCGTTTTTTGGTTCACTGGTGAATTATCAAAAAATAATCCGGTTTATTCGTCTTCGCAAAGGCGTGAAGATGAAGTTCACCAAGGGCAGGAATGTTAAGGGTGAAGCCTATCAGTTTGTTCAGTCTTTACCGGAAGATCGAATTAGCTGGATGTTAAAACTGCACCGACTTTATATCATTCAGGCAATGCTTTTTACGCTGTGGCTTGTTGTAGGTATTGTTTTTTCAGTAAGCCGTTAAATAGCTTTTGTCAACCTTTTGTTACCAACTATTGTTATCGACTCAATAGTGTCAGCATTTGAATGCTGATTTTATTCAATAGAGAGTAATGTGATTGTTAATAATGCTTTCTCCATTCTTGTATTTTTTCTTTTTGCCTTGTTCTTAATCCTGATGGTTAGTTTTTATATTGATTATCGAAAATACTCAAGTGAAATTTCGGGAATATATAATTCATTAACGCAAGCAGGTTTATTAAGAGAAGGAGATTATCAAGTTTGGGAAGGGTTGGGGTTCTGGGGCTTCGGTTTACGCGTCACAATTTTATCAAGGTTATTACGGGGTAAGAGCGTTAAGTTAACTGACTCTCGAAGGCTTCAGTCTCATACATGTCATGATGTTTTGTCCGGCTTTGAACTATCCTGGGTTTATTCATATGACAAAAAACTTAAATTCACAATGGCTATTTTTATACTGCTTTTAATTTTGACCAGTATTAATGAGATATAATTTTTCATTGTCTTTATGATTGATTTTGTAAGCTTAACCCCCAAACCCCGCCGTTCTCACCCCCGAGAGCGGCAGCGTTTGAGCGCTAATCATACCAGCAGGAATACGCCATGCGATTCACGATTATTTCTACGAAACCCGGTCATCAGCCGCCGCAAAGCAGCTGTGATTTTTATGCCCCGGGCGGCACCATTGGGCGCGGTACGGATAACAATCTGGTGCTGCCGGACAATGACCGCACTATCTCACGTTTGCAGGCCATCGTTCATGTCGACGCCAGCGGCGAATGTCGCGTCACGAACCGTGGCAGCGTCACCCGCGTGGTATTGAATGATATTCCGCTGGAGCGTGGGCGTCAGGTTGAGCTTCAGGATGGGGATATTCTCGGTATTGATGATTATCGCATTGAAGTCAGCGAACTCATTCATGACACCCAGCCCGTAAGCCGCATGGCGGCCAGCATGCAGCAGGCGCGCCCAGCGGCGACACCTGCTCCGGCGGCACAACCGAAACCGGCCAGCGCCGCGCCTCGCGGAAAAGCTGAACCTACGGCCGTGCCGTCTGAAATCTGGGACAGCCTGATGCAGGAGTTCTCCATCTCCGACAGCATCTCCAGCAACCGGGCAAAGCCACAGCCCGCCGCGTCCCACGACCCGTTCTCCCAGCCTGCGGCCCCGGAGCGGAATGCCGAAGACCCGCTGGCGATGTTCAACGATGCCGATCCGTCGCTTGAACGTAAAAACGTTGACCCGGACACGCTGTTTAGCGATGAAGCGTTGTTTAAAAAAGAGAGCATCTTTGACGATGTCACCCCTTCAACGCTGGTACAGCCGGACGAAAGCAAACCTGCCCAGCCAAAGGAAGAGGCGTCGGATGAACTCGATCCGTTAGCCCTGTTTGGCGGGTCGGCGAGCGCGCCTGCCGCGCGTCACGATGACCCTCTCGGCCTGATGGGCGGCGCGCCGTTAACCCATCCGGATGAAATCGTGGCTGATAAGCCGGAGCCAAAGCCTGAAGCGCAAGCCGCACAGGAAGAGGATGCGCTGGCCAGTTCACCGCTGTTCGATCCGGAACCGACTGAACCACAGGACGCGCCGCGCGCGGAAGAAGAGCCCGCGCGTCCCGATTACGCTGGCTTCACCATGCCAACGCCGCAGGCCGTGGCGCGCAGCAACGCGCAGGCGCCGAAAGGCCGCCTGCGTATCGACCCGGTTAAAAACGCTGCATCGTCTGCTGCCTCAGCGCAGACCGGCGAGCGGGGCGAGGTGCTTCAGGGCGAACTGCTGGAGGCGCTGCTGGAGGGCATGGGCCTGAGCGAAATGCAGCCGGTGCCGCAGTTTGACCGGGAAAATATGCGTCAGCTGGGGCAGATCCTGGGCATGTTCTCGCAGGGAACCGTGGCGCTGCTCTCCTCGCGCTCCATCCTCAAGCGTGGGGTGAAGGCCGATATGACCATGGTGCTCGACGATGCCAACAACCCGTTCAAGCTGCTGCCAACCGGTAAAACGGTCCTGATCCAGATGTTCGGCACGCCGATGCCGGGCTTTATGCCGCCGACCAAATCGGTGCGTGATGCGCTGATCGATCTGCAGGCGCACCAGCTGGGGATGATCTCCGGTATCCGCGCCATTATCGCCGCCATGCTGCAATCCTTTAACCCGGAACAGCTGGAAGAGCAGGCGAAACAGAACGGAATGACGTCACGCCTGGCGCTGCCGGGCAGCCGTAAAGCCGCGCTGTGGGATTATTTTGTTCGCAGCTATGGCGAGACGGCGGGCGAGATTGAGGACGACTTCCACACCCTGTTTGGCGAAGCCTTCCTCCATGCCTATGACATGGAGGTCAATCAGTACAAAGACTCACAAAGCGGATCCGAAGAAAAATGAATATCGCAACGGCTTCTCTCTCCCGCCAGGGGACGCGCGCCAGCAACCAGGATCAGACGGGAGAAACCATCGGGGAACGTTCAGCCTGCTTTGTCGTCTGTGACGGCATTGCGGGCCTGCCGGGCGGCGAGGTGGCCGCTGAGCTGGCCCGCAATAGCATTATTTCCCGCTTTGACGGCGACAAGCACCTGAATGCGCAGCATATTCGTGACTACGTCCAAACGGCGAACCGCACCATCCTCAGCGAACAACAGGCCGTGCAGGACTATCGCCGGATGGGCACCACGCTGGTCAGCCTGTTTATCGACAGGGATTACCGTCTGGCCTACTGGGCGCACGCCGGTGACAGCCGCCTGTACCTGTTTCGTCGCGGCTGGCTGTGGCACGTCACCACCGACCACAGCCTGGTGCAGCAGATGAAAGATGCCGGGCATCAGACCGACGATCTCAACAGCAACCTCCTGTATCTGGCGCTGGGTATTGAGAATGGCGGACCGGAAGCGAGCTACAGCGATGTCGTGCAGGTTGAAGACGGTGATGCGTTTTTACTCTGCACCGACGGTTTCTGGCACGGCGTCAGCGAAGAGCAGATGAAACAGTCGCTGCACATGGTCAATACGCCACAAGAGTGGCTGACCTTGATGAACCAAATCATTCAAAAGAATGCTGAACAGGAGGGCAAAGCTCAGGATAACTATACCGCCGTGGCGGTGTGGATGGGCAACCCTCAGGACACCACTTTGCTGCATACGCTCTCTGACGCAGCACAATTTCTTCCCTGCGGAACTGATTAGACACACAAGGATTGATATGAAACTTTGGCTATCGGGTTTGGCTCTTCTGACGGTGGCGACCACCGCACAGGCTGAAAACTTCCGCATCGTGCAGTCTCCTGCGCAGAAGCTGGATATCTGGATCGACAACATTAAAGATAATACGCCGCAAAGCTGGTGTAAGGCGGACGTGGCGCTGCGTATCGTGGCGAACGGCAAGAAAGAGGTTTCGGTGCTGGAAAACTTCGTACCGCGCCTTGGCTCGCTGCTGGAGCATCAGTGTAGCAAACTGAATACCCTGAACTGGACGCTTAACGATCCGGAAGGCACGGCGCTTGCCCGGGGCACAGCGGCTAAAGCGCAGGACTGGGCGCTGGTGGTGAAACAGCAGGAAACGGCGGCGGCAACGACCACCACCTCAGGCGCGCTGCTACCGCCTGACCAGAATCCGGAGACGCACACCGTGGCGGCAGATCGTACGCCATGGCAGGAGTTCACCCTTCAGGACGGTTGCCACCTGCGCACCTTCTGGGAGGGCGGTTCCTCCGCGCCAGCGCTGTTTATTCCCGATTCCGACACCACTCGCTGCGGCAACGGCAGCTGGCTCAGCGGCCACACCGTGGTGACGCAGAATCGTAACGGGACGCAGAAAGCGATTCCGGTCACCTACATTCACGGCTTCCCGGTGATGGGACTGAACAACGCGGTCGATCCTGAAAAGGCGCTGATCACCTCCGTCAACAAAGAGCGCATGGTCTTCAGCACCCCGAACAGCGATCAGAGCTGGATGATCCTGCCGTACGACAGCACCCTGAACGGCTGGAAGAGCAACGGCACGGTGGCGGTGGAAATCACCCGTGAGATCGCCAGCGACGACGCCAGACTCCAGGCGCGTATCGCAGAGGTGAAGAAGATCTGGAGCGCATGGATTACACCGGGCGCGGAGCTGAACGTTGTTCTGATTGACACGCTGCGTCCGCAGCTACGCGATCCGGCTGTGGGCGCCTGGCGCGCGGCGAATTAAGGAGGGGCTATGAATACGCTTTATCAACGTCTGGCGGGTGAGTCGATTAGCGACGCGCTG
The DNA here is from genome assembly GCF_014893445.1 of Enterobacter cloacae complex sp. P29RS. Classification (NCBI taxonomy): domain Bacteria; kingdom Pseudomonadati; phylum Pseudomonadota; class Gammaproteobacteria; order Enterobacterales; family Enterobacteriaceae; genus Enterobacter; species Enterobacter cloacae complex sp. P29RS. Next base: position 31,476 of record NZ_JADBPZ010000013.1, on the reverse strand, counting down.
CTTCGCCTGGAAGCCGAAATCAAAGCTCGTCCGGCGGATGCCGATCTGCGCGCTGCGTTTGTGCAGTTTCTGATCCTCAGCGGCAACTGGGCGCGCGCCCTGACCCAGCTGAAAAGCTGGCTGGCGCTGAAGCCGCAGGCAAAACCAACCGTGACGCTGCTGGAGCAGGCCATTCAGGGTGAACAGCAGCGGGCGCGCGTGTTCGCGGGAGAGGTACGACCGGCAATGCCCGAGGCGCAGTGGCCGTGGCTGACCACGTTAGCCCAGGCGCTGACCGAAAGCGCAGGGCATGCGCAAACGCTGCGCCTGGCGGCACTCGAACAGGCCCCGGCAAGCCGCGGGCAGGTCACGCTGGAGAATGAAGAGAGCCACACCTTTGAATGGCTGATGGACGGCGATGCCCGTCTGGGGCCGGTGTGTGAAACCCTGGTCAACGGCCGCTATTTCTGGGTGCCGTTCTGCGCCATCGACATGATCCGTTTTCAGGCTCCGGACAGCGTGACCGATCTGGTGTGGCGTCATGCGCTGGTCCGCCTCACGGACGGCACCGAGCAGGTGTGTCAGATCCCGGCGCGTTATCCGTTTGCTGACGGAGCGCCAGACAGCGTTAAGCTGGGGCGCACCACCGAGTGGCTTCCACTCGACGATGACGGCACCCTGTATGAAGGCATGGGGCAGAAAGCCTGGCTGAGCGAGCTAAGCGAAAGCCCGCTGCTCACCCTGAGCCTGGTGACGTTCGTCGCGGATGGCGCGGATGAGTAATCCCGCTGGCGAAGGCGATCTGCTGCGCAGCGGCTGGCAGGCCCGCAGCAGACAGGAGAAAGTGGGGGCGCGCGACAAAATGCAGCCGTCACTGCTGGATCGCCTGACGGATAACGATCCGGAAAAAAAACGCGAGTCCGCCAACAGTAATCTGATTACCCACGCCGCGCTGCGTCGTAACGTCCTGCGGGATTTACAGTGGTTGTTTAACACCATTAACCACGATGCCTCCAGCGATCTGAGTGGTCTGACGCAGGTGAGCCGTTCTGTCGTTAACTTTGGCGTCGCGCCGCTGGCGGGGAAAAGAATGTCCGATATCGAATGGCACGACATTCAGCGCAAGCTCACCGAAGCGATTATTAACTTTGAACCGCGGATCCTGCCGCAGGGGCTTCAGGTTCGCTGCGTGTCCGATACCTCCTCATTAGATCTGCACAACGTGCTGTCTATCGAAATCAAAGGCCGCCTGTGGTGCGTACCGTATCCGCTGGAGTTTCTCTTTCGCACCGACGTCGATCTTGAGAACGGCCATTTTGAACTGAAGGATGCGGGGTAATTATGGAAAGCAAACTGCTCGAATATTACAACCGTGAACTGGCCTATCTGCGCGAGATGGGCGCGGAGTTCGCCGAACGCTACCCAAAAGTGGCGGGGCGGCTCGGCATGCGCGGCATCGAAGTGGCGGATCCGTACATAGAGCGCCTGATGGAAGGTTTCGCCTTCCTGACCTCCCGCGTGCAGATGAAAATGGACGCCGAATTTCCACGCTTTTCACAGCGTATGCTGGAGATGATTGCGCCAAATTACCTGGCGCCTACGCCGTCGATGGCGATCGCTGAGATTCAGCCCGACAGCAGCCGGGGCGACCTGAGCAAAGGCTTTATTGTGCCGCGCGGCACCATGATGGACAGCCTGGCGCTGAAAAAAACCGGCGTTACGTGCAGCTATACCACGGCGCACGAGGTCAACCTGCTGCCGTTAAAAATTGAGCGGATCGAGCTGGGCGGCGTTCCCGCCGATCTGCCGCTGGCCCAGCTCGGCCTGAGCCAGCGGGGGATCAGCAGCGCCTTACGGATCCGCATTGCCTGCGATGGCCCGCAGCATCTTGGGCACCTGGATTTTGACCGCCTGGAGTTCTTCTTAAGCGGCCCGGACATCGAGGCGCTGAAGCTGCTGGAGCTGGTGATGGAGCACCACGCGGGTATTGTCTGCCAGACGGTCAGCAAGCAGCCCCAGCGCCAGCTGCTGTCGTCTGACGCCCTGGGTCAGGAAGGCTTTGATGCGGATCAGGCGCTGCTCCCGGACGATCTGCGTAACTTCGACGGCTATCGCCTGTTGCAGGAGTACTTTGCGTTCCCGGCGCGTTTTCGCTTCATCAGCCTGAGCGGGCTGGGCAAGCTGATCCAGCGCTGCGAAGACGAAAAAGCGTTTGATATCTTCATTCTGCTCGACAAGAGCGACGATCAGCTGGAGCGCGTGGTGGATGCCAGCCACATGGCGCTGCACTGTACGCCGGTGATCAACCTGTTCCCGAAAGTGGCGGCCCGGCAGAAGCTGAGCGAAAGCCAGCATGAATACCATCTGGTGGTGGATAACATCCGCCCGCTGGATTATGAAATTTATGCTGTGAAAAAAATCTATGCCAGCGCGGATGGTCAGCGGGACGACCAGACGTTTCGTCCGTTCTGGAGTACCTGGAGCGGAGACGCGGGCAACTACGGCGCCTATTTTTCCCTGCGCCGTGAACAGCGCGTCCTCTCTGAACACGCGCTGCGCTACGGCACCCGCACGGGCTATATCGGCTCGGAGGTCTTCGTCTCGCTGGTGGATGCGCAGCACGCGCCGTGGCAGGAGAATTTGCGCTACATTTCCGCCGAGGTGCTGTGTACCAGCCGCGACCTGCCGCTGATGCTCCAGCAGGAGCTTGGGCAGTTTATTATGGCAGACTCCATGCCGGTGAAGGCGTTAACCCTGCGTAAAGGCCCGACGCCGCCGCGTCCGGCGCTGGCGGAAGGGTTTAGTACCTGGCGGCTCATCAGCCAGCTGCAAATGAACTACCTCAGCCTGATGGACAGCGAAAACGAAGAGGGCGCTGCCGCGCTGCGTCAGCTGTTAGGGCTGTACGCTAACCTCGCCGAGACGCCGGTTGCCCGTCAGGTGGATGGCGTTCGTCACTGCGTGCTGGAGCCGGTGCACCGCCGCGTGCCGGAACCCGGCCCGGTGGTGTTCGCCCGCGGGATCGGCATCACCCTGACGGTGGACGAACGCGCCTTTTCCGGTGCCAGCCCGTGGCTTTTCGGCAGCGTGCTGGAACGCCTTTTTGCCCGCCTGGTCTCCATCAACAGCTTTACGGAGTTCACGCTCAAGAGCCAGCAGCGCGGCGAAATCGGCTACTGGGCGCCGCGCATGGGTAAAAGGGCGCTGGTATGAGTGAAGTTGCCCCTGCAACGCTGCGCGTGCATCGCCTGACGCCGCTGCCCGATGCGTTCTGGCGCGGAGTGCGCGAGACGCCGTGGCGCTACGATCTGTTTCAGCTGTTAAGACGCATTGATGCCCAGGGCGGTGAACGTTACCCGCTGGGGCGCGCGCCGCTGCCTAAATTTGAGCCGCTGCGTATTGGTCAGCAGCCTTCAATGGGGTTTGCGCCGTCAACGGTTGCCGAGGTCCGGCAGCGGGAAGAGAACGGACTGCATGAGGTTTCCATTCTGAGCTTCGGCCTGTTTGGTCCTAACGGCCCGCTGCCGGTGCACATGACCGAGTATGCCCGCGAGCGTATTCATCATCATCAGGATCACAGCCTCAGCGCGTTTGCTGACCTCTTTCACCACCGCCTGACGCTGCTGTTTTACCGCGCCTGGGCGGACGCGCAGCCTGCCGTTTCACTGGATCGCGACGACAACAGGCGCTTCGAAGGGTATCTTGCATCGCTGATTGGCATGGGTCAGCCCGGCCAGATGTCGAAAGGCAGCCTGAGCCCGCATGCCCGCTTTACTCACGCCGGGCACCTGACCCGCCACGGGCGGGACCCGGAAGGGCTGGAGAAGATCCTGCGCAACTATTTCAACATTCCGGTCAGGTTGGTGGCCAATGTACCGCAGTGGATGCCGCTCTCAACGCGGGAGCAGGCACAGCTGGGTGAGGGGCGTCGCCTGCCGCGCATGGGGGAGTCCGCTTTTCTTGGCATTGCGGTACGCGACGTGCAGCATAAATTTCGTCTTGAGATTGGCCCGTTGAGCGCAGACGAATACAACCGTTTTCTGCCGGGCGAAGGGTGGGTCACCGAGCTACGCGACTGGGTGCGACAGTACGCCGGGGTGGAATTTGAATGGGAAACACGGGTGATCCTGCGCGCCGATGCGGTGCAGGGCGCCACGCTCGGCAGCGCCGGGCGATTAGGGTACAACACCTGGCTGGGCCTTCAGCCTCAGCCTGTTCCGCGTGGCGATCTGGTGTATCGCGCAGAGCGATAATCCTTCCGTATACCGAATCATTGTTAATGGAAACTAACATGTCAGAAATTAGCCGTGCCGTGCTTTTCGGCAAACTGGATACGCTGTTATTTACCTCTCTGGAAAGCGCGACTGCCTTCTGTAAGCTGCGCGGCAACCCGTACGTTGAGCTGGTGCACTGGCTGCATCAGCTGATGCAGCAGCAGGATGGCGATCTGCAACAGGTCATCCGTCACTTCGCCCTTGATGAACAGCAGCTGACGCGCGATATCGTGGCGGCTCTGGATGCTCTGCCGCGTGGCGCGAGTTCCGTCTCTGATCTTTCCGAGCATATCGACAGCGCCGTCGAGCGCGCCTGGGTCTACGGCTCGCTGAAGTTTGGCGTCAGCCGCATCCGCGGCGGCCATTTGTTGATCGGCATACTGAAAACGTGGAATCTGGCTAACGTGCTGAAAAGTATTTCGGCGCAGTTCACCCGTCTTAACGTCGAGGTGCTGATCGAGCAGTTCGACGCTATTTGCGCCAGCAGCAAAGAGAGCCAGCAGGCCGCCGCCGCTGCGGACGCAGCTGCCGGGGCAGTACCGGCTGCGCAGGGCACGCTGGCGCAGTATGGTCAGGATCTGACGGCGCGCGCCCGGGATGGGAAAATTGACCCGGTGGTGGGGCGCGATGAAGAGATCCGCCAGATGGTCGATATTCTGATGCGTCGTCGCCAGAACAACCCCCTGCTGACCGGGGAAGCTGGCGTCGGGAAAACGGCAGTGGTGGAAGGGCTGGCGCTGCGTATCGCTGACGGCGACGTGCCTGAGCCGCTGCAAAACGTTCAGCTGTGGCTGCTGGATATCGGCATGCTTCAGGCCGGAGCGGGCATGAAAGGGGAATTTGAGGCGCGCCTCCAGGCGCTGATTAACGAGGTGCAGTCCAGCGCCACGCCGATTATTCTGTTTATCGATGAGATCCACACCCTAATTGGCGCTGGCGGCCAGCAGGGCACCGGCGATGCCGCTAACCTGCTCAAGCCTGCCCTGGCGCGTGGGCAACTGCGCACCATCGGCGCGACCACCTGGGCGGAATACAAAAAATACATTGAGAAAGATCCGGCGCTGACCCGCCGTTTCCAGACCGTACAGGTTCACGAGCCGGATGAAGCGAAAGCTGTATTGATGCTGCGCAGCACCGTGTCGCCGCTGGAAACTCATCATCAGGTTTTACTCCTCGACGAAGCGGTCAGCGCGGCGGTGAAACTGTCGCATCGCTATATTCCTGCGCGTCAGCTGCCGGATAAAGCGGTGGCGCTGCTGGATACCGCCTGCGCGCGCGTGGCCGTCAGCCAGAGCGCGCCGCCTGCCCAGCTGGAAGACTGCCTGCGTCATCTGGCGGCCCTGGACGTGGAGCTGGAGATTGCCGAACGTGAAGCGCGCGTGGGGGCGGGCGATCCGGCGCGCGTGGCGACATTAAGCGCCGAACGTGACGCGTTCGAAACCCAACGCGAGGCCCTGGCTCGTCGCTGGGAAGAAGAGCGCACGCGGGTGCAGGAAATTATCCGTCTGCGTGCCGCACTGTTTGCGGCGAGTGATGAGGATACGGCTGAACTGCGCGGCCAGCTGACAGAACAGCAGCAGGCGCTGAAGACCTTACAGGGTGACGAACCGCTGCTGTTTGCCGCGGTCGATGAAAACGTGGTGGCTGCGGTGGTTTCGGACTGGACCGGGATCCCGCTGGGCCGGATGGTGAAAAATGAGATCGACGCGGTGCTGAACCTGGCTGATACGCTGAACCAGCGGGTTATTGGTCAGCGTCACGGTCTGGATCTGATTGCCCGTCGGGTAAAAACCTCGCGGGCGAAGCTTGACGATCCGAACAAACCGGTCGGCGTATTTATGCTCTGCGGGCCGTCCGGCGTGGGCAAAACCGAAACCGCGCTGGCGCTGGCGGAGTCGCTTTACGGCGGCGAGCAGAACGTCATTACCATCAACATGAGTGAATTCCAGGAAGCGCACACCGTTTCGACGTTAAAAGGTGCGCCTCCGGGCTATGTGGGCTATGGTGAAGGCGGCGTCTTAACCGAGGCCGTGCGCCGCCGTCCCTACAGCGTGGTGCTGCTGGACGAAATTGAAAAAGCGCACCCGGACGTGCACGAGATCTTCTTCCAGGTCTTCGACAAGGGCTGGATGGAGGACGGCGAAGGGCGTCACATTGATTTCCGTAACACCATTATTATTCTGACCTCTAATGTCGGTACCGAGCTGATCGCAGCCATGTGTGCCGACCCGGAACTGATGCCGGATCCTGACGCGTTAAGCGGCGCCCTGCGCCAGCCGCTGCTGGAGGTGTTCCCACCTGCGCTGCTGGGCCGCCTGCTGGTGGTGCCGTATTACCCTCTGAGCGACGAGATGCTGGGGCAGATTGTGCGTCTTCAGCTCAGGCGCATTCAGCGTCGTCTGGAAGAGAATCACAATATTATTTCTGAATTTGACGACAGCGTGGTCGAACAGATTGTTCAGCGCTGTACCGAGGTTGAGTCGGGCGGGCGTATGGTGGATGCGATTCTGACCAATACGTTGCTGCCTCAGATGAGCCAGATTTTACTTACCGCCAGCCGCAGCGACGAGCAATACCGACGTCTGCATGTCACCTGCGAGCAGGGCGAGTTCCACTGTCAGTTTGCCGCGTAATAATCATCAAGAGAACTGTAAAAGATGACGGATAATGATAACAATCGGACTGTCCCAAACGCGCTCCCGGTCGGGTACCGTTTCAATGAGTTTGAGATAAAAGAGGTGATTGGCGGCGGCGGATTCGGCATCGTCTATCGCGCCTGGGATCACCAGCTCGAACGCACTATCGCTATTAAAGAGTTTATGCCTTCCTCCCTCGCCGTGCGCGGCGAGGATATGACGCTGGTGCTGCGCAGCGAGCGCTTCGGCAAAGCGTTTTCTGCCGGTCTGAACAGCTTCATTCAGGAAGCCCGCCTGCTGGCGCGCTTTAACCACCCGAACCTGCTGCACGTGCTGCGCTTCTGGGTGCAAAACGACACGGCCTATATGGGGACGCTGTTTTACAGCGGCACCACGCTGTCGCGTCTGCGCGAAGAGAAACCGGAGCTGATTAACGAGGCGTGGATCCGCCGCATGCTGCCAATGCTCTTCGGCGCCATCAAAACGATCCACGATGAGGGCTACCTGCACCGCGACATCTCGCTGGATAACATTCAGATTCAGGATAACGGCCTGCCGGTGCTGCTTGATTTCGGATCGGCGCGCCGCACCATCGGTAATCTCTCGGATGAGACGGAAACCATGCTGCGTCCGGGGTTCGCGCCTATCGAGCAGTATACCGACGACAATGAAAGCGAGCAGGGGCCGTGGACGGATATCTACGCGCTCGGCGCCGTATTGCGCACCCTCATCGTCGGCTCTCCGCCACCGGTCAGCGTGGTGCGTTCGATTCAGGACACCTGCAAACCACTGGTGGAGCTGATGCCGCAGGGGTATTCCATTCCGCTGCTTCAGGCCATCGACAAGGCGCTGGCGCTGCATATGGAAGACCGTCCGCAATCTATCGAGGAGTTCGCGGCGCTGATCGAGATGCCCGTCGCCGGTATCGACGAGGTGCTGACCGCGAAGAAGACCGGCACGATGCTGGTGCCGGTGGAAGAGGAGACATCTGCTTCCGCGCTGGACTGGCGACGTTACAAGCTTCCGGGGCTGGTGGCCGCGGGCGTGCTGGTTGGGGTGGTTGCCGGTGCGATGCTGTTCGGCGGCGGCAGCCAGGAAACGCCAGCGCAGACGGCGCAAACCCCTGCCGTGAGCCCTCCGGCTGAAACCTCCGCCGCAGCGGAAACCAGACCAGCAACGGCCGACGTGAGCGAGCCGGTAGCGCCACCTGCTACGGCGCAGCAGAGTGCGTCGCCTGTCGACGCCAGCCCGGTCGCGCTGGTCTATATCCGCATGCTTGATGGCGAGACGCTGAAGGTGAACGGCGAGCCGAAAGCGCTGCGTCCGGGGAATAACGGTTACGCATCGCTGAAACTGCCTGCAGGCGAGACCCGCATTGAACTGGAAGGCAATGGAAGAACGCGTACCCAGACGCTGGATATTGCGAAGCCAGGCACCTGGCTGGTGAATCCGTAAGCCTGCGGGTAACAGGACGGAGCGAATGTATAACATCAAGTTTGTCTATCTGTTCCACGAGAACGTCTCGCCAGCGCTGTTTGCGAAAATAATCCGCCCGTCCGTTGCCGGACAGTGGATTATGTCGGTTCCTGACCATTCGCTGCGCTCGCTCTTCACGCGCTACGATCTGCTGCGCACGATCACCGGTGCGAATCCTTATCAGTCCGGGCGCGATACCCGCACGCTGATCGCGCAGGATTTAGAGATGGGCAGAGTGGTTGCCATTGACGAAAGTTTTCGTGACTGGTCATCAGTAACGGAAATTTTTTATATCAACGCCAAAGGGCAACTCCAGGCTGCCTCGCTGGTCGGCCTGGGCTGGTATCCGGTGAGTACGATTGTTGACCGCTACGAAACCATGGTGAGAACGTACGGATCTCGCCCTGCGCCAACGGTACTGCCAAAACAGGTAGTGAAATCTAAAACGGCACAAGTGCCGGATGAACCTACTCCCGGCAAGGACGGTAAAACCTATGCCGGGCAGCTTCAGAAGATGACCAAAGCAGAACGCTGGCAGGCGCGTAAGGATCTGATTGCGAAGGGGAGCAATAGCCTTTATCCGGATGCCCAGATCGCCGCGAAACGTCTGGCAGCGAATAATATCGCGGTGGAAAAAGCGAAGCTTGCGGAAAATATTTATAAGACCGTGAACCCGCTCGAAACCACACCGGACGTGCCGGAGGGATGGACAGATATCAGTAATGACGATGCGCTGTTAGGAAAGTTCGGGCTGAACAAATCCATGCTCTTTGACGATGATACGTCCCCCAATTTTCTGGCGCGCGTCTATCAACCGAAGCCGGAAGTGTTTGGTGCAGATATGAACCCCACGCTGGTATTCAGGGGATCGCGCGAGCCTGGTTTCGCCTCTCTGTCTGAGAATGTCTCCTCTCTACTGACCAAAGGGGAACTGGCGCCGGTGGTAAACGGGGCTGACTGGTCGAATAACTTCTCACAGGGCATGGGTATGGCTTCAGATTATTATAAAAAGGCCGTGAGTATCGGTAAGGAGCTGGCAAGGTCAGGGCAGAATATTGATATTGCCGGTCATTCCCTTGGCGGTGGTCTCGCCTCTGCAACCTCTATGGGCAGCGGGAAAGCGGGGTGGACGTTTAACGCCGCCGGCCTCAATGCCGGAACCGTAGAAAAATACGGCGGTAAGATATTAGGCAGTACGGATAATATCCAGGCGTATCGGGTTGAAGGTGAACTGCTGACGAAGATTCAGGAAGTTAACCCCTGGGAAGATCTGAAAACGATGAAAGGGCATGTCCCTTCGTGGATCCTCAAAGAGGAAATCTCTGCGCTGAGCCCTAATGCTGCCGGAATACCCCATGATCTTCCCGGTGGAACCGGAAGCGCGCTGGACCGCCACGGAATTAATCAAGCGATTGATTGCATAGAGCAACAGAAGGATGAGGATATTTCGATAATCGGGAGTCGATTGTGAAAAAAGGGTTGATGGCTTTTGTCGCGTTATGTTTTTTATTCATGATTCAGGGGTGTAAGCAGGATATGGACCTTAATCCACAGGACTACTTCAGCGGCCAGCAGCTTGAACTGGCGAAAGCGATTGAGGAAGGCGACGTCGATGCGGTGAAGACGCTTGCGCCAGACAGCGACCTTAATCAACCAGGAAAGCAGGATATGACCCTGCTTTTCTGGGCCCTTGGCAACGCAATTAATGATAAAAAAACGTCGAGCCATTTAAAGGTGATTACGTTGCTAGTTAAGGATGGCGCAGATCCGCTCCAGCCTCGACCGCAGGGAAAAAGCAGTCCTGCTGAATTTGCCCTAAAGGGAGACAGTGCGGACTGGATCGACGCGATGTTGGACGGTGGCCTCTCACCCAACGTGAAAGATAAGGTTTTCCACGAACCGATCGTCTTCCAGTCGCTTAAAGCGAAAAATACAGAGACGCTGGAAGCCATGCTCGATCGCGGTGCTGACGTCAACTCAACCAACTCACTGGGTAAAACGCTGGTGTTTGATGCGCTGGATAACCAGGCTTATGATCATGTCTTGTTGCTGCTCGATCGGGGAGCGGATCCGTCAATTAAGGCCAAAAATGGCTGGTCGATGAGCAATGCGCTCGCGGACGCGCTGAATGGACTTGACCGAGGCAGTGAGCAATACGAGAAATTAAACGAAATAAAAGAGAAGCTCATCCAGAAGGGGGGCGAATGGCCACCCGCGCCGGTTAAGTGATTGCTCAACTGTCATGAACGCCAGAGATAAGGTTTTCGTTTTCTGGGGATGCATGGATGCCCTGGCCATTGTGCTCTATTGTGCCCAGTCCGTGCGACATGACAGAATCCCTTTTATTTCCGATATACACGCCTTCAGTACGGTTGTGAACACGCTGTCTGCTGGTGGGTATAGCGCTCTGGTTATTCTTTTCTTTATTCTCGATTTCTTGTTGTTGCTCTCTTTTATTGCCTCAGCATGGTGCTTCTTCGCCCAGAATTTATACGCGAGAAGACTGGCGCTCTACCAGGAAATACTGCGTCTGGTTGGATTTCGCTACTCAGTTTCCCTTTTTCCCCTGGTGTTAAGTTTCACGGGCGTGATGAATGTCTGGCTAAATGGCTTTTTGTTCTTTTTGTCAGAGTTTCTGAAAATCTATTCCCTGTGGATTTATAAATATGAAGGGGAAAGGCCCCCGGTTAAAGAGTAAGACGGCCAACAACCAGAACATTCACGTTTAAAAAAACCTTGCGTTAAAAATACTCTCAGCATAAACCATTACGGAATAAAGATTATGCTCAACCGAATTACCGTTCAGCTCCCGGTTGAGGGGCTGCTTTTCTGGAAACTCTCCGGCCGCGAGGCGATGTCCGAGTCGTTCGCGCTGACGCTGACCCTGCTCGGCACGGATGCGCGCCTTGACCGCAGCAGGCTGCTGGGTCAGCCGGTCACAGTGACCATCCCCACGCAGAACCTGCTTACCCCCCGCTATATCAACGGCAAGGTGACGCGCGTGGCGGTGAGCGCCGTGGAGCTGACGGGCACCCGCTATGCGGTCTACCAGCTGACGGTGGAGCCGGACCTGTGGCCGATGAAGCGCGACCGTAACCTGCGGATTTTCCAGGGCCAGACGGTACCACAGATTGTCAAAACCCTGCTGGGTGAGCATCAGGTTAACCTTGAAGACAAACTCACCGGCAGCTACCGGGTGTGGGACTATTGCGTGCAGTATCAGGAGTCGAGCCTGGACTTCATCAGCCGCCTGATGGAGCTGGAGGGGATTGCGTATCACTTCAGCCACGAGGCGGACAAGCACACCCTGGTACTGACGGACGCCGCGACGCAGCATCAGCCGTTCAGCGGCTATGAGGTCATTCCTTACCATCAGACGCCGTCCGGCGGCAGTACGGATGAAGAGGGCATCAGCCAGTGGGCGCTGGAGGACAGCGTGACGCCGGGGATTTACAGCCTCGACGACTACGACTTCCGCAAGCCGAACGCGTGGCTGTTCCAGGCGCAGCAGAACCCGGCGTCACCGAAACCGGGAAGCATCGACGTGTACGACTGGCCGGGGCGCTTTGTGGAGACAGGCCATGCGGAGTTCTACGCCCGTATCCGTCAGGAGCGCTGGCAGGTGGAGCATCAGCAGATTCAGGCGACGGCCACGGCGGCGGGCATTGCGCCGGGCCACATCTTTACCCTGACCAACGCGCCATTCTTCAGCGATAACGGCGAGTATCTGGTGACGGCGGCGGGGTATCACTTCGAGGAGAACCGCTACGCCAGCGGCGAGGGGGAAACCATTCACCGCACCGATTTCACCGTTATCCCGGCGTCGGTGTCGTACCGTCCGGCGCAGAGCACGGCGTGGCCGCGGACCTACGGCCCGCAGACGGCGAAAGTCGTGGGGCCGCAGGGGGAGAGTATCTGGACGGACAAATATGGCCGCGTGAAGGTGAAGTTCCACTGGGACCGTCTGGCGAAGGGTGACGACACCAGTTCCTGCTGGGTGCGTGTCTCCAGCGCATGGGCGGGCCAGGGCTACGGCGGGGTGCAAATCCCGCGCGTGGGCGATGAGGTGGTGGTGGACTTTATCAACGGTGACCCGGACCGACCGATTATCACCGGCCGCGTGTATAACGAAGCCAGCATGCCGCCGTGGGCGCTGCCGGCTGCCGCGACGCAGATGGGCTTTATGAGCCGCACGAAAGACGGTTCCGTGGACAACGCCAACGCCCTGCGCTTTGAGGACAAGGCGGGCGCAGAGCAGGTGTGGATCCAGGCTGAGCGTAATATGGACACCAGCGTTAAAAATGATGAAACGCACAGCGTCGGGGGCGCACGCAGCCATTACGTGAAGAAAAATGAGCTGCATCGTGTTGAAGCGAACCAGATCCAGGCCGTGAAAGGCGGAACCGAGATCCTGACGGGAAAAGGCAAGCTGGATGCAGCGGTAGAGCAGTATGTCATTGCTTCCGGGACCAAGCTGCGGCTGGTCTCGGGTGAGAGTGCTATTGAGCTTAACGCTAACGGCAAAATTAACCTGATTGGCAAAGAGTTTAACTTTTTCGTGGAAGGGGATGGGTATATCACCACGGGTGGTAAGCTGCATCTGAATACCTCGGGAACCAAGCCGGGCACAACGGCACCGGGATCGGGGCATAAAGGGGATATTGATGCGGCGGTGCAGGAGAAGTTTGCGCCGGGAAAGGAGAGTAAGGCAGGTGCGGCTGCAAGCGCGCCTGCCGAAACCTCTAAAACTGCAACACCCCCATCATCAGGTGTGCCTTCAAGCGGATATGGTAAGGATGTGGATGGTCTTGTAGACAAATCACCAACCATGAAAAATGACATTGCGACTTTAAAGAAACGAGGCTGGACATTCGAAGAGGGTGAAGCAGGCAAGGGAACGTTTGCTAATCGTCAAACGCGAGTTATTACCGTTGATAAAAATGAGCTTGGTAATCCGAAGGCTGTTGTTCAGTCTCTGTCGCATGAAAGTGGCCACGCGTTATATGAACCTAACATTGATGTTTCATCGCGCGATGCCTACCTGAACAGTGCACTTAGTGATGAAGGCGCTGCAACACTGAATAATATCCGGGTGCAGCGTGAAATCCTGGCCAATAAGGGAGGGGATATAGGTATTGCAGGCAATCCGGCAAATCAGTCACAATATAATCGAATCTACGATTCTCTCGAACGCGGGGCTATAAAGGAAAGTGAAGCGCGTACGCAGATAGGCCGTATCTTTGGCAAAGGCGAACAAACGTCTACCACAGGGCAATATTACGAAGATTATTATGGCGGTTGGTATGATAAAAATTATCCATAGTATAAAAACGGGTGCGGTGCTTGCGGCTTTATTAACGACGGGAATGGCAGGAGGTAACATGCAAAAACAGGATCTTTGGCAGTTCATTGCAGAAATGAGCGCATCACTCAAAACGTTGTCCGTTAACAGTCTGGATAACGCTCCGTTGTCATTCAAGCTAACGAAACAGAATGAATATATCAATTTCTACAATGCCGACGATATCCAACTGGCGGATGGAACGAACATTACTGCAATTGATTTACGTTTAAGCAAAGAAAGTGAAGGTATGGCACCGTTACTGAATTTTTCACCGTCCGGCCAGTGCATCACTCTCGACACGGTTAAAAAACATTATCCGCAACTGACGTTAACTGATTATCCACGAGGCCGTTCGGAGAACGAAGTGACCAGTTATACAGCGCCAAAGGATATGAATGGACAAAAAGTAAGCTTCAGTTTCACAGTAAAAAAAACTGACTGCTTGGGTGGGGTCGCTATTAGCGCTGACTAAAAATGCTTATTTCATTACTCACCGCTTTTTAGAGTGGTGAGTAGCATAATATTTATCCAGCAAATGACGATTAACGTGAAAAAACGCCTTTCTGTCTCTCTTTTTTTTACCCTCATGTCTACCTTTCTGAGCAGTTATGAAGTAGTAGCTCACACTATGCCGCCCAGTCTGGCTAAAAAGGATTTTTCTCTACAGATAAAAGACCAGATTGTGGCACTGGGCGATAGGTGGACTCCTGAGGTTGCGCGTAAAATTGCAGTTTCTGTGGAAGGTAGTTTTGTCGGTGAGGTTCCTTTTGACGGAACGAGCTATAAATTCTACCAGCATCAGAAGACTGGGTTAAAAATATTCAGTTCCAATCTCTGGTGGGATAAAACCGAGCGAAGTGTTGACGATTATATTGTGGCGCAGATTACGCTAACTGCTACGGATGGCAAAACAGCTCGCGGGATCCATATTGGTTCAACATTAAATGAACTTAATAAAGCATATGGTGGTGGCCAGGTCGAAAATGATTCCGGGGAGCAGTGGGTTTCCTATGAATTGGGTAAGAAATTACTCTCTTTTGAGGTTAAAGACAGTAAGGTTGTAAAAATAACAATGAATTACGATAATGATTCTTTAGAGTGATTTATGACCAAGAAATTTCTGGCAGTCGTATTGTTCACTGCTTTATGGGCAGGCGTAGTTGAAACGTCATCTGCGCTTGAATTATCGCAATACAATAACCTCAATACGGTTAGTCACATCGTTAACGACAGTGAAGTGACAGACAATCTCAGGAAGACGCTGGGAAATCATTACCAGACCTTTATTGATAACTTTGATGTCTTCGGTGAACCGCATACCACCACAGGTGGAGGATTGTTTGTCGAAGGCTGGCTAAAGGATCTCTACCAGGAGAATGCGTCAGCGCTGGTCATCGATCCTGACGGCAAAATCTTTGCGGCCTGGGTGGTTCCGGAGTCGGACGTCATTCATTACCAGTCTTCTGATAATAGCCCGGTTATTCATGCCGATATTCAGCAATGGGCTGCCAGATTCAATGCTTTGCATTTTGCAACGAACATCCAGGCAGGTCTCGCGTTTGACGGGGACTGGGCTGGCGAATTCGAGAACGACTCGACGTTAACACTGCGGTTAGCTGAATCAGGCAACCGGATCACCGGCTCTTATTGCTATATCTCCCAGAGAGGAAACCGCATAGATTGCCCTGAAGATGATGAGCAAAATCTTAGCGGTACGATCGCTGGCAATCGTGTCAACGTTGAGTTCAACTCATCATTTGGCGGCGTAGGCGGTCGGGCTGTTCTGGAAATAAAGGGGAGTGAGATGGAATGGCGTTTAGTTACTCCTCCTCAAAAAGGAAATTATTATGCTCCGCAGCGTTATACGTTACGTAAAGCCGCTTCGGTTCATCACGCTGAAACCAGAAAACTGGACACCGAAAAGTTCACCATCTCTCTGATAAACAAGTGCGGGCGTTTCGAGGGCAAATGCGACCAGATGGTTTATCTCGGCGTGCGCAAAAGCGATAACAGTACGATCTCCTTAAAGGGTAAAACGTTACACGACCCCGCAGGTAAAATAATCGGCTCAACGTACAAGAATGGCGAGATCGCTTATACCGTAACGTATGCACCTGTGAAATTGGTTGTCAGCAAAGGCAGCCAAGTTTTAGTCGAACAATCAGGTCAATGGCGTAAATAATTAAACAGCCAGCCAAAGGGCCAGCATGGATTGGCCTTTTTATTTCTCTCAATATCAATCATCCCGAGTTCACTTATGAAATACACCCTCCAGGAAGGTTCGTTTTTCCTTTTTTCTGCCGCCTGGCAGGATAACAGCATGAACATTATTCGCGATGACGAAAGCGGGTTATCTGTAGTGGTCAGCCGCGGCGTCATCCCGGATGGTAGCGATTACGAACAAGAGTTCCACCGTCAGTGGGAAGTCCTGCGCCCTCAGATGGGGGAGATCGCCCAGAGCGAATTTCAGCACGTAAAAGCCGGGCCAGACGGAAACATTAGCGGACTGGAAGTTGAGACCACCTTTGACCGTAACGGCCAGCGCCTGTGGCAAAAACAGCTTGCCGTGCAGACGCCGGACAAACCGGTACTGATGATTTTTACCCTCTCGGCCTTAAAAGCCTTTACGGAAGAGGACGAGGCGCGCTGGAGCGCACTGAAGCAAAGTCTGACGCTAAACGACAACCGGAATGTGTAATGCATGAGCGATAACAACGCGGCCCGTAAGGGCGACGAGATTATTCACTCCAGCATTTTTGCTGATATAACCAGCATTGTGGCGGAAGGTGCCGCCTATGCGGTGATTGGCGCGGCGGTGGGGGCAGCAGCTACCGTGGCGGCGCCACTGCTGGGAGCCGGGGCGGCAGCCGCAGGCGTGGCGGCGATCGGATCCAGCTGTCTGCTGAGCGGCATTATTGGGGGTGTCCTGGCGAACGTTGCTGGGATCACCGACGATATCAGCAACGCCGCTGAAGGGCTGGGCAACGCGCTTTTCCCGCCGTCGCCTGCGGGTAAGATCACTACCGGTTCCAGCAACGTTCTTACCAATGCGATCCCCGCTGCACGCGCAGCCGGGACCTTGACGCCTGCCGATACTCCTTCCCCTGAGCCGCAGTCTCCGGGCAGCTTTGCCGACTACGCGGGCATGCTGCTTGCCGCTGCCGGACAGTTCGGCAGCGAAATGTGGCAGCCGAGCGTGGCCTCTGCCGCTGCCGGGACCTCGCCGCTGGAAGAAGACAAGGTGGCGTGCGAGAAACACTCCGGGCCGCAGTATCTGGCGGAAGGCTCGAAAAGCGTCTTTATCAACGAGCAGCCCGCGGTGCGTGCAAAAGATCGCACCACCTGCGAAGGCACCGTTTCCGACGACGTCTCCCCGAACGTGATCATCGGCGGCGACACCCTCACAGTTCGCGATATTAAAAGCGGCAAAACGCCGGGCCTGGCGCTGGGGATGATTGCGCTCTCCCTGCTGCGCGGGCGTCCGGGCAAGATCCTGAAAAACATGCCCTGCGCGCTGGCTGCTGCCGGTGGCGGGATGCTGGCCGATATGGCCGTCAACGCCGTGTTCGGCTCCTCGCACCCGGTTCACGCCGCTACCGGTGTGAAGGTGCTGAATGACGACGACGAACTCGATTTCTCGCTGCCGGGGCGCTTCCCGCTGCGCTGGCAGCGCAGCTACAACAGCCTGACCACCCGCGAAGGGCTGTTTGGTCTGGGCTGGGCTACCACCTTTGACAGCTATCTGACGCTGGAAGAAAACAACGCCACCTGGTTCGATGAAACCGGGCGCGAGCTGAGCTTTGAACTGCCGCCGGTCGACCGCGCGTTTTACAGCATCAGCGAAGGCATTATCATCCGCCGCAATGAGAGCGGCGACGTGGCGATTGCCGACGATGACGGCGCGGTGTGGCGTCTGTATAAACCGACCCGCGCTAACCCAGCCATACTGCGCCTGGCCTCCCTCAGCGACGAGTACGGCAACGCGTTGCTGACAGAATGGGATGAGCACGGGCGGCTGGTCGGTCTGCACGATGAGCCGCGGGCGATCGACGTCACTCTGCGTTATGAAAATGAACGTTTCCCGCAGCGGGTTACCTCGGCGAGCCATTTTGACGGCAACCAGACATGGCCGCTGATGCAGTGGGGGTACGACGTGCGCGGCCAGCTGGCCAGCGCAACGGATGCCTCCGGCGTGGTAACCCGTGAATACCGTTATAACGATGATGGCCTGATGGTCTGGCACCGTCTGCCGGGCGGTCTGGAGAGTGAATACCGCTGGCAAAAATTCGACCACTGGCGCGTGGTGGAAAACCGCACCAGCACCGGCGATGGCTGTCGCTTTAGCTATGATCTAGCCGCCGGGCTGACGACCGTCGATCACTACGACGGTCAGACGCGAAAGCATTACTGGAACGCGCAAAACCTGATTGTTCGCTACGTTGACGAGCGCGGTGAGAACTGGCGCTACGAGTGGGATGACAACGAACACCTCACGCGTCGCATCGATCCGCTCGGTAATGCCGTTACCTTCGTCTATGACGACATGGGTAACCGGGTGCAGGAGATCGACGCCGACGGCAATACCCGCACCACCACCTGGCTGGAGCACCGTGCGCTTCCGGCCTCCATCATCGAAGCCGACGGTAGCGCCACCCGTTTCCTGTATGACGAACATCACGGGCTGAAGTGCGTGGTGGATCCGATGGGGCAGACCACGCTGCTTCGTCGGGACGAGTTTGGTCAGGTCGTGGAAGAAGTTGATGCCGCCGGCAACAGCCGCTACCAGGAGTACAACGAGGCCGGGCAGATGGTGCGTGTTACGGACTGTTCGGGCCGTGTGACACAATACCGTTATCATCCGCTGGGCTGGCTGGTGGCTGAGATAAGCGCCGACGGCGAAGAGACGCGTTACCGCTACGACGCCGCAGGGCGTCCGGTGCAGCTCGATCGCCCGGAAGGCTGGATGGAATCTCTCAAATGGAACGAACGTGGCCTGCCGGTGAAGCATGCGGGCGCCGACGGGAAAGAGAGCGAGTTCAGATACGACGAGGCAGGGCGCTTAACCGCCACCCGTAATACGCAGGGTGAAGAGGTGCGTCGCCGCTGGGACAGCCGCGGGCGTCTGATTGCCCTGGAAAACGAAAACGGCGAAGCGTACCAGTTCCGCTGGGGTGCGGACTCGCTGCTGCTGGAAGAGGTAGGGCTCGATGGCGTGGCCTCGCAGTATCGCTACGATGCCTGCGGGCGTACGATAGCGCGCACCTTTGCCGCCGGACATCCGGAGGCCATTACCCATGCCTTTGCCTGGAGCGCGAGCGGCCAACTGGTCGCCCGCACCACGCCGGAAGGGCAGACCCGCTACCACTACACCCCGTCCGGCCTTCTGAGCCGGATTGGGCTGCATCCTACGCTTTCAGCCGATGCCTGGAGCGCCGAAGCCGAGCAGGAGCTTGTGTTTGAGTATGACGCGCTTGGACGCGTCACGCGCGAAACGGGCGAACACGGAGAGCTGGCGTGGGAGTATGACGCCCTCGGTAACCGCACCTCCGTCACGCTGCCCGATGGCCGGGAGCTGAAACAATTCTACTACGGCAGCGGGCATTTGCTCAGCATTGCCCTTGATAAGCTGTCGGTATCCGACTTTACCCGCGACGAACTCCATCGTGAAACCAGCCGTACGCAGGGGCTGCTGACCACCCGCAGCGAATACGACCGCCTTGGCCGACTGCATCGCCGGGACGTTTTTACCGGCAATGCCCAGCGCCCGTCGCCGCGCCGCTGGTCCCGCCGCTGGGATTACGACTATCGCAATAATCTTGTCCGCGAAGAGCGGGACGATAACCCGTTCAGCTGGTACCGCTGGCAGTACGACAGCGCAGGGCGCCTGCTCGTTCAGGACGGCACGCTGCCTGGTCAGGAGCAGTGGCGCTGGGATGCGGCCGGTAACCCGCTTGAGGGGGCTGCTGAGAAAGTCACGCACAACCGTCTGACGCAGCTCAACGGCATTCGCTGGCGTTATGACATCCATGGCCGCACCGTGGAGAAGGATAATGGCCAGACCCGCTGGCACTACCGCTACGACGGCGAGCACCGCCTGACGGAGGTCATCAGCCAGCCACGGGACCGCAACAGACCGCAGACGGAGGTCAGCTTCCGCTACGATCCGCTCGGGCGACGCATCAGCAAAACGCGCCGCCAGATGCTGGGCGGCCAGCCAACCGGCAAGCCGGTCACCACCCGGTTTGTCTGGGAAGGGTTCCGGCTGTTGCAGGAAGTGCACGGGGATGAGCCGCTGACCTACGTCTACAGCGATCAGGACAGCTACGATCCGCTGGCACGTATTGACGGCGTTGATGCCCCGGAAATCTTCTGGTTCCACTGTCAGCCCAACGGCACACCGGAGCGGATGACGGATATCGAAGGGCAGGTGCGCTGGGAAGGGGTGAACAGCGCCTGGGGCAAGCTGCTGCGGGAAAGCGAGACGCAGGTATCAGGATATTCCCAGAACCTGCGTATGCAGGGGCAATACCTGGACCGCGAGACAGGGCTGCACTACAATCTGTTCCGGTATTACGACCCGGACTGCGGACGGTTTACGCAGCAGGACCCGATAGGGCTGGCGGGAGGGATAAACCTATACCAGTATGCGCCGAATGCGCTGGGGTGGTTGGATCCGTGGGGGTTGAGTAGGTGTTCTGGAGGTACCCGCTTAACTGTTAATAAACCGAAGATTTTAAGCAGCACAAAGCTGTCATCAACTGAGAGAAAATTCCTCGAAAGACAGTTTATGAAAAAAATGAATGCCTTAAACCGAGCGGCTCAAAGAGGAGAGTTAGTTTGGTCTCCTGGCACCCATGAGATTAGGATTTCATCTTTGCAAAGTTCTTACAGGCAGGCTGTTTCTGCACGCTTTGAAAAAATGTTTGGTTCAGCACCTGATCTAAGTAAATTAAACGCTGATCATCCTGTTGATTTAATTGTTGGAGGTTCGCCTACACAAAGATTACAAATGCTGAATGAAACTATTAATAAAAGTGTCGGTAGTTCTTTGAAAAATGCAGGCAGAAAGGCGGGGCTTCAGCCCGGAGATGCCATCAGTGAAATAATATTTCAATAGGGGGTAAAATGAATAAATCTATTAATATACAGACGGATACTGCCACATTAGTAATTTATGATTTGATGTCATTAAAGCATAGGATTAATGATGATGCAGATTGGTGGAGTCTTCCAGAAGATGAAGTTGAAGAAATAAATAAAGGGAATGTATTATTTCTCAATCTTGGAGATGATGGTAACTATAAAGTTGATATTAAAAGTGACATTGGTGAATATGCCGGATCGTTATTTTTAAACGTACCTACTGGAAAGGTTTTCATAGGGGCGGGAGAGGATGTCACTGGCGGAGATCTGGAGCCAGATGATTCAGATGCTATTTCAGGTGAGTTTATTACTTTAGAACCAGGTAGTTACGAGGTTAAATATAAAAAGCATGGTTCAGATGTGCTAATTTCCTTTACAAAAGCAACGTTTACTGAAAACTCATTAGAAGAGGGTGTTTATCTCATAAAAAAAATCCACGCCCTGGCGTGGATTTTTTTATTCAAAAAAATGTTAAAATGAAGAACCATAGATCAGAGACAAAAAGGAACTTCTAGTTATACTTGTGACTTTTTACATAAAATCAGTAAGGTAATCAAAATGTATTTTTTAGAAAGAAAAGATGCAGAAAAAATGCTCTTTGAATTTTTAAAGAGAACTTTAATAAAAGAATCTGATATTGAAGAGTTAATGAGCATGGCAACTAAACATGATTCAGGCCCTCCGATGAAAGGTATAATGTATAAGTATGACAAAATGGAGAGAAATGAACTCACCGCACAAGATTTAGATGATCTTAGTACATTGATGCATTTTTATGGCCCGTGATTAAGCGTATCAATTCTTTTCTTTTAAAATATTATAATTCCAGAGCCTGGAAAGCTATCAACAACCAAATAGATAATATTTTTATTATTTCTCAGAAAAGATATTCAAATCAAAACTAAATTTAAGGTTGTTATTCTTAATGATAAAAACCTGAAGCCTCATTGGAATCTTGAGGCCGTTCTAAAGAGTAAAGTCAGCATCAATATCAAAAACTTTCAACATCGTCCATGTATAAAAATAATTTTTTATTAAGAGAGAATATGAATGCTGACTTCAGGTTTATCTGAGAAAACAACGTGCTAGAATGGATTTTCTGTTCAAAAATTATTAGACTAAACATACCTCGCTTAGATGCCGCAAAGGTCGATCCTGTACGCCAATTAGTCTTTGCGATAAGCGAACCAGAACCATTACCAAACGTTTTGAAAATCTTCAATTTTTATACCTATGATATGAAGCTTAACACGCTGTCTCGGTCAGGCCCTGCGTGTTGAGATCGAAAGCGCCCCAAAATATTAACTATAACTAGTGGCAAAAGAGGGTTGCATAAGCAGTTCTAACAAGTGGCTGATAAACTGTGCTGAGAAGCAAAGGATGAGCACTGTTTACTTTGTCATATTTACCTATATAAAACCAGTCAAAGAGATTGACGCAGCGATACCTGCTCATGTGGAATGGCTAGAAAAGGGGAATTCAGAGCGGATCTTTCAGGCGTCCGGCATACTGATACTGTGAATCGGAGGTGTCAGTCTCGCTAAGTGCTAGTGTCAGGCCTTACTTGGAGAGCATCTACGCGAGAAGTCTTTACAGACTTTAAGTTTGAGACTCTGAAATCATTACTTTTGTACCCAGCTTGAAGACAGTTCTCTTAGACAATAACTTTTACCCTGCAATAAAAAATCCACCCCTAAGCGTGGATTTTTCCCGTTCATAAAAATTAAACGTAAACAAGAAGTTCATCGCATCGCCATCTTCAACAATGTAATCTTTTCCTTATGCACGCATCTTGCCTCCTTCTTTCGCGTCTGGCCCTTCCTGACCCAGCTCGGCCATAAACTCTTCACGGTCGGCGTCGTCCTGTTCAGCATTATCGGATTAAACCGTGGCGTAAACTACTACCACTAACGAACCTTCACCGCTTGAAGGTTCTGCTGAGAAGCTCACGCAAAACCGTCTGACGCAGCTCAACGGCATTCGGTGGCGCTATGACATCCACGGACGCACCGTATAGAAAGATAACGGTCAGACCATCTGGCACTACCGTTACGACGGCGAGCATCGTATGACGAGGGTCATCAGCCGGCCGAGGGACCGCAACAGGGCGCAGACGCAGGTCAGCTTCCGCTACGATCCACTGGGCCGCCGCATCAGCAATACGCACCGCCAGATGCCTGACGGCCTGCCAACCGGTAAGCTGGTCGCCACGCGGTTTGTCCGGGAACGGTTACGGCTGTTACAGGAAATGTGCGGGGATGTGCTGCTGACCTACGTCTACAGCGATCAGGACAGCTACGATCCGCTGGCGCGTATTGACGGCGTTGATGACCATGAAATCTTCTGGTTCCACTGCCAGCCGAACGGCACGCCGGAGCGGATGACGGATATCGAAGGGCAGGTGCGCTGGGAAGGCGTGAACAGCGCCTGGGGCAAGCTGCTGCGGGAAAGCGAAACGCAGGTATCAGGATATTCTCAGAACCTGCGCATGCAGGGGCAATACCTGGACCGTGAGACAGGGCTGCACTACAATCTGTTCCGGTATTACGACCCAGACTGCGGACGGTTTACGCAGCAGGACCCGATAGGGCTGGCGGGGGGGATAAACCTTTACCAGTATGCGCCGAATGCGCTGGGGTGGGTGGATCCGTGGGGGTTATCGCCTTGTAAGCCCGATAAACATCTACCTGATGCGGAACCTGGGCAATATAATTACAGGGGTATACATAAAGACCATCCCGAATGGGAAAATGCACTTAATGGTAAGGTAATTCCTGGGGATGTTCATTCATCAATAACTCCGGAGCAACATAACTTCGGAGGGGTATCCAGCATCAGCCCCTATACTTCGTGGACAGATAGTCCAGATGTAGCTAGAGGCTTCGCAGGGCCTGATGGGGTCATATTGAGAGTCAAAGTTGGTGCTCCTAAGCCTGGCGATTCTTGGTCGTGGGAGTATTCTTTTGATGAATGGATGGAACGCGAAATCTTACTTAAAGGAATTCGAAGTGGCGATGTGGAGGTATTCCTACCATGATAAATGATAAACTTATTGAGTATGCACGAGAAAAAATACCGGATGAGTTTCGTTCTTATCTAAATGAAAAGAATAATCTTCAATGTGCATCATTTATAAGTAGTACTCAAAATGAATTGAGAATAATGAAAGCGCATAAAGAAAATACTAAATTTACAGGGTTGAAAGTTAATGGTCTTGATGATTTAATCATTGCCCTTGAAAATTTTGAAAAGGAAAATGTATTCGTAATTAATATCCGAAGTAAGTTGTACTCGTTCAAGATTTATTCAGATGAAAATAATAATACTTTACTGGGTGTTATTATCCTTAAACTTAAAAAGAAAACTGCAGAGGAAATTCGATTTGGCCGAGAAATACTTGGTATTACGACACCACCCCCTGATATAGAAGATGATTAGTCAGTTTTAATTTTGATTGCATACAATTTCCCCGGCGTGTGCATGCATAGCATTCTGGCATGTATTTGTGCTCGCGTTCATCTTTGAATTATCTATCCAATTAAAACATCACCTCTATTCATTATATCTATAATTGATTCTGATTTGTTGCGTTTTAATTAAGGTTTTGATGAAAAATGAAAATAACTAATCAGCTGAAGAGGAAGTTATTGGTCCTGGATGGTATAGATAATGACTTTATAGATTATGGCGCAGAAATAGCATGCCCTGAATGCGAAGGCGTAATAGTCTATTCCATAGTAAACTCATATGAGTTTGACACGCTCTCTGAAGAGGTAAAATGCTTTTTGGTTAAGAAAATGAGATGCGTGAAGCTTGTTAGTGAATATAATAAATATAACTACGATGAAAGCCAATTAGACGCTTCGAAAAACATTTGTTCAAAGTGTTTGAAAGAGTTTTTTGCTGTATTAACGTATAAAGAAGTGCAGCCAGCCCGATATCGGGTATATCTTGTGGGGCTTTTTGAAGGTGATTTGAAACAGATCAAACTTTAAAAGTTGAGGTTTACCAATGATTGAAAATCTCATTTGTATTAAAGAAAATGACCTGCTTCAATGGGCGTGTGGTGAAAGTAACATACTAGTTAGTATGCCATTTTTAGACTATGCACTGGTCGACTCAACACGTCAGTTAGTCTTTGCGTTAAGCGAGCCAAAGCCACTATCAACCGTTTTGACCATCTTCAATCCGCAGGGCGAAAAACTATTTTGGTCAGCACCTCCTGAAGGCGCAGCTTTCTGTTACTTAACTTTCAACCTGTCAAAGCAAGTGGTTGTGGTCTGTAGCTATGCGGAAAAGGAAAACGGCTGGCATGACTGGTTTTATTCCTGGGATATGAAGCATAATGCTTTGTCTCAATTGGGCCCTGCGTATTAACATCAAAAGCGCCAAAAAACGATAACAATAACTGTTGGCAAAAGAGGGACTGTACAGCAGTACCAACAAGCAGTTTAAAAAACAGAGTTAAGAGGCAAAGGATGAGCACGGTTTAGATTGTCATTTTAACCTATATCAAACCACTCGAAGAGATTGACGCAGTGATACCTGCTCATGTGGAGTGGCTTAAAAGGTTATTCAGAGGGGATATTTCTGACATTGGGTAGACGGAGCCCAAGAACCGATGGAGTCATACTCGCTAAATGTGAGAGTCTGGTCTCTCTCGAAGAACGCTTGCGTGAGGTTCCTTTTCAGGCATTAAAGCTTGCGACTGCCGACATCATTCTCTTTGAACCCAGTATGAAAACAGAACTATTAGAAAATGTGTTTTAACCCCGCAATAAAAAAACCAATCAAACGTTAATGACCGTCTTGGGCGACTGCATCGCCGGGACGTCTTTACTGGCAACGCCGAGCGCCCGTCGCCGCGCCGCTGGTCCCGCCGCAGGGATTACGACTACCGCAATAATCTGGTGCGGGAAGAGCGGGACGATAACCCGTTCAGCTGGTACCGCTGGCAGTACGACAGCGCAGGGCGCCTGCTCGTTCAGGACGGCACGCTGCCCGGCCAGGAGCAGTGGCGCTGGGATGCAGCCGGTAACCCGCTCGAAGGATCTGCTGAGAAGGTCACGCACAACCGCCTGACGCAGCTGAACGGCATTCGCTGGCGCTATGACATCCACGGCCGCATCGTGGAGAAGGATAACGGCCAGACGCGCTGGCACTACTGCTATGACGGCGAACATCGCCTGACGGAGGTCATCAGCCAGCCGAGGGACCGCAATAAACCGCAGACGCAGGTCAGCTTCCGCTACGATCCGCTCGGTCGGCGCATCAGCAAAACGCGCCGCCAGATGCTGGGCGGACAGCCAACCGGCAAGCCGGTCACCACCCGGTTTGTCTGGGAAGGGTTCCGCCTGCTTCAGGAGGTGCACGGGGATGAGCCGCTGACCTACGTTTACAGCGATCAGGACAGTTACGACCCGCTGGTGCGTATTGACGGCGTTGATGCCCCGGAGATTTTCTGGTTCCACTGCCAGCTGAACGGCACGCCGGAGCGGATGACGGATGTCGAAGGGCAGGTGCGCTGGGAAGGCGTTAACAGCGCCTGGGGCAAGCTTCTGCGGGAAAGCGAGACGCAGGTATCAGGATATACCCAGAACCTGCGCATGCAGGGGCAATACCTGGACCGTGAGACAGGCCTGCACTACAATCTGTTCCGGTATTACGACCCGGATTGCGGAAGGTTTACGCAGCAGGACCCGATAGGGCTGGCGGGGGGGATAAACCTTTACCAGTATGCGCCGAATGCGCTGGGGTGGGTGGATCCGTGGGGGTTAAAATGTGGTTTTTCTCAAAAAGATCGTATAACACAAAGATGGGTGGATAGATTAACAGGGAAAAAACCCGCTGATGTTCATAATATTTTGACATCCAAAGGTTGGACGAGAACATATCCACAAGCCAATAAACCAGGAGCTATCCAACATATTCAATATGTCAAAACAACAAAATCAGGTACTACGTACAAATTAGATTATCATCCCGGAGGGACTCCAACTCAACCTAATATTCATGGTAATGATTACTGGAAAGTTTATCGCGAAGTTGATGGTGCTGATGTAGTATATGGGAGAATTGGTCATGGAGAGTTTAAAAATTATGATTTAATAACCGATTCACCTGTTTATGTTGACGGAGTTTTACTTAATGGGGGGGTATAAAATGATTGATTTTAATGCTGATATTTTATCAGGAAGAGCACTAGGTAACGTTTTTTTGGGGGATAATATCAGTAAGTACATAAGCGAGTTATATGCTGGCTATAAGGTAACTTACTTTGATTATTTCTTGCCTGATGATAAGAAAAGGCTTGCATATATTGTAGATGACACAATGACAATCGCTACCCTTGAAGATGGAACGATCATTTCTATTGGTTGTAACGTAAACTATAAGGGGAGGTATAATAAAATATTACAAACAGGCCAAACGATGGGGGAAATAATAGGGTTGACTTACAAACAGCGTATATTTAATGGCTGTATTATTATAAATGACGACTTTGGTTTTTCATTCGAGTTGCCAGCGCCATATGATGAAATTGCAGATAGCATTGCACATGTTCCACTAGATCTTGTTCTTAATGAAATCCGTGTTGCTGATTACTCTGATTGGAACCCACAAAAAATAAAACGCTGAAGTGTGGGTTAGGGTTGATCCCTCGGATTATTTACTTTACATAAAACCCTAGGTAAGCATTTTCTGGAGTCATGACATCCACTGTCGTAAGTAAAATACCCAGCGCCCGTCGCAGCGCCGCTGGGATTACTACTACCGCAATAACTTGGTGCGCGAAGAGCGGGACGATAACCCGTTCAAATGGTACCGCTGGCAGTACGACAGACAGTGCCGGGCGTCTCCTGGTTCAGGACGGCACGCTGGCCGGAGAGGAGCAGGGGGTCTGGGATGCAGCCGCTAACCCGCTCGAAGGTTCTGTTGAGAACATTACGCACAACCGCCTGGCGCAGCTGAATGATATTCGCTGGCGTTATAATACCCATGCTTGCACTGTAGAGAAGGATAACGGCCAAACCCGAGGAACCGCAACAAACCGCAGACGCAGGTCAGCTTCCGCTACGATCCGCTCGGTCGCCGCATCAGTAAAACGCGACGCCAGAAGCTGGGCGGACAGCCAACCGGCAAGCCATCACCACCCGGTGTGTCTGGGAATGACTGCCTACTGGGGGAAGCGCACGGGGATGTGCTGTTCACCTACGTCGACGAAAGTGGTCAGGACAACTACGATTTGCTGGCGCGTGTAGATAGTGTTGATGCTTCATATATCTTCTGGGTCCATTGCCAATCCAACGGCACGGCACAACTTATAACTGATATCTAAAAGCAGTAATTTTGGTGCAGGTTCGAGTATTGGTAATGTTTTTCCATAACAATCATATGGAACAAGAATAAAAGTCTAGGGAATATAATGAGTGATAAGATCATGCAAACAGTAGATCTGCTAATTTCACATAGTCAAATATTGTTACGATCCAGAGACTATGACGAAAAGCTGAGTCAGTGGGGAAAAGGTAATGTTTCTCAAGGCGCTGTTTTACACAAGGATTATGTTGTATTCGATCCATTACCAGAGGACGCATTTGGAGCAAACGTCAATATCAAAATAGATAATGCTTTTAAATTAGATCAAAATGCACAACGCTGCATTGTTGTTCCATTTTTTATTACGGATAAAAATAAGATCCAGATCGCATCTGCGACAGAGAAATTTGATGTAAGCATTAACGTAACCGGCAAGATTTATTCGCTCTTTTATGAGGTTTGTGAAGGGGACGAGATTTATTATAATTTTACTCTTGTGCCTGAAAAAGAAGCAATCCCTGCTAAGTTTTTATTAGACGACCCTTGGGGAGGGAAAAAATACAATCCTCTAAAAGAGGGTTTTTTTTAAAGTTAATAATAACTAAATCGAATGAAAAAAAATCATACGTTAAACAAGAAGTTCACCACATGAACCTCGTTAACGAAGTAATCTTTCCCTTCCGTACGCATCTTGCCTGCTTCTTTCGCGCCTTGCTCACCCTTGCAGGTGATAAAGTCTTAAAACGCGATAGTCTGCGCACGAATGAAGCCCTTTTCAAAGTCGGTGTGGATCTTACCGGCCGCGTGAGGCGCAGTCGCACCGACAGGGATGATTCACGCGTTCACTTCTTTCACGCCCGCGGTGAAGTAGGTTTGCAGGCTGAGCAGCTCATAGCCCGCGCGGATCACGCGGTTCAGCCCCCGCTCGGCCATGAACTCTTTATGGTCGCCGTCGATGATTTCAGCGATATCGGATTCAACCGCGGCGTAAACCGCTACCTCTACAGAACCTTTACCGCTTGAAGACTCTACTGAGAAGGTCACGCACAACCGTCTGACGCAGCTGAACGTCATTCGCTGGCACTACTGTTATGACGGTGAACATCACCTGACGGAGGTCATCAGCCAGCTGCGGGACCGTAACAGGCCGCGGACGCAGGTCAGCTTCCGTTACCCTCATACATTGTGACATTCCCCACAGTCAATCAATATAGAGGTGATCCTTTGGGTTATCATCAAGCGTTACAGGTAAAATTAGATGTAACTGGCTTAGATGTAATTGAACCCCGGAAAAATACATTTTTGATCTTAAACACAAAAGATCTTGATGTCTCTAAAAGAATTGTTAAAAGTGGGAGGAGTTGTGGTTGAGGTGAAAAAATATTATAAAGGAAGTGTTGATTTTATTGCAGGTGAAGGGACTATTCTCAATGAGTTCATAGGAGAGGTAGCCACGCGACAAATAAATATTATAGATGGTAATGATTATGCTTCTTCCTCTTTGCTAGATAAAAATGAAAAAGTTGGCTTCCTGCTGTATGATGGTAAGAAAAGCGACCTGGACTTAAGTGACGCCGAAGAAATTTCGAATGAGGAATTTGAAGTTTTCTGGCAAACATCAACGAGTTCATTGCAAGAAAAAAAGCGAATAAAATACTTGTCTGGAGATGCTGTGGAACCTTTGAAAAAATCCACAGTTATTGCTCATATTGTGAATAATAAAGGGAAGTGGGGTAAAGGTTTTGTTCTGTCCCTTTCAAATAAATATCCTGCGGCAAAAAAAAGCTATCTTAGTAGCTTCAAAGAAAATAACTTCCCAGAATTAGGGATGGTTGATTTTGTTATGGTTGATGCTCAGGAGAAGATATTTATTGCTAATATGTATGCGCAGGATGGTATAAAGAAAAATATCAACGACAAAAAACAATACGTTTGTTATGACTCTCTGGAAGTTTGTCTTGAAAAATTATCTGACTTTGCTTTAGTGAATCGCCTTTCTGTACAAATGCCAAGGATAGGAGCTGGCCTCGGTGGTGGTGATTGGAATGTTATAGAGTCCTTAATACTAAAAAATATTTGCTATAAAATGATTGATTGCAATGTAATAAATTTATAATTTTAAATAAAATTTAACCATAGATTATGGTGTTTTTGGCGGTTTCTTAGGCAAAGTTTTTTATTTAAAAGGACAAGAGCTTAAGTATTATAATATCTATAACAATATACTATTGATCAAGGGAACGAGTTTCACGACAACCAAAAATACGCCGAGGCTTTAGAGCAAAACCAAAAAGCCTGGCAAGCTCTTCCTGAGCCAAAGCTCCAATGGGAGCTCGCCAACTGGATCTCTGCTTGCATGTACAGCGCATATTTTGATCTCGCGGATTACGCTGAGGCAGAGAAATGGGGAAAGACGACATTACGGACACGTGGATCGGATATAGACACTGCACCCTTAATCGATCTCGGCATGGTCTGTTATGAGTTGAATCAATTCGAGGAAGCGTATAAATATTTTAACGATGCTTATAACTACAGCAAAGAGCGTGCGTTTCAGGATAGACCTAAAAAATATCTGGAGTTCTATCTGCGCAAAAGGGGATAAGTTCGTTACTCTATAAAAAAATCCACGCCAAAGCGTGGATTTTTTTAATTCAAAACAAATCAAACATTAAACAAGAAGTTCATCACATCGCCATCTTTAACGATGTAATCTTTCCCTTCCGCACGCATCTTGCCTGCTTCTTTCGCGCCTTGCTCACCCTTGTAGGTTATGAAGTCTTCAAACGCGATAGTCTGCGCACGAATGAAGCCTTTCTCGAAGTCGGTGTGGATCTTACCAGCCGCCTGAGGCGCAGTCGCACCCACAGGGATGGTCCACGCACTTCTTTTACGCCCGCGGTGAAGTAGGTTTGCAGGCTGAGCATCTCATGGCCCGCGCGGATCACGCGGTTCAGACCCTGCTCGGCCATGAAATTTTCACGATCGGCGTCGTTCATTTCAGCGATATCGGATTCAACCGCGTTCCAAAACGCTACCACTACAGAACCTTTATCGCCTGAAGAGTCTGCTGAGAAGGTCACGCACAACCGCCTGACGCAGCTGAATGGCATTCGCTGGCGCTATGACGTCCACGGACGCACCGTGGAGAAAGATAACGGCCAGACCCACTGGCACTACCGCTACGACGGCGAGCACCGCCTGACGGAGGTCATCAGCCAGCCGCGGGACCGCAACAGACCGCAGACGGAGGTCAGCTTCCGCTACGATCCGCTCGGGCGACGCATCAGCAAAACGCGCCGCC